>JAAUYQ010000061.1 GCA_014805015.1 Clostridia bacterium | reverse complement strand
TTCAGTTGATATTCTGCAGCTGCTACTCACACTACGCTCAAGGAACTGCTCAACAGCGCGCAGTCACCAGCGTTCGTCAACCATCCTTGGAAAGAGCCAAATCTACTTGAGAATAGTCGCTCTATGGCCAATAGATCAAGGGAATTAGGACATGCGAGCGTTCCTGTAGAGCTTGGAGCACAAATCTATACTGGTGGGCAACAAGATCTGTCTTCAAATTGTGCAGCCTCGAAGTTTGTGTGCAGAGGAAGCCAGACAGTTTGGCAGATGTTACGGCTCGTCAGTATAACAGGCTATACTTCGTGCAGGTGCCCCGCTTCAAATAAAGTCGGAAAGGGCCCAAAAAAAGAGCACAGTTCAAACCATGCTCTTTTTGGTTCGCAGACAACCGGGAGCAGATGCTCCCCGCGTTCAGGGTCCCTTGTCCCGCTTATTTTCTGCTGAAGAAGGCATCCACCAGATCCCTCGCTTTTTCAAAATCATCGGGACTTACGTAGATCTTGTTGCCGAACGGCGAGCCGCCTTCCAACGCCTCCAGTCCCTCGCTGGTCGCGTCTGTCTGCGCATAGGACCGGATCCCGTTGTTTTTCAGAAGCTCCTGCACAGCCGCCGTTTCTTCCGGCGACGAGGTAGTCACAACCAGAAAATCACGCATCTGTGATCACCGGGCCGGATTGAATCCGCTGAGCAGCACTGTGAGATCTCTATAGGCGCGTACACATGGCTCGTAGGCTGCCTGTGCAGCAGCGTCCGGCTTCTTGGCACTGCCTGCTGCCGGCTCCGGTATCAGGGAAGCCGCATCCGCGGTCAGGCCGCCGCCCTGTGCTGCCACCGCTGCACAGCCAAGGCCGACCGGGTTGTCCGCCTGCAGCGGCTGAACCGTCATTCCCAGCACATCTGCCTCAATCTGGTTGGAGAGATCGCCGCGTTCCGCCGCATCCACAGCAGCAACAGCCGAGAAGTCGAGGCTGCCGTAGGCAGAGCGCATGCTGTCGAGGACAAGGCGCTTCTGATAGGCGATTCCCTCCAGCATCGCCCTGTAGAGGTAGGCGCGGGTCACGTGCCAGTCAAGGCCGACAAAGGAGCCCTTGGCGGCGTCCCGTGCGCAGAACTTCGGCACAAAGAATACGCCGTCTGCTCCGGGAGCTACACCGGCCGCTTCCGCGTCAAGCTCCGCGTATCCGGCCTCAACCTTACCGGTCAGGTTGTCCTTGAACCACCGTTCTGCGAGTCCTGAGCCACTGGTGAAGGCCATTGCATACCAGCTGTCACCCACTGGGCACCGCATGGCGGAGATATCGCCGCTCAACGCGTCCGGATTGTGATCCTTCACGACGCCCGCAACCAGCGAGAGGGAACCAGTGAACTGACCGATGCAGCCCTCCTTCGTGATACCGGCACCCAGAAGACCAGCAGCTGCAGTTACGCAGCCCGCAACGACCTTCGTTCCGGCAGCAAGACCACTTTCTTTTGCGAACGCATCGCAGACCGTGCCGATCACGTCTGTTGGTGCAACCACCTTCGGCAGCTTGTCCTCAGACAGGTGGAACTTATGCAGGATATCCGGCGACCAGGTCTTGTAGACGGCATCACCGAAGCCGGAATCCACGAAACCAGTGTAGTCATAGAACGCGCCTTCGGCGTCGAGTCCGCACATCTGCATCCCGATGTAGGCATAAGCAGTCACAAACTTGGCAATGTCAAAGTATGTATGCTCGTCTTCATGCTTCCACCAGAGAATCTGGGCACCCTGCGTACCGGCCGGGCCGCCCGACAGTTTGATGATCTCCGGGCCATCCTTGGCGCGCATCAGATCCACATATTTGGAGCAGCGCGTATCCTGGGCTGTAACGTATGGCGTCATCGCTTTACCGGCCTTGTCCACTCCCAGGAAACCGCCCAGTTCACCTGCAAGACCCACAACGGAGATATCAGCTGCCTGGACCCCTGACTCCTCGATGGCACGACGGATCACGCGCTGGGCACTGCCAATGATGTCGTCAGGTTCCTGCACAGCCTGACCCGGTTCTGGGCAGAGCAGGCTGCTTTCCTCGAAGGCCATGCCTGTCTGCTTCAGATCACTTGTGAACACTGTTGCTTTTGTTCCCTGCCAGTCCATGTCCAGGGCAAGAATGAATGAACTCACTATGTATACCTCCGTATGCGTCTCGTCGGCCGGCCCATACCGGTCCATAATGCATTGATAAACAGGGGTTCTGCCGGTAAAGCAGGATAATCGGCGCTGTCCAACTGTTTCCACGGCAATCCGCTCGGGTATCTCTAGCAGGTACCAGCACAGATCTGTCAGCTGAGTATCATTAACCGAGGAGTCCATTTGGATGGAGACGCTTTAAGACAGAAGGAGGACCGGCTTTTCCTCCCCCGCCACACCCGGCGGGCGGTCTCCGTGCCGTATTTATATGAAATTTGATCCTGAAAAACTGCCGAGCATTGTGGACGTCACTGCCGTGGCTGAGAATACAACAGCGCAGGATGTCGAGTTCACAATGAACGTGGCGAAAACGTACGGCTGCGCAGCGGCGATCGTCAATCCCAGCTACCTGCAGCAGCTTATGAAAGCCCGCGCCGGCCGCACGGATATCCGCTGCGGCACGACGGGATCCTTTCCGTTCGGGTGCGATGGCACGGCCGTCAAGCTGTATGGCTGCCAGCAGTCTGAGCTGCTGGGGGCACAGGAAATCGACGTGGTTATGAATGTCGGAGAGTTCCTGTCCGGCAACCTCGAGCTCACCGAGCGGGAGTTTCGTCTGCTGGCTGAAACGCTGTCTGTTCCGATTAAGGTCATTATCGAGGCGCCGCTGCTGAGCGATGAGCAGATCGTCGAGGTTTCCCGCCTGGCCGCGGACTGCGGTGTGCACTACGTCAAAACAGCCACTGGATTCAGCGGCGGCCCCGTCGCCCCCGCCCAGGTTCGCCTTATGAAGGAGGCCGTCGGGGACAAGGCGAAGGTGAAAGCGTCCGGCGGCATCCGCACGGTGGCACAGTGTGAAGAGCTGATCGAGGCCGGCGCCTCCCGCCTTGGTATCGGGGTCCAGAGCGCCCTTGCGATCTTCCGCGAGCTCGATTCCATGCTTGGCCGCGAAAGCCCGGTCATCTTATAGCTGCCCGAGCAGAAATGCCGCGATCAGCTGGAGCGCGGCATTTCTTTGTCTATGACGAAAAAAGGCAGCCCGTAGGCTGCCTTTTTATACTTTACTGACTGCAGTTTGTGTTGCGTTCAGAGACGTTAACTTCCGTTAGCGGGAGAAAACTTTCTTACCAGCAACAACAGCTGTGCAGAGTGCGCCAGCCGCGACAACGGCCAGGACCCAAAGATCCATCGTGGCGTCGCCGGTCTTCGGCATCTTGTCCTGGTTGCCATTCGCACCCGGCTTTACGGATGTGCCCGGCTTTACAGAAGCGCCCGGAGCAAGCGAAGCATTCGCGCTGCTGGAAGCGGTAGCAGAAGTGATGGCACTTGGCTCACCGGTCGGCTGCGTGGAAGGCTGCTGAGTCGGCTGCTGCGTGGGCTGCTGAGACGGAGAAGGCTCCGAAGCGTTCACTGTTGCAGACCAGCTGGCACCATTGATGCTCTGCGTCTCGCCGTTCACTGCCTCTGTCACACCGGTAAGGTTGACAGAAACTGTGCCGCTCTGTGCTGTAACTCTGTAGGTGTACGTCACAGAATCTGTGCCGAAGTCCGGCAGAAGCACGAATACGTTGGCGGACGAAAGGTTGCTGCTGGGGCCGCCAACAAGCTCAAGACCAGATGTCTGGATGTTTCCGTTCACACCTTCGCCAGTGCCGGAAATGGTGATGCTGACGGTGTCGCCAGGATCAACGGAGGAAGGACCGCCACTGATGCTGACAGAAGCGAATGCAACACTGCTGAGCGCGAAGACCGCAATCAGCGCTGCCGCGAGGCCGATAAGCAATTTCTTTCTCATACTGATTAGTTACCTCCTAAGAGTAACAGCGAGAGAGGGGGAATGGCCGGGGTCTTCAGCGGCTCCGGCATGCCGGCAGGGCGCTCAGTCTGTTTTCTTCCCTGGTCGTCCTGACGCCGGCGACTTCTTTGCCATTGCAGCAGTATATTCACTGCCACACATGGAGTTGTGGGTGAGCAGGATGGTCGAGATTTCCATCAGCAGACGGTACAAGCCCGCGCCTTTCCGGCTTCGTTGTTTCCCGCAGAGCGTCTGAAACTCCACTGAAAACGACTGACCGGCTGCCCTGGAAGCAGATGCCTCCGGCAGATCCGCGCACTGTTCCCCGTCTGATCTGACATCCTCGCATGACTTTCCGGTGATGGCTGCCTGCCCAGGCACTGCCTGGTCTCTCAGCCGTTTCGTCCGTAGTTATGCCCGGAATGCTCCGACCATGCTGGCTCGTCTCTCTTATTATATCGATCGCCCCGATAAATTCAACGGCAAGGTCTGCAGCGGTTCAAGACTGTTCCGGCACCCTGTCTGGGGCCGTCTGCCGATCTTTTATCAAGGCAAGCGAGTATATGCGCTTGCCAGACACTTGCAGTCGTTCCTGGCGTTTCCGCTGGAATTCTACGTGAAAACGCTTGCTGAACAATCCTGCTCGCTTCATGTGACGGGTGGTTTTTCAAAAAGGATCCATCAATTTGAAAATCTTTGTTAATTTTCGGTGCCGGCATGTCTGCTGCGGCGTTCCCTGCCGGCAATGGAATCGCGCAGGGCGGTGTGCAGCTCCGGCGGCGTCCGGCGGCCGCTGTACCAGTCTGGCTTTCTTCCCCGGCCTTTCCTTTTCGGCCAGTCCCGGCTGCACCGCAGCACGCAGGCATACGGTATAAGCATGGAATCGGACCCCGTGGTTTTCTTTCCTTTTTCGAGCAGAGCGCTCCAGAGCCCGACAATCTGGCCGCACCAGATCATACCAAGCTCCGTGCGCAGGCGGCACCCAGGTGCCAGCAGCATCATGATTAGGGATCCGGCCGGCGGGATCAGGCAGTACCAGCCGCAGAAGGCTGCACCCGCCCATGCTGTTGCGGCCAGATAGAGGACAAGCAGCAAACCCCAGAGGATGTTCGCCCACGACCGCTGCGGCCGGATCATGGAATGACGCCGGTCGAAAAGGCGCATGTGCCAGCCGCCCAGAATCAGACCCGAAAAGAAACCGGCAAGGCCGCACAGAACAGCAACAGCGCTCGCATAGGACGTAAGATAGCCCCAGACGGCCAGGACCAGTGCCGGCGGAACTGCCGCGAGAAACAGACAGAGTTCGCTGAGCATCACAGAGCGCGGGGCCAAAGTACTGTCCGGCGGGCTCGAGAACCGCCGGCGTATGCGGCGTTTGGTGTCCCGGATCATCTGTCGGCCAGTCCGCGAGCGCAGATCAGCGCTTGAGATAATATCGCCGTCCCGGAACATCTCACCAAACAGCAGTTTCTCATACTCATGCGCATGCAGCGGCAGATCGGCAAGTCGCTCGAAGACGAACTCCGGGCCGTGGGTACCTTCCTCTTCCGAGATCTGCAGACTGCCCTGCCCCGCCCAGTGCATAAGGAGCGCCGCAATATCTGCGTCCTCAACGGCGCCATCTGCCACGCAGCCTATATCTGCCGGCGTCAGTCCGGCAGGCGGATCCGCCTCGGCAGCGACAACTCCGCCCAGGCGCCTGCGCTTCACAAGAAGCCAGATCACGATCACGACAACAGTCAGGATCAGCGTGCCGTACACACCGAGTGCAGCGGCCCCGCTAAGCGGGCCGGCTGCATGAAAATATCCGTCCGGCAGAGAAATTCGGATCCACAGGCTTTCATCCGGTTCAAGGCCGCTCAAGCTGCCTTCAATTGTCGTGCCCTCAAGATTCCAGACGACATCCGGTACTGCCTCACCGGCATGCCCGCCGCGGGCAAAACTCACATTATCTGCCTGGACAGCTTCCGGCATGTGAAGGCGGAACCGGACTTCGCCAGCCGGCATTGAGCGCTGGTTTCCGGCCAGAGCAAAGCAGAACAGGTCTCCAGCCGGATCGCCGTCTGCCCCGGATGCGCAGTCGAAGCTCAGACTGACCTCCGTTTCCTCGGAGCTTACAGACAGACACAGCTCTCCGTCTGACACGTGCGCAGCGACAGATCCGCCGTCAGCTCGGATACTGCTGACATCCAGGCGGCTGTCGCGCTGCCAGCGCACGCCGTCAGCCGTGAAATCCACGGACGGCTGCAGATTGATCCACTCTTGCAGGCTGCTGTCCGAAGTCAGCACGAAGTGCTGTTCCACATGCCAGGAACTGTCCGCCTGCACACTAATTACAACATCAAGATCTTCTATGTCTGTTCTTTGGGCTGCATGTGCCCGTCCTGCAAAGAGCAGCAGGATCACTGCGGCGAGCAGCCCGCAGAAGATTCGATTCAATGAACGCATACAACAAGAGAACGGCCCGCAGCTTCGCTGCGGGCCTGCCGCTGCGCCGTAGTTGAGAGGCTTCAGCGGCGGTTGGGCATCCTACTGGCTGACAATAACAGCGTCAAACACGAGCGGCTCTGTTCCGGTGTTGATCAGGCCGTGCCGCTCGCCATCGTAGCAGATCGTCACAAAACCCGGACCGACTTCTGTTTCGACACCGTTGTTATCGTACATGCCGGTGCCGCTCAGAATGCGGTAGATCTCCGCTTCTCCTTCGTGGTTGTGCAGACTCACCGACGCATCGATCGGCAGCGTGATTGTCGTGATCATGCGCACGTTCGGCGGCAGTTCCTCGTCCTTGAGCCAGTCCTCGCGGACCGCAATCCCTTTGCCGTTGCCGCCGAGGTGCTCGGCCTTGTGCGTATAGTATCCAGAACGGATCATATCTCCCCTCCTACTGCTCCACCCGGATGCAGTGCAGCTCGCCGTGCACGGCCTCCACGCTGCTCATCTCGGCGACTGCCTTCTGCAGATCCTTTTCATGTGCCTCATGGGTGACAATGATGAGCGGTGCCAGTCCGCCTTTCTCCGCCGGCTTCTGCAGCACACTGCGGATGCTGACATGATTATCTCCGAACACGCCGGCAATCTGCGAAAGCACACCCGGCTCATCCTTGACCATCAGGCGGATATAGTATTCAGTCAGACCGTTATCGTTAAAGCGGACGCCCTGCGCGTCGTAGCGGTTATCAAAGGAAGCGTAGCGCGGCTCGCCAGCCTTGACTGAATAGATCATGTCAGAAACCAGGGCCGAAGCTGTCGGCAGGTCGCCGGCACCCTTGCCGTACCACATCATTTCGCCAACCGCACTGCCTTCAATAAATACAGCATTGAAGGAACCCTTGATGTTTGCCAGGGCATGATCCTTGGGGATCATCGTCGGCGCTACCCGCGCCTCAATGGCGCCGTCTTCGTCGCGCTTGCCGATCGCCAGCAGCTTGACCACGTAGCCGAGCTCCTTGCCGATCTCAATATCCATTCGCGCCAGCTTCGAGATACCCTCGCAGGGAATCTTGTCCACTGGGACCCGTGCATTGAAACACAGGGAAGCCAGAATGGAAAGCTTGTAGCGGGCATCGAGACCGTCGATGTCACTGGTCGGGTTGGCCTCCGCATAGCCGAGCTCCTGCGCCTCACGCAGGGCCTCATCGAAATCGAGGCCGCGTTCGTCCATCATCGTCAGAATATAGTTCGTCGTGCCGTTGACGATGCCGTACACTTCCGTGATCGTGTTGGCCTGCATCGAATCCTGGACAGCCCGCAGAATTGGAATAGCACCTCCGACTGCTGCCTCAAAGTAGTGCCCGACGCCGCCCTCCTTGGCGGCAGCCTCAAGGTCCGGCCAGTTCTGCGAAATCATGTCCTTGTTGGCGCTGACAACCGTCTTGCCCGCCCGCAGGGCCATCATCTCAAAATCTTTGGCAGGCTTGATGCCGCCCATAACCTCCGCAACAATCTGGATTTCCGGATCCTCAATGATCTCACTGATGTCGCGTGCCTTCTTTTCCTCCGGAACGTCCACGGAATAGTCCAGCGCCAGCGTCTTTTTGACCTTCAGCCGGATGCCCTCTTTTTCTTCGATGTTCCGGCCTTCCTGCTCGATGAGCTGGTAGATGCCGCCGCCCACGGTTCCCATCCCGAGGATGGCTACATTTACTTCTTTCATGCAAGTGTCGGTGCCTCCCGGCGCCGATCCTCCTTTCGCGTCCTGTTCCACTCCCTGATATTCTTCTGGTATATGCGCTCCAGGCCCTGCAGTGTCAGGGTCGGCACAACCTCATCGATCACGTCCGTCTGTTCCGCCATCAGCTGCGAGAAGCCGCCGGTTGCGATGACCCGGGCGGGTCCAATCTCCTCGCGCATCTTGCTGACAATATACCTGACCTGCCCGACATAGCCGTATATAATGCCGGCCTGCATACTCGAGACCGTTGTGCGGTTAATGATCTGACCCGGCTGCACCAGCTCAATCCGCGGGAGTTTCGCTGTGTTATTTGTCAGCGCCTCTGCTGAAATCCGCAGACCGGTGCAGATGGCGCCGCCAAGAAAATCGCCCGATTCTGAAATGGCCCCGAAAGTCGTGGCCGTGCCGAAGTCGATCACGATCACCGGTCCGCCAAACAGTTCGTACGCTGCCACTGCGTTGACGATGCGGTCAGCGCCGAGCTCCTTGGGATTGTCGTAGCAGATGTTGATGCCGGTCCGGATGCCCGGTTCCACGAAATGGGGCTTCTGGTGAAAATACAGCCGTCCCATGTGCTCGATCGTGTAGTTAATGGACGGGATAACCGACGAGACAATGATGCCTTCAACCTCCTCGGGGCGGATGCCGAGATGATCGGTAAACGCCAGCAGTTTGACACCGTACTCATCACTGGTCGCTTCGAGGTCCGTCGCCAGGCGGAACGAGTGCCGCAGTTCTCCCTGTTCAAAAAAACCACACTTAATATTTGTGTTCCCCACATCCATGACGAAGATCACGGGGCTTCAGTCTCCTTTCGACCGTTTCGGAGCGGCGGAATGCTCTTGATCAGCGCCCGCGCCACCAGCGGACAGATAATCGCAGCCAGAGCTGCCTCAGGCAGGCCGTTCGTGAGTACGATGCCCCAGATGAGGGCCGTCGCACCGGCATCCGTCAGGCCGAAGCCGGAGGCAATGCCGCCGACAAACCACACCTGCAGAAGCAGCAGGAAAACCGCTGTATTGATCAGCGAACCCGCTGCGCTTCCGGCTGCCAGGGACAGCCGCGGCCAGCGGCGCTCCAGTGCCTTCCACACGCCCCAGGCTGCAAAAGGAATCAGCAGCCGGGGCAGAATCAGGTTGAGCACACACAAAAGCGGGTTCGTCTCCAGCATGACCAGGGCCAGAGCGCTCGGTTTCGTCACCAGCTGCAGCAGACTTGTCAGAATAAACACAACAGCAAGACCGAAGCCGGCGCGCAGTCCGAGCACAAAGGTACCGATCAGGACCGGCAGACACATCAGTGTCAGATCTGCAAACGGCATCGGGATGTACCCAATGGGCGTAAAGCCGAACAGCAGCATCAGGGCCACCAGTACGGCCATACAGACAACAGTTCGTGTTTTTGACTGCATTTTTTATCCTCCGCTCGAGTTCTGCCCTGCAGATACCCGTCAGACACAGGTCCCGCTCGGCGCAGTCAGCCATCCTGCGCCGGAGGACGGTATTATGTATTTTTCTTCGCAAGGTGCAGGTACGCCACCACATCAAGGGCCGCCAATGCCGCTGCTGCGGCAGTCAGCGCCCCGAATGATGTCGGCCGCTGCCACACTTCCATCTGATAGATCTGAACCATCAGAAGCGTGCAGTACACCGTCGCCACAAACTCCAGCACCGCCAGCATAGTATTGAGCAGCAGATACTGCACCTCAATGTTGCGGGCGTGCAGCGTCACCGGGTACCTCTGCAGCCGGGCAAACCGGCCGAACATGAGACAGACAGCATCCACGAGGCAGGCTGCCAGAAAAAGCAGCAGCAGCACGGGCCGCATTCCATAGATGGCGACAAAGCTGTCACCGCTTCGCGGCGGCGGCATAATACCCAGCCAGCCGGTCACGGAAAAGACCGCAATCAGAGTAACAAACGAGAAAAAGCCAAGCCACTGCACGAAGTAGAGCAGCCGGCGCAGCCTGTCCCGCTTACTCACCGCTCTCGTCGCTGTCCGGGGCTTCGAGAAGCGCTGTCTCCTCCACCACAGCCAGCGCACCGTCCAGAATGTCAAACATGAACGGACACGCACTGCCTTCGCCGATGTGCATGTCGAGACTGAGCGGCGGGACCAGACCGATCTCATTCATGATGGTCCCAAAGTACGGCTCCGTGCTCTGCTGCGACGCGAACAGAAAGTCCGCCGCCTGCGGACGCAGCCGGCAGGCGACAAGAGCTGCGCAGGCCGAGATGCCGCCGTCGATGACCGCCGGCCGCCGCCGCTTGGTGCACTCGAGGTAAGCGCCAGCCATAGCGGCAAGATCGAGACCGCCGATTCTGGTCACCACTTCCCGGGCGTCAGCTGGGTCAGGACGGTTGACTTCCACGGCCTGCCGCACGGTTTCTGCCATAGCTTCGCGTTCCTCACGGCTGCTCCAGGCATCCCCGACTGTTTCCTCCGGCGGCATACCGAGCAGGACTGCCGCGACCGCCGCCGCCGCTGCAGCATTGCCGTCCCCGATTGCCCCGATGCCAAACACATCACAGGTGCCGTTTTCTGCAACCGCATTTCTGCCTGCCGCGAACGCCGCATCAAATTCAGTGCGGGTCATCGCGGGACCGCGTCCGATTTCCCGGCTGCCACGCACAATATTCCAGTCTCTGACTTCCCCGCTGACAGCGCGCTCCCGAATGCCGATATCGTAGACACAGACTCTGGCGCCGACGGTACCTGCCAGGGCACTCACTGCAGCCTGACCGGCTCCGATGCGCTCGCAGCGCCTCGCCGTCGCCAGAGGCCCGCTCTCCTCCGGGGCTTCACAGCCGCTGTCGGCTGCAAAAACCAGCACAGCCTTGTTTCTGAGCCGGCCGCCCACCCGGCCGCGGATGCCGGCCAGGCGGACTGCATAGGATTCCAGTCGGCCCAGACTTCCCGGCGGAACAGCAAGCATCGCCAGCTGCTGCCGGCAGCGTTCCATTGCTGCCTGATTGAGCCCCGTGTTTGCCATTCCTAAAACACCCTTCTTTCCATCAGATACTCAGTCAGCCTGCTGATGTCCACAAGATCCTGCTGCATACTGTCGCGGTGCCGCACCGTGACCTGCCGCGTCTCGAGCGTGTTGAAGTCCACGGTGATGCAGAACGGCGTGCCGATCTCGTCCTGACGGCGGTACCGCTTGCCGATGGAGCCAGTAACATCAAAGTCAATGGCAAAACTGCGCGTCAGCTGCTTCCAGACATCGCGGGCCGGCTCTGTGAGCTTTTTCTGCAGCGGCAGCACAGCTGCCGTGTACGGAGCAATGGCCGGATGCAGCCGCAGCACGACACGCGTGTCGCCGTTCTCAAGCGTCTCTTCCTCGTAGGCGTCGCACAGGAAAGCAAGGAACATACGGTCGCAGCCAAGCGACGGCTCGATGCAGTACGGGATGTACTCTTCCCCCGTCACCGGGTCCTTGTACATGAAGTTCTGCCCCGAGTGTTCCGCATGCGCCTTGAGGTCAAAATCCGTCCGGTCAGCAATGCCCCAAAGCTCGCCGCGGCCGAACGGGAAGTCGAATTCAATATCTGTAGTGGCGTTCGAATAGTGCGCGAGCTCTTCCTGCGAGTGGTCGCGCATGTGGATGCTCGATTCCTTTATGTTCAGCGCCAGGAGCCAGTTGCGGCAGAAATCCCGCCAGTAGTTGAACCATTCAAACTCCTCGGCCGGCGCACAGAAGAACTCAAGTTCCATCTGTTCGAACTCGCGGATCCGGAAGATAAAGTTGCCGGGCGTGATCTCGTTGCGGAAGCTCTTGCCGATCTGGCCGATACCCATTGGCATCTTGCGCCTCGTCGTACGCAGCACGTTCTTGAAGTTGACAAAGATACCCTGCGCTGTTTCCGGGCGCAGATAAATCTGCGCCGCGCTGTCTTCCGTCACGCCCTGGAAGGTCTTGAACATCAGGTTGAACTGACGGATGGGCGTGAAATCTTTCTTGCCGCAGTTGGGGCATGCCACGTTCTCGGCAATAAACGCTTCCATCTCCGCATTGCTCATCGCTTCCACTTCCGGCACTTCGATGCCGGCCGAAGCCGCATAGTCTTCGATAAGCTTGTCCGCACGAAAACGCATTTTACAGCCCCGGCAGTCGAGGAGCGGATCGTTGAAGCCGCCGACGTGTCCTGAAGCTACCCAGACCTCCGGGTTCATCAGAATCGCAGCATCAATACCGACATTATGCTGGTTTTCATCTATAAAGGCCTGCCACCAGGCGCGCTTTATGTTCTGCTTCATCAGAACGCCAAGCGGACCGTAATCCCAGGAATTGGCCAGACCGCCGTATATCTCTGAACCCGGATAGACAAAGCCGCGATTCTTGGCCAGGGCGACAATTCTGTCCATCTTTGAATCTGCCATCTGCAACTGCGTCACGGTACGCCGGATTACCCGGTGAGGAATGACGCTCTCCTTTCTCAACCAAACGTACCACCCTCAGCATGCGCTTCGCCGCCGACGAAGCAGACCGAGTGCGAGGCTCTTCCGGATCACGGACTGCGGGCAGAAACCCACAAAAACAAAAACACGTCCCCTGCCACGCAAGGGACGAAATAAAGATTCCGCGGTCCCACCCTCGTTGACGCCTGTGGCGCCCACTCAACAGACTGCCATATTCACGGGGTTGCCAAGCCCAGGCAGTCATACGTATCATAGATTAGCAGTTCTTGCCGCCGAGCGCAAGACGCTAGAATTCTGAGGCAGATGGGATATCATGTATGTCCTGTAGGGTAGACTTGGGTCAGCACGCGCTCCAGCTTGTCTTTCTTCAGGCGCTGCCTCGGAAAATCCACTGTCCTGAGGCATTACGACAAAGAGAAGCAAGCTCGTTCTACGCAGCAACCGGTCTCTCGTCCACCCTTCGTATGGGAGATAATTTCCTGCTGCGCTATGTTCTCCGCCTTGAGCATGCACGGTCGTATGCACCCAGCTACCTCAGGCGACCACAGATTCGCACTGAGCCTATCAGTCATTCGCGCAGGTCTCAAGCGGCATGCCTTCATCGACAGGTACAGTCCAGCACTATACGGCGAGAGCGTCTTGCACGCGGAAGCCGATTCTCCTATGCTGTGGACGGGCAAACTCGTGGCTGCGGTGCTGCCCAGACCGCCACTTCCCGCGGTTTTCCATGCTTCAGGAGGTCATATGTCCGGATTGCAGATTTTCGGTTTCGTCACAGTATTCGGCACGATCGCTGTCGCTGTCGTTTGCTTCATATTATATGCAGTGCTGCACCGCCGTCGGCACTACCGCTGCCCCAACTGCGGCAAGCGTTTTAAGACCAGCGCAGCGACGTCGTTTGTGGCTGCCCGCGATGGAGTGGACAAGCGCATGATCTGCCCCAACTGCGGCCATTTCGGATACATGGAAGATCACCGGGACGAAGAGCTGAATGATCAGTCCGAGACAGATGAGAAAGAATCGCCGGGCAGGCAGAAGGATGCAGACTGAGAAGCTGCCGCCCGCATGGCAGAAGATGAGACAGACATGCCGTGCCAGCCAAACCGTCAGAAAAGAAACAGCCGCGGCTTCCTTTCAGAAAACCGCGGCTGCGCTGCATATTCAGTTCAGATTATGTTCAGATCGTTGCTGCGCTCAGGACGGTTCAGTGCCGGGCGTAGAACAGAGCCCGCAGTGAGTTCACGACCGCAATCAGGGTCACACCCACATCAGCGAAAACCGCGAGCCACATGTTCGCAATTCCCAGAACGCCCAGGATCATGACGATCAGCTTGACGGCCAGGGCGAACACGACGTTCTGCACCACGATGCGGCGAGTCTTGCGGGCAATACCCACAGCCACCGGAATTTCCGAGAGCTGGTCGTGCATCAGCACAACGTCTGCTGCCTCAATTGCAGCATCGCTGCCGACGCCGCCCATGGCAATGCCGATATCGGCTGCCGACAGCACGGGCGCGTCATTGATACCGTCACCAACAAATGCCGTATCTGTATTGGCCTTCTCGATCTTCTCGAGCATTTCCACCTTCTGCTGCGGCAGAAGCTCACAGTACGTCTCGCCTACTCCGAGCTCTTTGCCGACGCGCTCACCGATAGAGCAGTTGTCACCGGTAAGCATCGCGGTGCGGATGTTCATGCTGTGCAGTTCAGAGAGAACCTGCTTGGCATCCGCCTTCGGTTCGTCGGCGATCAGGATCGAACCGAGGAACTTGCCGCCCTTGGCCACATAGAGCACCGTACCTGGGGCTTCTTCTGCCTTGAAGCTGATTTTCTCGTCCTTCATCAGCAGGGCGTTTCCTGCCAGGACCTGCGTGCCGTCCACCACGGCGGACACGCCGCGTCCGGCAATCTCTTTCACGTCATCGGCCGGAGCTGGTTTGCTGCCGGCGGCTGCCAGCACAGAGCGGGCAATGGGGTGCGATGAATTCTGCTCGGCAGCTGCCGCTGCTTCAAGCACGTCCTGTTTCGAGACGCCGGGTTCCGAGTTCACAGACTGCACAGAGAACGTGCCCTTTGTGAGCGTACCGGTCTTGTCGAAGACAACCTCGCTGATGTTGCGCAGCGCCTCGAAGTAGTTGGCGCCCTTGATCAGGATACCGTTCTTCGAAGCTGCACCAAGGCCGCTGAAATATGTGAGCGGCACGGAGACCACCAGTGCACAAGGACAGGAGATGATCAGGAACAGCAGGGCCCGGTAGGTCCAGGTCTCCCAGGCGCCGCCGAAGAAAAGCGGCGGCACGAGGGCCACGATCAGTGCGGCCAGGCACACGATCGGTGTATAGTAGCGTGCAAACTTCGTGATGAAGCGCTCCGGCTCTGCCTTATGGCTCGAGGCGTTCTCCATCACATCGAGAATCTTGGCTGCTGTCGACTCGGCGTAGCCTTTCTCCACTTCAGCGTGCAGCAGGCCCGATTCGTTAACGCAGCCGGCCAGCAGCTGCGAACCGACGGTGACGTCGCGGGGCATGCTCTCCCCGGTAAGGGCTGCTGTGTTGAGCGAGGAGGTACCTTCGGTGACCACACTGTCGAGCGGCACCTTTTCGCCCGGACGGATGACGATCGTCTGCCCGATCTTGACGTCCTGCGGATTCACTTTCTCAACCCGGCCGTCAATTTCCAGGTTGGCGTAGTCCGGCCGCAGATCCATCAGTGAGGCGATGCTATCCCGGCTCTTGTCGACGGCGGCATCTGTCAGGAGCTCTCCGACCTGGTAGAGAAGCATAACAGCGCAGGCTTCAGCAAAGTCGCCGCTCTGCTGCCAGATGCCAAGGGCAAATGTGCCGAGCGTGGCGACGGTCATCAGGAAGTTTTCATCAAAGACCTTGCCGTGGGCAATGTTTACGGCTGCTGCCGCCAGAACATCGATTCCCAGAATCAGGTACGCCGCGAAATAAATCGCAAAGCTTACCCACAGGCTCAGTCCTACCGTGTTTTCAAGAATGAGGCCGGCAATCATGATGATGCCGCCCGCGATCACCCGGCTCCAGCTTTTCTCAAGCGGGCCTTCTTCTTCTCCCTCACCGTGACTGTGGCCGGCATGTGCATTACCGTGATCATGACTGTGGCCGCCATGCTCATGCATGTGTCCCGGGTGCGGAGCTGCATGCGCATCTGCCGCAGCCGCAGCAGCAACTCCTTCTGCGTGGTTATGCATTGTTATTCTCCTTTCCGGACGTGTTCTGCGTGATCCAGTGCCTGCACCAGAATGGCCAGCACATGGGAGTCATCGAGGCTGTAGACGATCTGACGGCCCTGCCGCTCGCACCGCACGAGCGAAGCATTCTTCAGGTTTTTCAGCTGATGCGACAGAGCAGACTGCTCCATCCCCACCTCAGCTGCCAGATCAGCCACACACTGCGGTCTTTCAAGCAGTGCGCAGACAATCCGCAGCCGGTTGGGGTCACCAAGCTGTTTGAAGAGCTGGCAGACGTACTCGGCATTGATGTCATCCACGTACAGTGGTTCAGTTGCAGCGTTCACTTGTTACCCTCTCTTTGGATCCAACATTATCTGAATATATGTTCATATGATCATGTATTCAGATTAAGCCCGGAAAGGCTGTCTGTCAATAATTTTTTACTCGGCTTCTCCGGCCATGGCTGCCGAAGCTGCTTCTGCGGCCATAATGGCCTCGGCATTCTCGCCGAGCATCTGCAGCGTCAGGTATGTTTTCAGCAGCGCGAGCTGCGTCTTGGCATCGAGGATTTCGCTGCGCATGACCATACTGAGCGCATCCCCAAGCGGAATATACTCGACCTCAACGAACTCATCCGGATCAAGGTCCTGCTCGGCTGGCCTGGCGTTCACGGCGAGGTACATATAGATGATTTCGTCCGTGTAACCGGGGCTCGGGTACATGGCCCCGAGCGGAACGAGCTGATCGGTCACCAGACCCACCTCCTCGCGCAGCTCGCGGACGGCGCACTGGTAAGGATCCTCGCCCTTCTCTACTTTGCCGGCCGGGAGCTCCAGGATCTCATCTGCATAGGCATAGCGGTACTGGCGCACGAAGGCAACTTCCATGGCGTCGTTGACGGCGCAGACGCAGGCGCCGCCGGTATGACGCACGATCTCCCGCCGGGAGGTGTGTCCGTTCGGAAGTTCCACCTCATCATCAAACACGTGCAGAAGGCGTCCGCTGAACACCTCATTGGATTTCAGTGTCTTTTCTTTCAGGTCCATTGCTCAGTCTCCTCTCCCGCCGCCGAACAGCGAGCTGAAGGCGTTGGCCGGCCGCTGCAGCGCGTCCACGAAGTCCTCGAATCCCTGCACTGCGTTGGCGAGGCCGGTGATGCTGGTATTGAGACCCTGATAGTTGATCTCGGAGATTCCTTCAATAGAATCGTTGAGAGCCTCGATGTTGAGCTCATCCACCTTATCGATGACGTCATCCACAGCGCCGTTCACGTTGCCGATCAGGCTGCGGGCAGAAACGACAAGGTCGGGAATGTCCTTGGTGATTGTCTGCAGGGAGTCATAGAAGGCTATGGCTGTGACGATGAGGACACCGACAAAAATGATCATCAGCACGTTACGCAGGCGTGACGAACGCAGCAGTTTCCGGCTGTTCTCTTTCTCAGCCGTGAGAAGCTCTTCAATACGCGCCAGCGTATCGGCGGGCGCCGTACTCAGGTTGTTCTGTTCTTCCATGTAAGTGTGCCGGCATGACCGCTGTCCCGGCGGCCGGTCAGGTCTGCCGGCAACCCCCTTTCTCTCTTCGGAAGTATCTGCTTACTTATCCGGAATCGCTTCCTCCTGAAGGCTGGTGCTCCGGATCTCCTTTTCCTTAGATACGTCCGTATCTGCCCGCCTTAAACATTGCCGGCCGCTTTGCCAATTTGCTATCATGAGCCCGGCTCCACCGGCAGGCGGCAGCAGCCGGACTCGCATCAAGGCGGGGCTCCGGAACCCGGATTCAATATGTGCATGGAAACGAAGAGAAAAAACTGGAAACAGGCGGTGCTGGCCGCGGTCCTGGGAGGCCTGATCATGATGATCGTGCTGCCTGCCGCACGCGCCGGGGACGTCATCATGACTGCTCCGGTCTATCTGAACGGCCTGCCGGAATACACTCTGTACGGCAGTGCCGGTCTGGCTAATGTGGCCTGCGACGCCGTCCTTGCCGCCGCTGAGGCCGACGTGGCTGTTCTGAACGGCGGCCTGTTTGCTTCTTCGCTGCCTGCCGGACCTGTCACCTGGGGAGAATTTGGTGCTGCCATGAAGAGCGATCCACAGCTTATCCGCACGCAGGTGACCGGAGCCGAGCTCACCAGCCTGCTCAATGATCTGCTCGTATATGGCTCGGAGTATTTTCCGCAGGTAGCCGGAATCGAGGTCCAGGCAGCGCGTTCTCTGAATGAGCAGGGTGATTTCTGCGGCACCGTTTCTGCACTTGCTGTTGGCAGGGCCCAGGCGGAACCGGCAGCGCTTTACAGTCTCGTGACGACGGAAGAGCTTTACAGCAGCGTTCTTCACCTGCCCCGTCAGCAGGAGCCGCTTGACTTCAGCATTGCAGATGCAGCAGCGGCATATGGCGCCGCGGCTGACGCCCGGGCCATAGAGCAAGCCGCGGTCGCTCAGCGCATTGCTATCGTCTCCGACACCATTGACCTGACGCGCGCGGCTGCGCAGCTGATGCTGCGGGTTCCGTCTCCCGTCGTGCTCGGGCTGACGCAGCCGGATCTCATTCCCGATACGCTCGTCTATGCCCTGCAGGGACAGGACCGCTTCCTCTGCACCTGGTTTCCGCTTGCTGAGATTCCCTATGCGCTCTGCCTTCACGGCAGCGGCATCGAGGAGCCGCGGAGCGTTGCAACCGAGCTCGCCGTCAGCCAGGAAGTTCCATCCGGGCGCAAGACAGCCAACACTTTCTCGGACAGTACTGTCTTTGTGGACCTGCGGGAAAACGAAACAATCCCGCCGGGCAGCCGGATCAGTGTGGATCTGTCCGGCATCTACCCGGCGGGAATGCTGCTCTATCTGTACTACTATGATGAAAACGGCGACATTGTCCCGCTGCAGGCAGAACCAGTGATTGCCGAGAACGGCTCTATCATCCTGCCGGCGGAAAGCGGCATGACCTATGTCATCAACGACCGTCAGCTCAATCAGTCGGCACTGCTGATACCCACGCCCGCGCATCCCTGGTGGGGAGCCGTCGCTGCCGTTTTCGTCCTGTTCGCCCTGTGGATGGTCCTCGTTCTGCGCCGCCGCGCAAGACGATCTCAGTAAAACTCGCGCTCGTCCGCCTCTTCCTTGACACGGGAGATATCCGCTCCGAGCGAATTCAGCTTGTCTTCAATATGATCATAGCCGCGGTCAATGTACTTGATGTTGTGAATCTCCGTCGTGCCGTCCGCCATGAGACCGGCCACAATCAGGGCCGCTCCGGCCCGCAGATCTGTGGCGCGCACAGAAGTGCCTGTGAGCCGCGGCACGCCGTGCACGACAGCGACTTTGTCCTCAATCGTAATATCCGCACCCATGCGGCGGATTTCGTGAATATGCTTGAAGCGCTGCTCAAAAATGCTTTCCGTAATCATACTTGCGCCCTCAGCCGTTGAAAGCAGCACGGTCGCCGGCTGCTGCAGGTCCGTCGGGAAGCCGGGATAGGGCATCGTCTTGATGCGCACTGCATGCGGTCGGCCTTCCGTGCGCACCCGCAGATAATCGGCCCCTTCTTCAACAATGACGCCCATTTCCAGCAGTTTCGCAGTGAGCGCATCCAGGTGCCGCGGAATAACATTGTGCAGCGTCACATCGCCGCGCGTCGCGGCCGCGGCGATCATCAGGGTACCGGTTTCAATCTGGTCCGGAATCACCGCATAATTGCAGCCGTGCAGCCGCGGGACACCCGTGATGCGGATGATGTCCGTGCCTGCGCCCTTAATCTTCGCACCCATACAGAGCAGGAAGTTGGCAACATCCACCACATGCGGCTCTTTGGCCGCATTGACAATCGTGGTCACGCCCTGGGCGTGCACGGCGGCGAGCATGATATTGATGGTGGCTCCGACAGACACCAGGTCCATATAGATATCGCAGCCCTTGAGACCGTTCGGTGCCTCGGCGCGGATTTTGCCGTATTCCACCGAGACTTTGGCACCCATGGCTTCCCAGCCCTTGATGTGCTGATCGATCGGGCGTTCGCCAATCGCGCAGCCGCCCGGCAGCGCCGTTTCTGCTTCCCCGAACCGGGCCAGCAAAGCGCCAATAAAGTAGTAGGAAGCCCGCAGCCGTTTGCAGAGTTCCGAAGTGGCATGGCTGGAATCAAGATGTGTCGTATCGACTGTCAGTGTCCCGTTGTCGTCGTATTCCGTTCTGGCTCCGAGCTCCATCAGAATGTCACGGATAATAAGAACATCTGCGATCCGGGGCAGATTCTCGATCACGCAGACCCCGCGCGCCAGGATAGCCGCCGGCAGAATGGCAACTGCCGCGTTCTTGGCCCCAGTTACATCCACAGATCCCGTGAGCGCGTGTCCGCCGTTGATCACAAACTTGTCAGCCATGTTGCTTTCTCCAGTCTATTGACAGCCGGCCCGGGCCTGGCCCCGGCCGTCAGAACATTTTTTTCTTCCACAGGAAGTAGAACGAAACTGCACAGGCGCCGATAGAGATTATAACAACCCACCAGAAACCATTCGGATCATTCTGAAAAGGCACAGCCACGTTCATTCCCCAGAAACTCGCTACCAGCGTCGGGATCGAAAGCACGATCGTCAGCGAAGCCAGCAGCTTCATCACGATATTCAGGTTATTCGATATGACGCTTGCAAAGGCATCCATTGTTCCCGAGAGAATGTCCCGGTAGATGTTGCCCATCTCGATAGCCTGCTTGTTCTCAATAATGACGTCTTCAAGCAGATCCACGTCGTCGGGGTAGCGTTTGATGAGATTGAATTTCATCATTTTTTCCAGCACAACCTCGTTGGCTTTCAGCGACGTGGAGAAAAAGACCAGGGATTTTTCAATCTTCAGCATCTGTATGAGCTCGCGGTTTTTCATCGACTCATGCAGTGCATTCTCGACCTGAGTCTGTGCTTTGTCTATCTGACGCAGGTACTGCAGATATTTCCCCGCATTGCGGTACAGAATCTGCAGAAGAAAACGGGACCGTTTGCAGGTATCAAACCCGCGCACACGGTCATTCGAGAAATCCTCCAGTATAGACGTCTCCTCGAGGCACACTGTCACAATGTTGTGCCCGACCAGGATGATAGCCAGCGGGATCGTCGTGTACAGAAAGGAATTTTGGGAAGGTTTGACGATCGGAATGTCGACCACAACCAGGGTCTGACCTTCGTCTGTCTCGATGCGGACCGTTTCCTCCTCATCGAGGGCGGCCCGCAGGAATTCGGGTTCCACATGCAGCGCGTCCTGGACTTCCATGAGTTCGTCCTCGTTGGGATCAAGCAGATGAATCCAGGCGCCGGGCTCAATCTCATCGAGCTCCGCAAGACTCCCGTCCGGCTGCGTCTTAAAGATATCGATCATAGGCTGCTCCACCTCGTCCGTGCCGGCCGGCACGGCATAGTCAGGCAGCTTCCCGGCCGCAGCGGCACAACAGGAAGCTTCCGCTGTCTGGCCAGGGGTCCGGTTCTGCTGTCACGCTGCGATCACCTCCCATCCATGGCGTCCGCCCGAACATTCTAAATTATAGACTTCCGCCGCGGGCACGGCAACGCGCTCAAGTGGCGGCGGCAGGCCGTTTGTGATAGAATTGGTTACCTATGGCGGCACATCTGCCGTAGACCGAGACAGCAGAACGACACAGATATGGAAATACGTCGCGCAGGCGGCAGCGCACAGAGGATGCCGCGACAATCTCAAGACCGGTCCCGCCTGGGCGGCTGGTCAGAACTGGATGCCGAGCCCGCTTCCGCGCGCCCGGCCGCAGCAGTTAGGACAAGCCGCAGCCGGAGAGACGGCTGGGGCTGGCTGGCTGCAATAGGACTCGCTGTTGTTGTGGCCCTGCTCATCCGGGCTTTTCTTTTTGAGATCATTCTGGTTGAAGGGGAATCCATGATGCCGACCCTTGAAACCGATGAACGCATAGGCATCGAAAAGGTGACCCGGTACACTTCCCTGCCGGAGAGGGGCGATATTGTGATCGTCCGCTATCCCGATATGGACGGAACATACGTCAAACGCACGATTGGTCTGCCCGGCGAGACGGTGGAGGTCCGCGACAGCACTGTCTACATAGACGGCCGTGCCCTGTATGAGGACTACATTGCGGAAGAACCGTACGCGGACATGGATCCCGTGGTTGTTCCGGAGGACCACATTTTTGTTATGGGAGACAACCGGGCTCATTCCATGGACAGCCGGGCTTCCTATATCGGGCCGATTGCGAAAGACGCCATCCTCGGCCACGGGCTGTTTGTACTCTGGCCGTTTGAGAACATGCACACAATCAATCAGGACCGGGCTGTCTCAGCGCCGGCCGTCAACGAGGACACATGAGAGAATACCAAACGAATACGGCGGGCGAGCCGGCAGCTACACGGTCACGGGCCAAGAAGGCAGGCAGCATGCATGAGGCACTGAGCTGGGTACTGGCCATTTCGGTGGCGGTGGCAGCGGCGTTCCTCATCCGGGCTTTCCTGTTTGAGTTCGTCCTGGTGGACGGACCGTCCATGCAGCCGACGCTGGAGACAGGTGAGCGGATAGCGATTGAGAAGGTAAGCCGTTATTCCGGCCTGCCAAACCGGGGCGACATTGTGATCGTCCACTATCCGAACCGTACCGAGAACTTTGTGAAGCGGGCAATTGCCCTGCCGGGCGAAACGATCGAAATCCGCAACAGTACGGTCTACATCGACGGCGAGCCCCTCGAGGAAGACTATGTCAGCGACTTCGAGTATTTTGACTACGGACCGCTCACCGTACCGGAGGGGCACGTGTTTGTCATGGGCGACAATCGCTACAACTCCATGGACAGCCGGGCGCTGCAGGTCGGCCCGATTCCGCAGGATGCCATCGTCGGGCGCGGACTTTTTGTGATCTGGCCGCCGGAAAGCATGCACTGGATTACAGCAGACAGCGAAAATGAGCAGTAAACGCTCTCCCCGCCTGGCCTTTTGGCACCTGAAGCGGGAGTCCTCTATGATGATGAACAAAAGCGGCAGTACACCGGACGTTTTTTCCTGTGCACCGCCGCTTTTCTCTGCTTTTCTGCGTCAGCTGTTTCTGGCGAAGATCCCCCTCATGCCCTTGGCAAACTCCTCGTATCTGTTCATGACCTTCTCATAGAGCGCCGCCGTCTCGGCATCCGGCTCAATGATTTCCGCAATGTGATGCAGCTTCTCGGCATCCGCAAAGCTTGCGAACATGCCTTCGCCGACGCCGGCTGTAAGTGCCGCACCGTAGGCGCCGCCTTCAAGCGCTCCCTGATAGATCTTGACCGGCAGATTGAAAACATCCGCCAGGATGTGCTTGATCATCGAGCTGCTTGTAGCGCTTCCGGACAGCACGATCTCCTTGGCATCCAGGTGACGGTTCTCGTGCAGAATTGCACTGCAGATCTCACGCAGACCATAGATCATGCCTTCCATGACCGCGCGTGCAAGCTGCGGGGGCCGGGTCAGCATCGATATCCCCGTAAACGTACCGCTAGCCTGCACATCTGGTTTTGGCGAATTCTCTCCCATCAGATATGGCAGAAACATCGTGCCGCCGGCCCCGGGGTCTGCCTGCTCCGCGGCAGAAAAGAGCGCCAGCTCCGGATTGTCCTCAAGGCCGAACATGGCTTCTTCTGCCCATTTGAGCGCATCCCCGCCGGCAAGCTGCCGGCCGTATACCACGTAGCTGTCGCCGTCGTTGATACTCATCACCTGCAGATTGTCACGGCCGGTCTTGGGAATCTCTTTGGACGGCATGGCAACCATAGCAGACGGTCCGAGCACGACAGCCATTGCATCCGCATTCAATGTGCTCAGCAGCGCATTGCGCATCACTGTTTCAGGACCGGCGCTGTAAACCGGCGTGCCTGCCGCAAGGCCGGTCGCTTCAGCCGCCTCTTCTGTCACTGTTCCGGCTGGGGCATTGGAATCGGCAACTGGCGGGAACACCACGATATCAAATCCAACCTTGGAGATGATCTCATTGTCCCACTGCTGATCCTCGGTGTTGAAATAGACGGACTGCCCGGCATCTTCCGGGTCTGCCGCCAGAGTCCCGGTCAGCAGATAGCGCACATAGTCGACGGGCATAACGAACTTGGCAATCTTCGCGTAGGTATCCGGTTCATGCTCCCGCATCCACAGAAGCTTACTCTCCACGTGATGTCCCCTGTGTTTTCCATCCGTCAGGGAATCAACGCCGGCATCCAGGATAGCCTGGTTGTATTCCTGCTCACCACGTGCATCGTTCCAGAGGATAGCGTCCCGAACCACTTCAGAACTGCTGTCCAGGGCCACCAGGCCATGTATTTCCCCAGCCACGCCCACAGCAGCTATGTCCTCAGTTTTGAAGTCCGTCAGCATTGTTCTGAGCGCGGTCACCAGAGCATCCCACCAGTCTCCCGGATTCTGTTCGCGGCTGCCTTGCTGCGCCTCTGCCAGGGCATATGGCTGCGACTCCGTGCGGCAGAGCTTTCCTTCCTCATCCACTAAAATACAGTCCACTCCATTAATGCGGACGTTAATTCCAAGTAAGTAATTCAAATTAATAGCGGCAAGGAGACGCCCGCCGAGTAAGGCAGGGGAGAAATTGCCGTCCTCCTTCTTTGCATTGCCTCCACCCACGCGAATCGGCGCGGATTCCTCAATTTCTGGATCAGTCGGCAGCCGGATCGATTGACGGGACTGCCTATTATAATGTAACCCGGCAAAGCGCTCTCCAACATCCAGTCTGCTGACGAAGTCACACTGCGGATCCTTTTTTCCCAGTTGACTTCAAGTTTTGCCTTTGTGCAGACCCGGGGTGGGCCGGATGCAGCTTACAGGAGGCTCATCTGCCGCGCATCGCGCGTGTCTGACATAAGTTTCCTGACGAACTGCATCGACCTGAAGACACGCCAAATGCTTCCCAGTGACTCAGTGGGCCTACAACAATGCATACTGTTGCTCTCTGACCACAATCTGATCACACCCTCTCGTTTCCAGTCACTTTCTGATCACAATCTGATCACATTTCCTTATTTCCAGTCACTTTCTGATCACAATCTGACCATACTTCCAGTCACTTTCTGATCAGGAATCCGCCATGCATTTCACAGATTCCTGGTTACGTAGTGGACATAAGTGGCCCGCTGTGCAACTATTTCATAAGACCGCTCTACAGTAAAATTCATCAATCCGATCGACCTGATCTGTTTGTGATGTCGTTCATCAGACACGCTGACACAAGCGGCTCGAAAACCTGCTGACAGCTTCACAGTGGATTTCGCTGTGGTTCTGCCGGTTTAACGTCCAGCCTAATTCAAGGAACACGCCAAATATCGCAGGGTGTCCGCAGTGAACTGGAAGGAGCAGACAAATGCTGCAAGATGAGCTCGTCGAACTGGTTAAACAAGTGCAAAGTCAAGGATGTGAACGGCAGACACTTGAAATCAAGCGCGCTGCTCAAGGGTGTCCAAAAGACATTTACGAAACGCTATCGTCCTTCTCAAATCAGAACATGGGTGGAATTATCCTCTTCGGGCTCGACGAGTCGCAGAGTTACGCTGCTGTCGGTGTATACGATCCACAGGATTTGCAGCGCAAGGTAATGGAAGCGGGTGAGCAGATGGAACCAGTTGTCCGCCCCATCCTGTCCGTTTGCGAATTGGATGGCAAAGCTATCGTCTCTGCAGAAATCACTCCACTGGATTTGGCAGAACGGCCTTGCTTCCGCAGGTCGGCAGGTCGTCTTAAGGGTTCATACGTCCGTGTCGGAGACGGTGACCTGCCTATGACAGAATACGAAGTGTACAGCTTTGAATCGTTCAAAAAACGCGCGCGGGACGAGCTGCGAGCCGTAGACACGGACCTACAGAGCCTCGCTATGCTCGATCCGGACCTGGTCCAGGAATACCTCCTTCGGCGCAAAATCGCCCGCCCGCGTCTTGCCAATCTCAGCGAAGCAGAACAGCTCAGCTTAGCATCGCTGCGACGCGAAGATGGAAGCTGCACACTTTGGGGACTGCTCGTGCTGGGCATTGATCCGCAGGCTGCATACCCGCAGCTGCGCATTTCAGCCAGTCAGATTCCAGGTACAGAGATAGGCGAAATCGACGCCCTGGGAAACCGTTTTCTGAGTACGAAAGCAATCTTAGGAACCTTACCGGAAATGCTCGAAGACGCTGTAGCTTATGTACAGACAAATATGCGCACCGGCATTGGCGTGGATCCGTCGAGCGGTCAGCGCTTTGAGGTTCCGGACTATCCGATCGAAGCTGTGCGCGAAGTCATTCTGAACGCGCTGCTGCACAGAGATTACAGTCGCTATACGGAAAGCATGCCTATCCAGCTGCAGCTGTATGCTGACAGACTCGAAGTCAGAAGTCCGGGGGGACTATTTGGAAGAATGAGTATAGACGACCTTGGAAAGGCACAGCCGGAAACGCGCAACCCCGCACTTGTCGTGGCCATGGAAACCCTGGGCAAGACCGAGAACAGATACTCAGGGATCCCCCGGGTCAGACGCCTCATGCAGGATGCCCGGTTGCCTAAACCAGTGTTTCAGATCAGACGTGGAGAATTCATTGCTCAGCTATTCAACAGCAGAAGTGCCGAGGCAGCAGTAACCGACGTGCAGCCACTGCAGGAAGGGCCATCGGATGTTTCAAAGGGCCCCCGATCTACAGCTGAAATCCTCGATTTCTGCTCGGAGCCGCGCTCGCGTCGGGAAATTGCGGACTTTCTGGGAATTTCAAGTCAGGGCTATGCAGTTCGCCGCTATGTCACGCCTCTAGTTGAGGCCGGTCGCCTTATGCAGACCATTCCCGAAAAACCCAACAGCCGGCTGCAGCGCTACCAGACAGTCCTGAGTTCATAAACTGATACAGCACCTGCATGCAGGCACTGTCCGCGGAACAGATCCCTGGAATCGTGCTCTTGCAGTCACACGTTCAACAGGCGTATAACAGGTCTGTCCGGGACCCGCCCGCAGGCGGGCGGAAAGGAGAAGATAGTGGACAGCAGACAGGCACAGATATCGAAAGTAAGCGCTGTCGGAATTGCCGCCAACGTCGTTCTCGTTATTTTCAAGGCCGTAATCGGCATGATCATCGGCTCCATAGCTATCGTGACCGACGCTCTCAACAACCTGGCAGACGCGTTTTCCTCTGTCGTCACCATGATCGGCGCCAAGCTGGCTGCCAAAGCGCCGGACCGCAAGCATCCATACGGCTACGGGCAGATTGAATATCTCAGCTCCATGGCAATCGGCATGCTGATCCTTTATACCGGCGTCTCGTCTTTTGTCGATTCCTTCGAGAAAATACTGCATCCGGAACTGGCAAGGTATGACACGGCTGCGATTGTTATCATTGTGGCCGGCATCGCCGTCAAGATTCTTCTCGGACGCTATTTCAAAAAGCGGGGCCGCGAAATTGGTTCTGAGGCGCTGACAGCCTCCGGGGCCGACGCTTCGCTCGACGCACTCGTCTCTTCTTCCATCTTGGTCGGCGCGGCGGTCACCCTGCTGTGGAACGTGAGCATAGACGGCTGGATCGGTATTGGCATTGCATTGCTGATTCTCAAAAGTGGTATTGACGTCATTCGCGATAGTGTCAGCCATATCATTGGTGAACGGATCCCGGCAGAAGAAGCAAAGGAGCTGAAAGCCGAGATCGAAGCCCATCCTCGGGTGCTTGGCGCCTACGATCTCATTCTGAACCGCTACGGCCCCGAGCTGACCATCGGTTCTGTTCACATCCAGGTACCCGACGAAATGACAGCGCCGGAAATCGACGCACTCTCGCGTGAAATCTCCGGCCCCCTCTTTACGGACCATAACATCGTCATGACTGTCGGGATTTACGCAGCCAACGAGAAGACGCCGGAAGCTAGGAAAATACTGAAACGCGTGCACGAACTCACAGCAAAAAATGAGGACGTCCTGCAGGTTCACGGCTTCTACGTGGACGAGGTCAACAGGCAGGTTTCCTTTGACCTGGTGCTGGACTTCAACACGACCGACCGCGAGAAGATCCGCGAGAACCTGCGCAGCACGCTGGAGAAAGAGTTTCCGGGCTACAGCTTCAGCATTGTGGAAGACGCAGATTTCAGTGACTGACGATCAGTCGTATCCTGCATACCGGCGCAGTGCAGCTGTGATGTCAGCTACACTCTCAAGCACGTAGTCCGGCGTTACCTGACCCTGTTCAATGTCTTCCCAGCCGATCTCCCCGGACAGAACAGCAATGCCGACGAGGCCGCCGTTCACGGCAGTCATAATGTCCGTGTAGATACGGTCGCCGACAACAGCGGTCCTCTCTGGCGCCGAGCTGGCATGACGGAGGATGTATTCGGATGTCTCCGGGAACGGTTTGCCGATAAACTGCGGCGAAACGCCGGTCGCATGCTCAATCATGGCCGCCATGGAGCCGCAGTCCGGCAGAAAAGCGCCGCCCTCGAGCGGGCAGACACGGTCAATGTTGGTGGCCAGAAAAGGCACGCCAGATGAAACCAACCGGCAGAGCGTATCCGCTTTGGCAAAGGAAAAGGTCGTGTCGAAACCCAGCACGGCGAAATCTGCTGAACTGCACGTCTCGTCCGCCAATCGGATCCCTGCCTGCTCAAACTGCTCCCGGAGGGCAGGTGTACCGGCCAGGTAGACGAGCGGATCGGGATGATGCCGCTGCAGATAGTCAATCATGACATCCCCGGAAGTCATGATCTGCTCGCGGCCAACGCCGGTGAAACCCAGGGCATGCAGCCGTTCCACGTACGCCTGCGGTGAGCGGGAGGAATTGTTGGTAAAAAAATAGAACGGGATGCCGCGGCGCCGCAGCTCCTCGATCAGTTCATGGGCCCCCTCGATCGGCGTGTCACCCAGGTTGATCGTGCCGTCCATGTCGAGCACATAACATTCAATATCTGTAAGATCCGGTGCGCTGCTGTTCTGCCTGCCTGCAACTTGCATCTTTTTTTCCTTCCGAAACGAAAAAAAGGAGACTCCCGTCCGGCAGCCTCCAGTGTTGCTTTCTTCTAGCGCTTGTTTTCCGACATGATCAGGAATTCCTGGTAGAGTTCCTTCGGGAAGATGATTTCCTTGCTGAGCGCTTCATCGATGTCTTCGTCAATAACATAGCGGTCGCGGACGCCGACAACCCGGTTTCCGATCCCGCGTGAGAGCAGGTCAACCGCACGGATACCCATCCGCGTTGCCCGCAGCCGGTCGCTCTCGCTCGGCGCACCGCCGCGCTGCAGGTAGCCAAGCACAATGGCCTTGGCGTCCAGGCCGGCCTTCTCACGCATGTAGTTGGCGACGGACTCGCCCTTTCCTGCGCCTTCGGCGATGAGAACGATGCTTGTCATCTTGCCCTTGATCCGGGCTGCCAGAATACGGTCGCAGATGTAGTCGAGATCAAACTCAACTTCCGGAATGATGATATGCTCCGCACCGCCCGTGAGACCGGAATAGAGTGCAATGTCGCCGCACTTGTTGCCCATGACCTCGATGACGCCGACGCGCTCGTGCGAGTCCATCGTGTCCCGGATCTTGCTCATCTCCTCGATAACACAGTTCACGGCCGTATCGAAACCAATGGTGTAATCCGTGTAGGCAAGGTCATTGTCAATGGTACCCGGTATGCCGATTGTCGGAATACCCAGGTGACTGAGGATGCGGGCTCCGGCGAAGCTGCCGTCGCCCCCTATCACCACCAGGCCGGAGATATCGAAAGCTCTGAGGACCTGCAGGGCCTTCTGCCGCCCCTCCTCGGTCTTGAATTCCGGACATCTGGCTGTTTTCAGGATTGTGCCGCCCTTCCCGACGATGCCGTCCACATCTTCTGTCTTGATGCGTTCAATGCGGCCCTCGATCAGGCCGGCATATCCTTTGCGGATACCCATGACTGAGAAGCCTGCGGCGTCAGCTGCCATGACCACAGCACGGATGCCGGCATTCATGCCCGGCGTATCACCGCCACTTGTAAGTATGCCGATTCTCTTTTTCATAGTTCGTGCGCCCGGCCGCCGCAGCTGCCGTTTGCTTCTCCCTCCTGTCCTCTACGCAGATCATGGCCGGAGCCTGCCGCTCCGCACCTTAGCGAGCACAACCCTCCCTGCCGGGCTGACGCCCTGCCGGTCGCGCTTCTACGCGTTTTATCCTCATTCTAGCAAACCACCCGCGCTGTGACAACGCGCAACGGCACCCAATTCAGCGCAGCACCACGTTCTCGTCCCCAAGGCAGGAGCGCAGGTCACTCAGCAGACGGTCATTGTAGCCGACGCTGCGGCGGCCCGTGAGTTTTTTCTGCGCACCAGTCCGTTCATTATATATGACCACGCTGTTCGCTCCATGATTGTCAAGCAGAATCCTGTCGAGATCACGCTCACTCGCAGAACGGTCCTTGGCAAGGCGCACAAAGAGCTGCTTGCCGAAGTAAGCCTGATCGTCTGGATAGAAACGGCGGATACTCTGGGCCAGCAGTTCCGGTTCGTCCCGGTTCGACACGGAGATGCGGCCGCTGATCTCCACAATCTCATCAGCATTCACCAGCTCATCTGCCTCGAGGAGCAGATCCGGGAAGACCAGCACCGTCATCTGTCCACGCAGGTCTTCGAGCACAATCTCTGCCATCTGCCGTTTCTGCTTCGTACGCCGCCGCCGCACTTCGGTGATGATGCCGACCAGCTCCACCTGCCTGCCGTCGTAGGGCGTCGAGACGCCGGTCGCTCCCTCCGTGACGGATTCAAGTACTGTCCCGATCGTCACCGGCCTCTTCGAGAGTGCCTGGGCAGCATCCTGCAGCGGATGCCCGCTGATGTAAAGACCCGTAACGTCTTTTTCATAGGCAAGGAGCCGTCTCGCCGGATACTCCGGTACGTCCGGCAGCTGGATACTGAGTCCGTCAAAAGATTCAGGCTGACTCTCAAAGAAGGAGATCTGGCCGCCTGCCTGTTTGCGCTGGGCCGAGACGGCGTTCTGCAGGACCCGTTCGTGCACAAGCTCAAGCTGCGAACGCCGCGCCCCCAGAGAATCGAACGCGCCGGCCAGGATCAGATTTTCCAGGCTCTTCTTATTCAGAACGTCTGCATTACGTTCCACGAAATCAAAGAAACTCGTAAAACCTGCCCCGCGCCGCTCAAGCGCTGCATCGAGGCCTTCGCCGACACCCGAAATAGCCGCCAGACCGAAACGCACAGCGCCATCTTCCGTGGTGAAGCGCACTTCGGAACGGTTGATGTCCGGCGGCAGCACCCTGATGCCGGCCGCCTTGAAGTCGCTGATATATGTGCCCAGTTTCTGCTTATTGCCGAGGAAGCTGTTGAGCAGAGCCGTCACAAACTGCTCTGGATAGTGCCGCTTCAGGTAGGCCGTCTGGTATGCAACGACTGCATAGGCGCAGGCATGACTCTTGTTGAAGGCATAATTGGCAAACGACATCATGTCGTCAAACAGCTTCATGGCTGTCTGCTCATCCATACCGCCGGCCACGGCGCCCGGAATGTCGAGACCGTCCTCATGGCTGCCGTAGACGAAATTGCGGCGTTCCTGTTCAAGGACGCTGTGCTGTTTCTTGCTCATCGCGCGGCGAACCAGGTCGCTGCGGGCCATGGAGTAGCCCGCCACATCACGGACAATGCGCATGATCTGTTCCTGATAGACGATGCATCCATAGGTGTCCCGGAGAATGGGCTCTAGCAGCGGATGCGCATATCGGACCTGATTCGGTTTTTTCTTGCTGCGTATATAGTCCGGAATGCTGTCCATCGGACCTGGCCGGAACAGAGCGTTCGCAGCCATCAGGTCCTCAAGATTGCCTGGCTTCATGTTCCTCAGAAGTTGCCGCATGCCGCCGCTCTCAAACTGAAACACGCCGAGAGTGTCGCCGCTGCTCATCATGGCATAGACCTCCCGATCGTCCATGTCAATCGCATCGAGATCCGGCCGGATGCCGTAGTCCTTCTCAATCAGATCCAGGGCATCGCGCAGAACGGTAAGGGTGCGCAGCCCCAGGAAGTCCATTTTGAGGAGCCCGAGCTCTTCGAGCTTCTTCATCGTGTACTGCGTCGCGACAGTGCCGTCTTTCATGCTCTTCTGCAGCGGCACGTATTCGGTGACCGGATTTCGGGCGATGACAACACCGGCAGCATGCGTAGAGGTATGTCGCGGCATACCTTCAAGCCGCCGCGCAATATCAATGAGCCGCCGCGCCTGCGGATTTGTTTCGTACTCCTCACGGAACTTTTCATTGAGATCGAGCGCCTTGTCGAGCGTCATCTTCAGCTCGTCCGGAACCATGCGCGCCAGCCGGTTCGCTTCGGCTAACGGCATTTCCAGCACGCGCGCCACATCGCGCAGCACCAGACGGGCACCGAAGGTGCCAAAGGTGACAATCTGCGCCACCTTATCTGAACCGTAGCGCCGCGTCACATAGTCGATCACTTCCCCGCGGCGCTCGAAGCAGAAGTCGATGTCGATATCCGGCATCGTGATGCGCTCCGGATTGAGAAAACGCTCAAAGAGCAGATGATGACGGATCGGATCAATCTTTGTGATTCCGAGGCAGTAGGCAATGAGGCTGCCGGCAGCGCTGCCGCGTCCGGGACCAACCATAATGCCTGCCCGGCGGGCATAGCCGACAAAGTCCCAGACAATCAGGAAGTAATCAGTGAAGCCCATCTCCTGGATGGTCCGCAGCTCGTAGGTGAAGCGCTCCTCAATCTCAGCGCTCACTTCCGGATACCGCTCCGCGAGTCCCTGCCGTGCAATCTTCTCGAGGTAGGCTTCGTGGCTTTCCTCCCCTTCGGGGACCTCAAAGTGCGGCAGAAAATGGCGGCCGAACTCAAATTCCACGTGGCATTTGTCCGCAATCTCCACCGTACTCCGGACAGCCTGCGGCACCGCAGCAAACAGGCTTTCCATCTGCTCGCCGCTCTTCAGGTAGAATTCGGGCACGGCCATGCGCATTCGGTTCTGGTCACGCACAGTCGCGTTTGTCTGCACGCACATCAGCACGTCCTGCGCTTCCGCATCTTCCTGACCGATATAATGCACGTCATTGGTGGCCACGAGCGGAATGCCCGTCTCCCGGGCCAGCCGCAGCTGCAGCGGCAGAATCTCCCGCTGCTCTGGCAGTCCATGGTCCTGCAGCTCGAGGTAGTAGTCGTCCCCGAACACTTCCTGGTAACGCCTGGCTGCCGCAAGAGCCCCTTCATAATCGTTCTCAAGAAGCAGCTTCTGCACTTCCCCGCCCAGACAGGCCGAGAGCACGATCAGTCCCTCGCTGTGCTCGCGCAGCACATCAAAATCAATGCGGGGCTTATAATAGAAGCCTTCCGTGAAACCGATCGAGCTCAGGCGGATCAGGTTCCGGTAGCCAGTCTCATTCTTGGCCAGCACCACCAGGTGATAGTGGTCCTTCTTTCCCTGCCGGTCGAACCGGGAATTTCTCGCGATATAGAGTTCACAGCCAATGATCGGCTTGATGCCCTCACGCTCGCAGGCCTGGTAAAAATCCACCACGCCGTACATCGCGCCGTGATCGGTGATCGCCAGTGCCTCCATACCCTGCTCCTTGGCTCTGGCCACCAGGTCCCTGATACGGCAGGCTCCGTCAAGCAGCGAATACTCGCTGTGCACATGCAGGTGAACAAAGTCGCTCAAAGTCGTCCCCCCTTCATCCGGCCTCCCCAGAACCGGCCTCATATCTCTGACGTATCTGTGGGACAGAATGGACCGCTCTTCAGCAGCGGCACAAGCATCCGGATGCCGCCCTGCGGACGGCGCGTCAGCAGCGCCCGTGATTTTCCCTTGCCGGCTCCCTATAGTATAATGTTACGTGTTTTGCTGTCTTAGCCCGGGTCGGTTCTGCCCGGCCCGGGCAGCAGGTCAACGGACAGAGGAAACGATGGATTACAGGCTGATTGCACTTGATCTGGACGATACGCTCCTTGACAGTAGCAAAAGGATTTCCCGGCGCAACCGCGAAGCCATAGATGCAGTGCGCATTAAGGGTGCCCATGTGGTGATTGCCACAGGTCGCGCTTACGGGGCGCTGACCCAGTTCCGGGACACGCTCGGGCTGCATGACTATTCCATTCACATAGGCGGTGCGCTGATTTCTGATCCGGACGGCAGACTCATCTACGGAGACTACATCGCTCCTGAATCCGTCCGCAGCATCATGGAGTGGGCCGTAAAAAGGGGCATCTATTTCCAGGTCTACACGGACAGGGATTACCGGTATCTTCAGCGGACAGTTCATACAGAGAACTACGAGCGGAACGTGGAATTCGCCGGCATCGAGGATCCGGATCTGCTGACGCGGGAGGATCTCCGGGCAGCGAAAATCCTGCTGATTGATACAGAGAAGACCGTTCCGGAATTCCGCCGCGAACTGTCCCCGCAGTATCCCGATCTGAGTTTCGAAACCTCGATGCCCTGGTTTCTGGAGATCAGCAACCGGTCTGCCTCGAAGGGCAATGCACTCCGCTACATTGGCCGGCACCTGGGCATTCCCGCCGAGCAGACGGCTGCATTCGGGGACAGCGAAATTGACCTCAGTATGATTGAATATGCCGGCCTGGGCGCGGCTATGGCAAACGCAGCACCGGAGATCCGAGCGGCTGCGGACGTCGTCGTGCCGTCCAACACCGATGACGGGGTGGCCTGGGGCCTGGAAAAATACTGTCTGCATGCAGACAGACAGAACGACTGACCGACCGGCTGATGCCGGGCAGGGGGAACGGATATGAAACGCGTCATTCAGATTGAAGAATTTGCACAGGGTTGCAACCTGGACGTACTCTACATGGGTATGCGCGACACCGCTGAGGTCGATTCAAGCGACCTGAACCGTCCCGGTCTGCAGATGACCGGCTTTTTTGAATACTTTGCTGTTAACCGCGTTCAGCTGTTCGGCATGGTGGAGATGACCTACCTGCAGACCCTGTCCAAGGAGGTCCGTCTGCAGCGCCTTGACCGCTTCTTTGCAAATCCCATTCCCTGTGTCCTCATCGGCCGTAACCTGACACCGCCCGCGGAATTCATGGAATGCGCCAAAAAGTACGATGTGCCGGTGCTGATGAGCGGTCTGACGACGACCAAGCTGAGCCATAAGGCCTCTCTTTACCTTGATGAGATCCTCGCTCCTTCGATCAGCCGCCACGGCGGACTGATGGACGTCTACGGTGTTGGCGTCTACATCACCGGCGACAGCGGCGTCGGCAAATCCGAGACCGCACTCGAGCTTGTCAAGCGCGGCCACCGCTTCGTTGCCGACGACGTCGTGGAGATCCACCGCCTGTCCGACGACTCTCTCATCGGACGCTCTCCGGACATTATCCGGCACATGATGGAGATCCGCGGCCTCGGAATTATTGATGTCTCCGTGCTCTACGGCATGGGATCTGTCGTCAGGGACAAGGCGATCAACCTGGCCATCCACCTTGAGCCCGGCGATATCCGCAATATCGACCGTCTCGGCAACGCGAACGAATACATAACGCTGCTTGGGATCAAGGTGCCGCAGATCACACTGCCGGTACGTCCGGGCCGCAACCTGGCCATCGTTATTGAAGTGGCTGCTATGAACTTCCGTCTCAAGAGCATGGGCACAGACGGCGGCACAGCACAGAATATTATGGCGGTGCTCGGCTCAAGATGACGCTCCGGGACTGCTGCCGGGACATCCGGGAACACGAACCGCTTGCCGGCTACACCTCATTCCGCACCGGCGGACCGGCCCGGTGGCTCGCTCAGCCGGCGGACGAGGCAGAGCTTCTGGCCCTGCTCGACTTCGCTGAGCAGAACAGTCTTCCCCACACCGTCATTGGCCGCGGCTCAAATCTGCTGGCTGCTGATGCCGGCTATGACGGGCTGGTTATCCGCGTTGCGTACGGCAGTGCGGCCGCGGAAGGCCCTCTGCTGCGGGCAGACGCCGGCATTCGTCTTGGGCATCTTTTCGAACTGGCCCTGGAGCAGGGTTTCACCGGACTCGAATTTGCCGCCGGCATTCCTGGTTCGCTTGGCGGCGCTATTTTCATGAATGCAGGCGCCTACGGCGGCGAGATGAAAGACGTGGTGCACTCGGTGCGCTGGCGCGAGCCAGGCGGACGCATCCATGAGATGCCCCTTTCTGATCTGCAGTTCGGCTACCGCACCAGCCGTTTCAGCACAGAGGGCGGCACTGTTCTCTCGGTTCTGTTCTCCCTGCCCCGGGGCGACACAGCTCAAAGCCGGCTGCGGCAGGCTGAGCTCATGCAGCGCCGGCGGGATCGGCAGCCGCTCGATCTGCCAAGTGCTGGTTCTACGTTCAAACGCCCGCCGGGTGCTTTTGCCGGTCCGCTGATCGAAGCGTGCGGCCTGCGGGGCGCCCGGATCGGCGGAGCCGCTGTATCGCATAAACATGCAGGCTTTGTGGTAAACGACGAGGGCGCCTGCTCCGCAGACATCTACCGGCTGATCCAGGAAGTGCGCCGGACCGTTGAAGCGGAAACGGGCATCACGCTGGAGCCCGAGGTACGATTGTTAGGAGATTTCTGTGATTGACATTGCAGGCGATTTTCATACGCATACAGTACACAGTCACGGGACCGGTTCTGTAGAAGACAATGTGAAGGCTGCGATCGACCGGGGACTTGCTGCTGTCGCCATCAGCGACCACGGAATGGCGCACCCGTTCTACGGGATCCGCAGTATGGAAAAATATCTGCGGGACATTGAGGACGTGCGGGAGCGCTATGCGGATCAGATCCGGGTTTATTCGGGCTACGAAGGCAACCTGCAGTCCCTAAAGGGACGCGTGGACCTGCCGGAAGGCTGGACGGACGCGATTGACTTCCCTTTCTTCGGTTATCACCGCATGGTGCGCTATCCCAATCCGGCTGATTTCTTTCATTTCATGATGCCGAAGTCCCATTCGGATTCGGCTGTGGAAAAGAACACCAGAGCGGTAAGCGCTGCCCTGGAAAAAAGCCCGGCCATGATGGTGTCGCATCCCGGCTATGGTCTGCCCGTCGACAAGACAGCTCTCGCCCGTGCGGCAGCAGCATCCGGAAAAGCGCTGGAAATCAATGCCAAGCATCCGGAATTCACCGTGGAAGAACTCCGCGATGCTGCGCGCGCCGGCGCCAAATTCATCATTGGTTCAGATGCCCACTCCCCCGGCCGCGTCGGGGATTTCCGCGCCGCCATCGAAAAGGCCGAACAGGCCGGGATCAGTCCCTCGCAGATCCTGAACAGCCGCGAGAATATCGATTCGTTTCTCGCTTCGCTCGAGGAGCGGCGCCGGCGGCGGGGGCCGCGCCAGTTCCGGGACGTGCTCGGCCGGGCCTACGGCGGTTCCTGATAAAACGCTGACAGCAAAGAAGGAAGAAGGGCTCTGTCAAGAACCCACGACTAAAGTCGCGGGCTTGAAAAAGCCCCTGCTTGACTAGCCTCAGTCAGCCGGTACGTGATTAGTCACGGCGAGCTGGCTACGTTATCTGGGAAATAGGTACCTTTGGATCTACAGCCGAGTCCGAAGCTCTACGGCATATGGTTAAACAGCCCTGATGGGTAGGGACAGTGCTGTATGCGCCAAACCCCGGAATACCCTTGGCGACGGCTGCACTACTCCGCGAGGAGACTTACTTTCATGGTCTATGTACTGAACAAAGACAGAAAGCCTCTCATGCCGACAGAACGGCACGGGAAGGTCAGAAGGATGCTTCGGGACGGCCAGGCGAAGGTTATT
>JAAUYQ010000060.1 GCA_014805015.1 Clostridia bacterium | reverse complement strand
GCGGCTTACTCGACAAGGCACTGCAATGCGGAAAGCCGCACAAGGAACGGAATACGCAAATGGAAAAGATTGCAGCCTCCAGAGAGGTGATCGAGGAGCAGCCGCACAATCCAGTGATTTCCGTGGACGCCAAAGCCAAGGTTTTCTTCAACAACCTATTGCAGAAAGGACGGCCGTGGCGGCAAAAGGGAGATCCCGTCAAGGTGCTTGATCACGACTACCCGGAAAAGGGCAAAAGGGGCACACCCATGGGCGTCTATGACCTCATCAATAACAAGGGCTTCGTCAACTTCGGTCTGAGTCATGACACTGCCGAGTTTGCCGTGGAGACTATCCGGCAGTGGTGGCTGAGGTTTGGTCACCAGATGTTTCCTGATGCTGAGTATCTGACGATTCTGTGCGACGGTGGTGGAAGCAACGGCTGCCGGCTTCGGCTGTGGAAGTACGAATTAGCTAAGCTCGCAGACGAGATCGGTCTGCCCATTCTGGTGCATCACTACCCGCCGGGCTGCTCCAAGTTCAATCCAATAGTGCACCGTATGTTCAACATTATTTCTATGAACTGGGCAGGGCAGCCTTTCACCGATGCTGAGACTGTCATCCGCTACATCGAGGCGTCGGCGACAAGCACCGGACTCTCCATCGGTGCTCGACTGGACGAGAAGATCTACCCGAAAGGCATCAGGGTTTCTGATACGCAATTCGACGTGATCAATATGATCGTGGACGAGAATCTCGGAACATGGAACTATCTGATCCTCGGGCTCAGCAGAGCCGCCTCCAATGCGGAGGCGGCCTGATTTGCAGTACTTATTTTTGCACGGGTCTATAGTGCAATGTCGTTCAGGACGACGACCTTGCCGAACGAATGCGCACTCGCCAAGTACTCGTGGGCACTCCTCACTTCGCTCAGACAGAAGACGCGATCGGGTGCGACATCGACATCGTTCGCCTCCACATAGGCGAACAGCTCTTGAACCGCGCTCTCCTCCACGTTGTCAGAATAGGCGCTCGTCAGATATCCGTTTGGAGGCAGGTCTATAATCGGGTCGAACCCATCGAGGTACCACTGTCCGCCGAGCTGGCCGGTGGAGCAGATGATGCCCCCTTCGACCACATGGGCGCAGGTGTCCTTCATGGTGGAGGGTCCGATAAGCTCAAGGACGCGATCAAACCTCTCATCAGTAGCCAAAAGCCCGTTATCATCAAAGATCACCCCATCGAACCCCACATCGAGAAGCCGCTGCTTCTTGTTCATATCACGTGTGGTTCCGAACACGGGCGTGTCCGGGCACCCGGCTTTGAGGAGTCTCAGGAAGGCCACACCCACCCCGCTGGTGCCACCTCGTACGAGCACCTTTGAGCCCGAACTGATACGCAGGTTCTCAAGCGATAGGTATGCCGTGTAGAAGGTCTCGGGTACTGCCGCCGCGCACTCCCAAGATAGATTTGTCTCGATGGGATAAATCTGGTCGTTCGGCAGAAGGACATATTCGGCGTAGCTGCCATCAAACGCACGCCCCATCTCTCCCATAAGGGAGGCCACCTTCATGCCAGGAGTAAGCCGCGCAGGATCCGTGCTCTCTGCCACGACGCCGACGCACTCGATTCCAAGAATGCGGGGGAAGTGCACCGATGGCGACTTGCCCTCACGCGTGAAGATTTCGGAATGATTGATCCCGAACCCGTATACCTGCACGAGCGACCAGCCATCTCTCACCTCAGGGCGCGGCACCTCGACGTACTGAAGCACCTCGGGGCCACCGGGCTCGCTCACGCGTACGGCATGCATCATCTCAGTCATGACGAAGCTCCTATTTTCGAAGTTACTATTGAATGATTTCTGCTTGAACGAGGAAGTCATGGGCGATATCTGCCGCTGAGCGCTTTCCGTTCACGGACTCGTCGTTCATCCTTACAAGTGCTTCGGGTGTGAGCGAAGCACTCACGCGGTCGATGACCTCGGCCGCCTTCTCGTCAATGCGATCGGAGACGATCGGAACCACATGGGATGCCAGGAACATACCCTCGGGGTCTTCGAGCACCACCAGATCGCCCGATGCGAGCTCGGGGGTGGATGAATACATATCGACGATGGTTGCATCACCGTCCCGAAGGGCCTTTACGGTAAGCGGACCACCAGAATCCTCGACGGGGGCAAAGCGGACGATATCAACACCATAGATATCCTTCAGACCGGCAGGGCCGTAAGGGCGCGATTCGAGCTCGGCATTGCCCGCAAGTACGAGCCCGTCGATGCCAGCAAGATCACCGATGGCCACGATGTCATTGGCATCGGCGAACTCCTTGGTAACCACATATGAGTCCGCATCGGTCGCCTCCGCCTGATCGAGTACACGCAGACCATCCGGCATCACCTGAACCAGAGCGTCGTAGACGTCCTGACTCTCGGTGGCTGTGGCGTTCTCGTCAAGATATTGAAGGAGGTTTCCCGTGTATTCGGGGAACACGTCGATAGAGCCGGACTCTATCTCGGGCATGTAGATCTCGCGCTGTCCGATGCGGAACGAGCGTTCGACCTTGAATCCGTTCGCCTCCAGTGCCTCTGCGTATGCCTCCGCGATGATCTCGTTCTCGTAGAAGTCCTGCGACCCTACGACAAGCGTCTGGGCCTCGCCCTCCTGCTGCTGAGAGGAGCTGTCCGAGAACGACTCGGACGTACCGCAGCCGAACAAGGATATCATCAATGCGAGGCAAGCCGCAGCAGCCCCTATCTTAAGCCTGGTTTTCATGTGCTATGGTCCCTTCTCTTTTTCTCATGCTGGTTTCCGTTATCCGCCGGATTAGTTTGAAGATGGCATCCAGAAACAGGGTGAGTGCCATCACTAGGATCGCCCCGCCTATCGTCTCCTCGAAATGGTTCGTCTTCATCCCCGCAAAGACGAACCGACCAAGACCGATGTCAGATGTGTAGGCGGCCAGCGTTGCCGTCGCCGCAACTTGCAGAACAGTGGAACGTATGCCTGCCGAGATAACGGGAAGTGCGGCAGGGATCTCTACGGACTTCACCACCTGCCACTCCGTCATGCCGATGGCACGTGCTGCATCCACTGTCACGGGGTCCGCTGATTCCACACCCGCGTAAGCTCCGGCAAGAAGTGGCGGGAAGGCGAGGACCATGAGCGCAATGAAAGGTGCCTGAAACCCGATGCCGAGCATCAGGGCGAGCAACGTGAGCAGACCAAGCGTGGGAATGGCCCGCGCTGCTCCCGAAGCAAGCGTCACCAAGGCATGGAAGCGCTTCGTATGTCCGATCGCGATGCCGAGCGGTATAGCGATGACGGCCGACGCGACTACGACGGCCATCGTGAAAACCACATGCTGTGTGAGGCGGGCCCAAATGCCCGCATTTCCACCCCAATTCGCGGGGTCGGCAAGCCAGAGAAAAGCACCTTCCAGCATCATCTGCTCCTTGTCCACGGCGTAAGCAGCTTGCCAATGGCGACGATGGCCAAGTCCACAATAAGCGCGAACGCCACCGTGAGTACAAGCCCTGTGACAACTTCCTCCATGAGCCCGCGCTGGAAGCCGTCAGTGAACAACGTGCCAAGGCTCTGGATACCGATGACCGAACCTACGGTCACGAGCGAGATCGTGGACACCGCCATCACGCGAATGCCTGCTATGCAGACGGGGAGCGACAGCGGTAGATCGACTGCCCAGAATCTTCGCCAAAGCGAGAAGCCGCACGCATCGGCGGCATCCCTCGTATCGGCAGGAACTGAATCAAAAGCCTCGGCACATGAGCGGACGAGCACGGCCACTCCATATACTACGAGGACTATGAGGATGTTCGCGTTGCTTCTGAGTCCGAATCCGAAGATGGCAGGAATGAGTACGAAGAGCGCAAGGGACGGAATGGCATAGAGCAGCTCAAGGCCCGCGATGAGCGGACGTCCCAGGCGTCTTTTGCGTGAAGCCACCCATCCGATGGGAATGGAGAACATGACTGAGATAATGATGACCGGTAACGCGATGGCGGCGTGGTGACCGAGCAGAGAGACTATCTCTGGTATGTTGATGGCGATCCAGGTCAAAACCGTGCCGCCTCGATCAAGTCGGATACAAACGGGGTCGCCGGACGCTCTAGGATCTCCTGTGGCCTGCCGGCTTGCACGATGTCACCCCCCTCCTGCATGACGACGACCTTCTGACCGAGCCTCATAGCCTCGCTCATATCATGAGTAACCAGCAGTATAGTGACGCCAAACTCGTCACGGATGCGGATCATCTCATTCTGCAGATCGCGGCGCACAAGGGGATCGAGCGCCCCGAAGGGTTCGTCCATGAGCATGAGGAGCGGTTTGTTCGCAAGTGCCCGGGCGACCCCCACGCGCTGGCGCTGTCCTCCTGAGAGCTGGCCCGGGTATCGGTCGGCAAACGTGCGTGGCAGGCCTGTTCTGTCCATCAGATCAAAGACGGCTTCCCTGACTTTCCCTTTCGGCGTTTCTTCAAGACGCAGCACGGTGGCTATGTTTTCGGCTACGGTCCAGTGCGGAAAGAGACCGCCTTCCTGGATAACATAGCCGATGCTGCGACGCAGCTTCACCGCGTCCATCGTCGCAACATCTACGCCGTCCCAAATGACTTGTCCGCAGGTTGGATCGACCATGCGGTTGACCATGCGCATCACCGTGGTTTTGCCCGAGCCGCTCGTGCCGACCAGAACCGTGGTTTCGTGGCTTTCGCATACGAGGTTGAAATTATGGACGGCCACGGTACCGTCTTCATATTCTTTTGTGACGTGACGGAATTCGATCATAGGGGCTCTCTTGATAGTTGGATACTAAAATCATAGAAGAGCCCTACTTGACAGTCAAGAGGACACCTTTTTGTTCGGTACTTACAATAGGTAAGCACTCAGCAATTGGTCGCTGCGTTTCTTCTTGTACTCCATGCCCCACGTCTGGAGTGAGTCGATAATGGGGCGCATACTGTCGCCTATCTCGCTCAGCGAGTATTCAACCCGTGGTGGCACCTCCGGATAAGCAGTGCGTACGATGATACCGTCGGTCTCCAGTTGCTTGAGATTCTCTGAGAGCACCTTTTCCGATAGTCCATCGATCGAGCGACAGAGCTCGTTGAATCTATAGGACCTATCGAGGAGACGCTGGATAATCAGGAGCTTCCATTTATTGCCGATGAGCTGCACCGCGGCTGCGACCGGACATTCAGGAAGTTCGTCTTTTTTCAACATATGATTTCCTACACTTAGGACCCGTGCAAAAATAAGCACTGCAATAGCAGCTAAGTGGACCAAGGCACAAAAGAGTGATTATCTCGATACAGGGACATTGAAAGAACCTGGATGAACTAAATAAAAATTGCTCCTATCCTATAAAGGTATTAGAAAACAAAAAACGAAAGGAGCAATCTGACCAATGAACATTGATCGAGATAATTGTAACACACAGAGGGCTACTGCGTCGCTTTTTTCATTCCTGAAAAAGCTTCTCAGCGAGAAGCACTATCGGCTGATACTGGGTGCGTTTGTCGTATACATGCTGAACTGCAGCCGTGGCAGTGTGAGCTGGCTCAGCAGAGTCACTGGCGCCAGCCGGGACATGATCCAAAGAGGCAGAGATGAGATTCTGCAGGACGATCCGCATGTCTTCAGCCCTCGGACACGAAGACCTGGCGGCGGAAGAAAAGCGGTAGAGGAGCTGCAGCCCGAGCTGGAACAGGCTATGAAAACAGTTATTGAATGCGAAAGCTACGGAAAACCCCAGGACAAAAGGGGCCGGCTGTATTGCGCCTTGAGCCTGAAGAAAATTGTGAACGCGCTGCATTCTCTCTCGGACAAATTCAAGGCCTGTCCGCGAACAGTGCTGCGTCTCATCAGGAAGCTTGGATACTCGAAACAGCAGAATAAGGTGTGCCAAGAAGCGGCACAGTTGATGAGGGCGGGCCCCTCGGCAGGAAGTCGCCAGAGACATCTGCCAAACCACCGTTATGCTGCTGGGCTTTCAAGGCCTCGGTAGTGAACGATAACGGAAAAGGCTGGGATTACCAGTCAGGTGTGATGCGGGAAGCAGAACGAAAGTGAACCGACCGATGACGCGCCGAAAGATGTCAGACTTCCGCAAAACCATACTAGTGCTCAGTACACAACAAATTCAGTTCATGCTGGCTCTTAAGCTTTGGCTCTACAATCAGCAGGGAGTGCTCAACAAATACACCGAATCCGTACAGTACTGAGCACTAG
>JAAUYQ010000059.1 GCA_014805015.1 Clostridia bacterium | reverse complement strand
CTCCCCCTTACCCCCCTCCCTACACAACCACTGTTGCAGAGGTCACCGCAACCCTCTGCTTTGAACCGCTGGTTGCAATCCTCTGCGGGGCAGGAGGTTGCAACCACTTCCTCAATCAACATACTATATTCTTTCAGGTTTCTGCAGAGCAAATTGCTTGACAATCAGATCGCAACCCGCTATACTGTTCATTGTCGGTTGAGGCCGACAGAATATCGCGGAGTAGAGCAGTTTGGCAGCTCGTCGGGCTCATAACCCGGAGGTCGGGGGTTCAAATCCCTCCTCCGCAACCATTTAAGAAAGCTTGTGAGATTCACAGGCTTTTTTGTTTTGATCATCGTTCCAGTGCCATGCGTGTCTTGTGGCCCTTCCCGTATGGGCGCAGGAAAAAGAAGCAGGCGGCTTTTCGCGGCACTTCCACTGAATGCTTTTCATGGAGACAAGCGCGGGCCGCACCAATCTGTCCGGAACGGTCTGCAGAACAACGAAGATCCTCCCCAGCGTGACGCTTTGGAGGACCTCATGGTGCTACTCGTGATTATACTTTTCGGCGGCGTGGTGCTCGTTACGATTTTTCTCGTTGAACTTCTCTGTTGCCTCGCGCTGCTTTGCCTGCTCGAGCTCATACTCAAGATGTCCCCGGTCCACATTCTTGCGGATTTCTGCTTCATGCCTTTCCGACCGGTTTCCGTGCTGTGCCATCTGTATCCCTCCTGCAAATTAGTCCTATTACAGAAGATACCCGGGACGCACAGTCACAAACCGTTCTCTCAGCCGGCCTGTGCACAGGGCATTCGAACAGAAAGTCTGGCAAGATGGGGTATATGCAAGGTTCCGGCAGCAATATGTCAGTACGATGACGGAATATCTTTACTCGTCCAGCTCATCTGGGTTCTTGCATCTAGGGCGGCAGCGCGCTATACTGATTAGGTAGTTCGGCTGAGGCTGAATCTGCAGATACATGGCGGTGTAGCTCAGTTGGCTAGAGCGCTCGGTTCATACCCGAAAGGTCAGTGGTTCGAGCCCACTCACCGCTACCATGGAGAAAGTCCGCAACCATGAAGGTTACGGGCTTTTGTGTTTGTACCGCACTGTGAATGAAATTTTCTTACTTGTCGCCCCGGAACGCTTTCTTGTTTTTCCCTGCTCTGCATCCCAAAACGATTCTACGATCTGCAGATAGGTGCCTCTGGAGCGTTCGTGCTTCCGCAGCATGTAGGTACCTCCGACTCTGTCAAGTTATTACAGAGGTATTACAGAATTGCAACAATTACTACTGCACAGAACACTTACAAATTGTGCACCTCTGTGCACCAGTAAATTTTAGTCCAAATATTCGAACTGTCAACTCCCAAAAGTTTTTTTAATGCGCATCACTGACCCAAAAAGGTGATGTTGTTTATGACAAGCGGCCAAAATAACTGGTGCACAACTCCTAAAGACGGGGGCAGTGTTCTACACTCAAACTATCTTTATCATTTGTCGACTTAAAACAGGCTATGCGGACCACCGAAATGTATCTGCGCGACATGCGCCTCGCCGATCCCCCTGTCGCAATCTGTACCGCACTCTGAATAAAACGCGGTATACTAGAACGCAGGAAACCTAAACCAACAGGGATCTGAAACTAGCGCGCACTGTAGCTTTGAGGCGAACGAGCATGGATACACGGCGCGTTCATGGCAGCTCGAGCCCACTCACTGCTGGCATAATCCATTAAGCGCAAGGTTTATGGGCTTTTATGCAAGATGTGGGCGCAGCCTGCTTGCGCGAAAGGAGATGACAGCGTCCGCAGCGGACGCTCGGGATATATGATCACACTGGATGAACAGAAACAGCAGCTGTCGAAGCTACGTACCCTGCTGGATGAGGCAGCGCAGTCGCTGGACGTGGATCACCTCAGAGACGAACTCAGCGAGCTCAACCGGCAGATGGAAGCACCCGACTTCTGGAATGATGTGGAAAGGGCAAACAGCGTCACAAAAGCTGCCACGCCGCTCAAATCAAAGCTGAATGCGTATGACAAGCTGGCATCGGCTCTGGATGATGTGGAAGTTCTGATTGAGATGATTGAAGAGAGTCAGGACGAGGAGCTGGAAGCCGAGCTTGAGAGTTCACTGAAGCAGGCTGCACAGGATGCAAGTGACTTCCATCTGCAGACACTGCTTTCAGGCAAGTATGACGCAAATGACGCCATTATTTCGCTGCATGCCGGCGCCGGCGGGACAGAGGCCCAGGACTGGGCACAGATGCTTATGCGCATGTACACACGCTGGGCAGAGCGGCATGGCTTTAAGGTGGAGGTGCTTGATTTCCTTGATGGTGAGGAAGCAGGCGTCAAGAGCGCCACAATCCGCATTGCCGGTGAGAACGCCTATGGCTTCCTGCGCACTGAAAAGGGTGTACACAGGCTGGTGCGGATCTCCCCGTTTGATTCCAATGCCCGGCGTCATACGTCCTTCTCTTCGCTCGACGTCATGCCGGAGATACAGGATGCAGACAACGATATAGAGGTCGATCCGGATGAAATCCGTGTCGACACGTACCGCTCCTCCGGGGCCGGCGGTCAGCACGTCAACAAGACCTCTTCGGCCATCCGGATTACCCACTTCCCCACCGGGATCGTGGTACAGTGTCAGAATGAGCGCTCGCAGATCCAGAACCGCGAGACAGCCATGCGCATGCTGAAAAGCAAACTCGCCGAAAAGCGCGAGGAAGAGCATATGGCGGAGCTGGCCGAGATTAAGGGCGAGCAGAAGAAGATTGAGTGGGGCAGTCAGATCCGCAGCTACGTCTTCTGTCCTTATACGATGGTGAAAGACCACCGCACGGACGTTGAAAAAGGAAACATCACAGCCGTGATGGACGGCGACCTCGACGATTTTATCACGGCAGCCCTGATTCAGGGCTACTGATCCTGCAGAACAAAAACAGGCTCCGGCGTGCTGCCGGAGCCTGTTTTTGTTCTGCAGGAGCTCAGCGGGATTCCGCCGCGTTTTTGCCGCAGCAGTTCTTGTATTTTTTGCCGCTGCCGCAGGGGCATGGATCATTGCGACCTACCTTCTTGGCTACCCGGACAGGCATCTGCCGCTCCGCACTGCCTGCATTCGTCTGCATCCGCTGCTGCGCCGACGGAGCTGCTGCCTGCCGGGCACTGAGGCCGGCAGGCCGGGCGCCTCCGACCAGAGCGGGCGCCGCCGTTTCCTGCTGCGCAGAGCGTTCCTTGGGCGCCTCTTTCTGTTCAATACGGCTCTCTGCCCGCACATGGAACAGCATGCCGACAGTTCCTTCCTGGATGCCCTGGACCATTTCCTCGAACATGTCATAACCTTCCATACGGTACTCGACAATCGGGTCACGCTGTCCAAGAGCACGCAGGCCAATACCGCGCCGGAACTGATCCATGGCATCGATGTGATCCATCCATCGCATATCCACATTGCGCAGAAGAAGCATGCGCTCCACCTGCCGCATATTGACACCCGCCTCAGAGATTTCCTGTTCCTTGGCCTGGTACGCCTCGTGTACCTGCCGGCGCAGCTCATCGCGGAAGGTCTTCGGGTCAAGATCCTCTTTCTCTTCCAGAGTGGGCTCAGTCACTTCGACGCCGAAGACGCGGTGCATGTAGCCGGCCAGACCTTCCCAGTCCCATTCCTCGGCATAGACGGCCTCCGGCGTGTAGGCAGCGAAAGCATGATCGAGCACGTCATCGATCATTTTCTGGATGCTTGCAGAGACGTCGTCACCCATCAGCACCTGGCGCCGCTGCTCGTAGATCAGCTGCCGCTGCTGGTTCATGACGTCATCATACTCCAGCACGTGCTTACGGGCATTGAAATTGTTGCCCTCGATCCGCTTCTGTGCCCCCTCAATCTGACGAGTCAGCATCTTATACTGCAGCGGTACGTCATCGTTGTCTGAGAGTTTCTCCATCACACTCTGGACGCGTTCGCCGCCAAAGAGCCGCATCAGATCGTCTTCGAGTGCCAGATAGAAAACGGAAGATCCCGGGTCGCCCTGACGGCCGCTGCGGCCGCGCAGCTGATTGTCGATGCGTCGCGATTCGTGCCGTTCTGTCCCGATGATATAGAGTCCGCCGAGTGCCACCACTTCCTCGTGCTCCCTGTCGGTCTCCTTTTTGTGCTGCGCAAGATGCTGCCTGAACTGCTCGCGGGCCGCAAGGACCTCCGGATCACTGGTATTGGCATGACTGATGGCCTGCTCAATCATCTCATCACTCATGCCTTCCGCCCTGAGCTCATTGCGGGCAAGGTATTCCGGATTGCCGCCGAGCAGAATATCCGTACCGCGTCCGGCCATGTTGGTCGCAATCGTAACAGCCCCCCGTTTACCGGCCTGTGCAATAATCTGGGCCTCATGCTGATGGTTCTTGGCATTCAGCACCTGGTGGCGGACGCCGCGCTTATTCAGCAGATCTGAAAGGTGCTCGTTGTCCGCAACCGACACCGTACCGACCAGGATCGGCTGGCCGGTCTCGTGCACGCGGACAATCTCATCGACCACAGCACGGAATTTACCCTCTTTGGTCGCATAGATGATGTCGCTCTGATCCTCGCGCACCATAGGCATGTGCGTCGGAATCTCCACGACATTCAGACCGTAGATGCTGCTGAACTCCGTCTCCTCTGTTTTCGCCGTACCGGTCATGCCAGACAGTTTCTTATACATGCGGAAGAAGTTCTGGAATGTGATCGTCGCCAGGGTCTTGCTTTCCCGCTCAACCTTGACGCCTTCCTTGGCCTCGATCGCCTGGTGCAGTCCGTCTGAATAGCGCCGCCCGATCATCAGACGCCCCGTGAATTCATCAACGATAATGACCTCACCGTCCTGCACAACATATTCGCGGTCGCGGGCAAACAGATGATGGGCCTTCAGCGCCTGATTGATGTGGTGGGCGATCTCCGTGTTTTCGATGTCCGTCAGGTTCTCCAGAGCGAAGTAGGTCTCCGCCTCGCGGACTCCGTCCTCAGTGAGGTTCACGGTCTTCATCTTCTCATCGACCTCGTAGTCACGCTCTTTTGTCAGCCGCTGCACAAAACGGTCTGCCTGCCGGTAGAGATCCGTACCGCGGTCACCGGCGCCGGAGATGATGAGCGGCGTTCTCGCTTCATCAATCAGGATCGAGTCCACCTCATCGACGATCGCATAGGCCAGATCCCGCTGCACCAGATCCGCCACATTGCTGACCATATTGTCCCTGAGGTAATCGAAACCAAGCTCATTATTCGTAGAATAGACAATGTCGGCGCTGTAGGCCTGCTTTTTTTCGGCACGCGTCTGCTCACGGGTCACAAGGCCGACACTGTAGCCGAGAAAGCGGAACACCTTCCCCATCCACTCACTGTCGCGCCGGGCCAGGTACTCATTCACCGTGACAATGTGCACGCCCTTGCCTGGGATCGCGTTCAGCACGGCGGGCAGCGTCGCCACCAGCGTCTTGCCTTCACCCGTCTTCATCTCCGCAATGTTGCCCTGATGCAGGGCGATGCCGCCCATAATCTGCTCCCGGAAGTGCCGCAGTCCAATGACACGCCAGCTTGCCTCGCGGACCTGGGCGAAGACTTCCGGCAGCAGATCATCCAGTGACTCGCCGGCCGCGTACCGGTCCTTAAATTCCTGGGTTTTTTCTTTCAGCTGGGCATCATCCATCGCCTCGAACTGATCTGACAGCGCCTCCACTTTGTCGGTCAGTTTCTTGACCGGCCGCAGGGCTGCATTCTTGAAGAATCCCGCCATATAACTGATCGGCAGCCCGGCCTCCTTTGGCTGCCGCATCCTCCTTTATCTTTGCTCAGGCGCCTTTCGGCGCATGTGAATACCGCCGGAAAATCCGGCGGCCGTAACTTGCTTGATTGTGCCCGCAGGCGCAGGCATACATCATACATTGTAGCAGACGGCTGCATCCTCGGCAAAAAGAGCGGATTTTTGCATTGCCCTCTGTCCTGTTTCCCTGTATAATCAAGCCAAAACCGGCGGTTCTGTGTCCGTGATTGAAAACCGAAGCCAGCCGCAGGCAAAACGGTCCACGTAAGCGAACTTCAGGTTTGCCATCATGATGCGGTCGAGATACGTAAGTCCGCCCGGACAGTGTTCCGAGAGGGGCAGTAGTCGCGAGCGAACCCCCCAGGCGGCGGTTGTGGGGACAAAGATCAGGTCGGGCAGAACCGACGCGGTTTTTTATCGCTAGTCATGCGGCTTTTGGCCGCTGTCGTTGTGGGTCGGAAAGGAGGGGCAGTGCCCTGCGGGCATCTGCTTTTTGCGCATGAAAGTCAATATTATCGGCAAGAACATGGAGATCTCAGATTATCTCAGGGACGTCGTGGCCAAAAAGACCCGCAAGATTGAGAGGTACTTCAAGCCGGATGCTGAGATGCAGATCAAGCTGGCCATCGAAAAATCCAGGCACATCGCGGAAGTAACCATCGTGGCAGACGGAGTCTTCCTGCGCGGTGAAGAGGCGACCGGCGATATGTACTCTTCAATCGATGCTGTTCTAAAGAAGATAGAGCGGCAGATGCGCAAATACCGCACAAAGCTCTCCAAGCGGCTCAGAGAGGATGCATTCCGGGACCAGGAAGCGTTCAATGCTGAGGTGGATGCTGAGATTGCCGAAGTCACCGAAGAAGAAGACGAATACAACGCCCCGGTGATCGTCCGCAACAAGAAGTTCGTCGCCAAGCCCATGGAAGTGGAAGACGCGGTGGTACAGATGGAGCTTCTCGGGCACAGCTTCTTCGTGTACCGCAACCCGGGCACTTCGGAAGTGAACGTGGTATACCGTCGGGCAGACGGCAACTACGGCGTGATCGAGCCTATTATCTGACGTACATTCCGAAGGGGCAGACGTGCCGCCGGCACACCCGCCCCTTCTTTGATTTATCGGCTTTCAAGTCTGTACACGTGCGTCATTCAGCGTGCCGTGCATGACCCAGTTCTTAAGGTACAGGTCTGCCGCCGCTTCCCTGTCTGAACATGTCTGCCAAACGACTGCCTGTTTTTTTCCAGTGTCCGCCGGAGCACCGCAGGCAAGCATGTCCAGAAACCAGAGATAATGAAGTAGGAGGCCGGTCATTAGTTGGCCGGCCGACCTCTCCTAACCACCGTACGTACCGTTCAGTATACGTCGGCACCCAGATTTATGACTTGACTGACAGATAATATGAATAGAGTGAGGGGAATCCTGCAGCTTCCAGCCTTCGGTTAGGCAGAGCTGCATTCATGTTCGGTGTTCTGGCGCTGTGCCAGTACCCTTTGCGGGAACCAGCCAGTTTAAGCGCCTCATCGTGGCTGAGGCCGAGGCGGCGCAAGTTCCTGTATCGTGTGCGGACGCGTTTCCACTTCTTCCAGAACACCATACGGATGCGTCTGCGCAGCCAGGCATTGATGGCTTTCAGCCAACCTGCCATATCGGCCAGCTTGAAGTACTGTATCCAGCCCCGCACAAAGCACTTCAGACGCGCTATCTATTCCTGCAGGCTGTTCACGCTTCGCCGCGACGTCAGCTCTTTGAGCCGCGACCTGCACTTCTCCTTGCTCTTTGCATGGACCGTGGTCCGCCACCCCGTCTTGCTCCGGTAAAAGCCGTAACCAAGGAATTTAATCTTGGCTGCGTACCCCGTGAACGTCTTTCGCGGTTCACCCGCAGAAAAAGTTTGCCTTCTATGAACGGTATGATGTGCGCCAGTGCTTGCTCTGCGCTGGCTTTGCTTTTGCAGAAGATGACCATGTCGTCTGCATACCGCACGAATTTGTGTCCGCGCTTTTCCAGCTCGTGGTCCAGTTCGTTCAGCATAATGTTGGCAAGCAGCGGACTGAGCGGGCCGCCCTGCGGCACCCCAAGCTCTGTGTCTTCGTACCTGCCGCACTATGCTGCCCCTGCACGCATGAATTTATGGATCAGCGAGATGACCCGTCCATCCTGTATCGTGCGCGACAGGATTTCCACGACCTTGCTCTGATCCGCCGTATCAAAGAACTTCTCGAGATCCAGATCCACTGTCAAGACACGTCCCTCATTGAGGTACTCACCAACCTTGCGGACCGCATCGTGACAGCTCCATCCCGGTCGGAATCCATAGCTTGTTTCCACGAACTGTGATTCAAACAGCGGTGTCATCTTCTGAGCGATGGCCTGCTGAATTACCCGGTCCACGGCAGTGGGTATGCCCAGCATGCGCTTTTTGCCGTTGCCTTTCGGGATTTCCACCCGTCGGACCGGCTTTGGTCTGTACTTTCCATCCAGCACGCACTGCACGAGCTCTCCGCCATTGTCTTTGAGATTGGAAAACAGTTGTCATCCCATCGACTCCGCCTGCACCCTTGTTGGCCTTCACGCGCTTGTAGGCATCGTTAAGATTCTGGCGCGAGACGATCTGCTCCATCAGTGCGTTTCTCTGTCCGTCTGTGCTGACAGGGTTGTTTTCGGTTATCCGTCCTCCGATAAGCGCTCCGCCCTGTTCTTCCCGTTCCGCGGTATCCTTCCGGCGGCAGCCACTGCCACAGCAGCGTTTTGTGCTTTCTTTTGTCTCAGGTCTGGTTTCCTTCATTGACTCCTGTCTCTCTGGGTCCAGTCCTTTACCCGGCGACGGCCGGATATATTTCTATGACTGGTGCTGACTGCTTGCAGCAAACCTTGTCTCGAACGTCCGACTTCCGCCGGCCGTCTGCAAGCCCTCCCCGGGTACTCACGCGTTCTTTCCTGCTTATGCCCGCCGTGTCTACCTGACGCAGTTCCGTGCAGCTACTGGACTTCGACTTGTATGGCAGCCTTACCCCTGACACGATTCGTGTTCCTCGGGCCAGCCGTTTGCCTCCGGCTTCCTTCAGATTCCACCTCACGGTGGACACCCTTGCCATTGGCTAAATCTTCCCGCTGCCGGGCGATTTCGGGACTTTCACCCTATAGAGCGCGTGCCCGCCGGGCACACCACAAAGAGGCTGCCTCCCGGGACGGAATTGTCTCTGGAGGCAGCCCCATATCTTTGGCAGAACAGCCGCAGGCTGCTGGATTGTCAGCTGCGGTCGCGCGGGTACCTCTTAAGTGCTGCTCATGCCGGGCAGCACTGATCCGATGGCGTTTTTCTTGATGCTGCACTCACAGAGCGTGTTTCACAAGGAAAGCCCACATCTTTTCAACATCAGACGTTATGTCTTCGCCATCGACGACAACCTTTTCCGGTGGCCATTCCTTATCGAAGTCTTCTACGCCGACCTTCAGCAGTTCCTGGCGGAAATAGATATTGTCATCTCCCTTTCCTGGCGACGGATCCGGCTCAAGCGACAGGGAGTTGTAGCAGTCGACAATGCCCGCAAGCGGAATTCCGTGATACGTATGCCCTTTATACTTCGAGAAATCGTGCGTATGAGCTGGCCCGCCATCACGCATGATACGCGCACACTCAAGCAGCATTTCCTGCTCCTCGCTGCTCAGCGGCTTAAACTTCGCCATGTAGTCTGTGTTGTTTTGCACCTGTGCCATCGTCGACATACCGGACAGCACTTTGAATACACCCTCCTGCGAGGCGGCGAAGCGGATAGCCCATGAAGCCGGCGTAGCCTCCGGATCAAAACTGTGCATAAGCTTCAGACACTCTTCCGGCACATCAGCGAGCATGCCGCCTTTGACGGGCTCCATGGCAATGACTGCCTTGCCGTGCTTGCGGATCACTTCATAATTGGCCTTCGACTGCACCCACTCCGAGGTCCAGTCATAATAGTTCAGTGCGATCTGCACAAACTCGACCTGCGGGTGCTCTGTCAGCAGTTTGTCGAGTACGTCGGGCGAATCGTGGAATGAGAATCCAATATGTTTCGCCTTGCCCGCTTCCTGCCACTTCACCAGATGATCGAACAGATGGCAGCTCTCAACCACACCCTCGCGGACCGGATTGTTCAGGTACTGGGTCATCAGGATGTGCAGCAGATAGAAGTTCACGTAGTCCACGCCAAGATTCTTGAGCTGCTGTTCAAAGTAGGGATCGACTTCGTCTTCCGTCTTGACCATCATGGTCGGAAACTTCGTCGCAATCGTAAACGAGTCGCGCGGGTGCCGCTCCACCACAGTCTTGCGCACTGTTTCTTCACTGTGCCCGTTATGATATACGAAGCTCGTGTCGAAATACGTGAACCCACGGTCAATGAACAGGTCAACCATCTTGTCCACTTCCGGCAGGTTGATCTGCGCCGGATCGTCGTTGAGCACGGGCAGCCGCATCATGCCAAAACCAAGTTTGTTGTCGTCTTTGCTTGTCAGCACGTTCTTTTCTCCTTATTGACACTTTGTTCCGGGACTGCGGCAGATCATGCGGTAGATGTCAGTTTGACAGGCTTCGTCCCTGCCCAATCGGTCCCACCGATATGCACAGTCCGTTTCAAGGAAAACTGCTGTACCAGGAAAGAGCGCAGAGCCGCATTTCTACTGCATCATATGCTCCTGCCCGGATGAGCACTACCCGTCCGGTTGCAGAACAGATGAGAGCACAGGAATACGGCAGCGTCTGCATCACTGCAGAGGACTCCACAGTGAGACCATGTTAGTCACATTCTGACACGATGTCAACCAAAGAAGCAGTCTGTTCCGATCGGATCCAGGCCGTGACCGCTGGAAACCGTTTGCCTTCGGACTCCGCCTGCTGCAGAATGATGGAGTGCGGCTCGGCGCCTCAACGCTGCGTCATGTGCCAAACCGGCCGCCATCGTTTCCGCTGCGCTGATAATTGAGCGGCGCAAGGCGCACTGCCGCGCCTGTCCCGGACAACACCGCCGCAGAACCCCGGCAGAACGCCGCAGATTCCGGCTACTCTGCCGGTCATTTTTGGTATGTCCGCCTCACAGACAAAAGGGGCTGGTATAGACAACGGCAGGCGCAGGATGAAAGGAGAAATCTATGGACACTGGCATCCGCCCACTCCGGGAGGAAGAATACTCTGTTCTCGCAGACTTCCTGCTTGAGTCCGTGTTTGTACCGGAAGGCAGTCCCCGGCCGCCGGCCAGTCTGCTGGAAAAGCCGGAGCTGCAGGTGTACCTGCAGAACTTTGGCAGCGAGCCGCACGACTGGGCACTGGCAGCTGAACACGACGGCCACATCATTGGCATCGTCTGGGCACGCATCATGAACGACTATGGACATGTGGACGATGAGACGCCGTCGCTCGCCATGGCACTGCTTCCCGGTTTCCGTCATCGGGGCACAGGAACAGCGCTGCTTGTGGGTATGCTGAGACTGCTTGGCGAAAAGGGCTATCGGCAGGTGTCCCTGTCCGTGCAGAAAGCCAACACAGCAGCGCTCGGACTGTACCGGAAGATCGGGTTCTACCCTGTGTCGGAAAACAAAGAGGAGTACATTATGGTGCGGGACCTGCCGATGGCGCCTGTTACGAATCAGTAACCGTAGCGGCCTCGGTTTGCCCGCAGCAGGGCCAGCCCGACAAGTCCGGCCAAAAGTTCTGCGAGGACAACGGACCACCAGATGCCGTCCACACCGAACAGCATTGGCAGAATGAGCACACACGGCAGCTGGAAGAGCAGAATACGGGAAGCTGAAACAGCGGCACTCAGCAGTCCATTATTGAGTCCGGTGAAGAATGCGGAGATCAGCACCGGATAACCGGCGAAGAGAAACGAGATGGAGAAAATCTCAAATCCGTGTTCCGTCACATTAAGCAGCTCCTGGTCGTAGCCGACAAACAGGACCGCAATATCCCGCCCGAAAAGCTCGGAGCAGACGGCCATGACGGCAGCAAAAACGGTGATCAGCAGCAGGCATTTGCGGCGGATACTTTTGAGCTCCGCGCGATTTCCGGCGCCATAATTGTAACCAACGATCGAAGTCACCCCAGTGGAAAAACCGAGAAAGGTGCCTACGAACACGAGGTTCGCATACATGAGAACTCCGTAAGCCGCCACGCCGTTTTCGCCGGCAAAGCGCAGCAGCTGAGCGTTGAAGACCGTGCTGAGAAGCGGACCGGAAATGCTGGTCAGCAGTTCACTGAAACCGTTCGAGATGCCTTGCCAGATGGGCCGCGCAGCCAGGCGCACCGGTACGAGACGCAGGCTGCTCGAGTTTGGGCGGACGAAGTACAGGATGGGGACGCCTCCCGCGATCGATTCGGAAATCACAGTCGCCCAGGCAGCGCCTTCAAGACCCCAGCCGAACACGCCGACAAAGACGAGGTCAAGCACAATGTTGGTACCGCCGGCCAGCAGAATCACGTACAGGCCGAGCTGCGGCTTGCCGGCTGTCACGAAAAAATTCTGGAAAGCGTACTGCAGGATGCTCAGCGGCAGCGGCACAAGGACAATCAGGGCGTAGCGCTCGGCGTCCTCGAGCATCTGCCCCGTCGCACCAAAGGCTGCCGCGAAGCTTCTCGCCGTCAGCATCCCGACTGCGAGCAGAACCAGGCCGACCAGAACAGAGAGCCAGACAAACATGGAGAAGATACGGCTTGCCTCCCTGCTGTGCTGTTCGCCGAGGGTTTTCGCAGTCAGCGCTCCGCCGCCCGCGCCGAAGATGAAGCCCGAGCAGCTGAGGAGCATCAGGTAGGGCAGCACAAAATTGGCGCCCGCAAAGGCTGTCTTGCCGGCAAAGTTCGAAATGAAGAAGCCGTCCACGATGCCGTAGATGCTCACAAAGACCATCATCAGCACGGACGGCAGGGTGAAACGCAGAAGTCGGCTGTAGGTGAAGTGGTCAGAAAGCTGGATCTTCATACACTCCCCCGCCGGAGCGCGGCGCTGCGCTCGCTGCCTGGAACCGGAGTTCGCGTGCCAGGCTCGAAGCACGGGAGCTCCGGGCATCGTTTTCGATCATGCCGCGCATCGTGGCCGGCGCCCCAATCAGAATCACCTTGCGGCGGGCCCGCGTAACCGCCGTGTAGAGCAGGCTGCGGGACAGAAAACCCTTGGGACCAGTCGGATACAGCATCGGCAGAATGACAGTATCAAACTCGTTGCCCTGCGATTTGTGGATCGTGTAAGCAAAAGCTCCGTCGAGCTGGTTGAGCTCATCCGGACCGTAGAATGCCAGGCGTCCGTCATCGAAGCGCACTTCGAGCTCCCCGCCGGTGATGCCCTCGATGCGGCCGATGTCACCGTTGAAGACGCCCGTCCCGTTCACTCCCTCCATCGGGTTTGTCCATTCCCGCTGATAGTCATTGTTGGTCTGCATGACGCGGTCCCCCTGCCGGAACAGTAGCGAGCCGCGCACAACCTGCGGTTTGTCCGGCGCTTCCGGATTGACAGCGTCGCGCAGCAGCGCATTGAGCTCCACGCTCCCGAGGTCATTCTTTTTCACGGGTGCCAGAACCTGCACGTCTTCCCCGGCCGTGAGCGCCCTTTGGTATTCACGCACCAGCAGCTGCTGCACTTCCTGCGGACTGTATGCCTCCAGCATAATAAACTGCTGGGAATCAAACTGGGGCATGCGCCCCGCAAGGATATCGTGGGCAGCGTTCGCGATCCGCCCTTCATTACGGAAGTGATACGTCAGGCTCACCTTAGGGATCACGTCCGAAGCGATGAGGGAGCGGAGCACGTTGCCGGGCCCGACACTCGGCAGCTGATCCGCATCGCCGACGAGGACAAGACGCGTTCCGGGATGGATGCCCTCAAGCAGACTCTCAAACAGGAACGCGTCCACCATGGACGTCTCGTCAATCAGAACCACGTCCGTTTCCAGCGGTTCCTCCTCGTTGACACGGAAGAAGCCCTGTTCATCTTCCTCATCGTAGGCATATTCGAGCAGCCGGTGAATGGTCCTCGCATCTTCACCAGTCGCTTCGTTCATACGCTTAGCCGCCCGTCCGGTGGGCGCGCCCAGCCGGCAGCTCATGCCGTGGGCATGCAGAACCCGGATGAGGGCCCGCAGAATCGTTGTCTTGCCCGTTCCCGGCCCGCCGGTGATAACGCTGACGCTGCTCGAAAGCACTGTCTTCAGGGCCTGCTCCTGCTCGGCTGACAGACCAAAAGCCCTGGCTGTGCGTTCAATGTCTGCCTCCGGGACCGCCTGCTCCACCCGCGCAGTCAGAATCCGGATCAGCCGTCTGGCCGATTCTGTCTCCAGTTCATAGACAGATCTGAGCATGACGACGTCGTAGCGGCCGTATGTTTGCTGCATCACTTCTCCGTGCAGAGTGAGCGCTCCGAGAGCCTCCGCGGCCTGGTCCTCGCTCACGGAAAGCTTGTCTGCCACATGCGCCGTGAGTCTCTTTCGCTCCACAAACATGTTGCCCTGTATCAGGGATTTTCGGAGCACGTGCAGAATAGCACTTTCCATCCGCAGCACACTGTCGTGACCGACGCCCATTTCGCGGGCGATACGGTCTGCCAGCACAAAATCTATGCCGCGTACATGCTGAATCAGAATATACGGATTCTCACGGATCTGCGCTGCTGCGTCCCCGCCGAGCGCCTGCTCTGCGCTTTCCGCCTGGTGGGCTGTCAGGCCAAGGGCCATCAGCTCCGCATAACGGTATTTGGCCATCGCATATTCGGCAAAGCAGTCATGCAGCTCAGCAGCAAGCTTGTGCGAAATGCCGGGAACCGATGCGATCCGCTCGGGCTCGTTCTCGATGACCGTAAACGTGTCTTGGCCAAAGGTGTCAACCAGACGCTGGGCAAGCGTCGGCCCGATTCCTTTGACAAAGTCGCTGGAGAGAAACAGCACCATATCATCCGGATCGAGCGGCGGCGTACTCTCGTAGGAATCCGCCCTGAACTGCCGCCCGTACTTGGCGTGATGCTGAAACTCGCCGAAAAAGCGGGTGTGTTCGCCAGTCTTGATGTGCGGCATCACGCCGACGACGATACACGGCTCGTCCCCCGCAATCTCAACGACAGCATAGCCGTCCGGGGCCTGGAATTTTTTGGAAATAACTGTTCCCTGTATCTGCACTGCTCTACTTGTCCTGTCCGCCCGTCTGACCGCGCAGCCGCTCCAGTGCACGCTCAAGCAGGGCTTCCGCCTCCTTGGGCGTGAGGCGCTTGCTGCGCAGCAGCTGCATCAGCAGGCCGTTGATAATCTCCCCAATGTCCCGGCCGCGCAGCCGCGAATCGCTCTGAATGGAACAAGTGTCATCCGGCCAGATGAGGCCGGAGAAGGGCACGACGTCAGTAAAGCGCTCCTTGAGCGCATCCATGAAATCCGCAGACACTTCGCGGAAGATTTCGACTTCCGTGAGCGGCGCGAGCTCCGCGCCGTTCTCATCATGGCCCGGAAATTCGCAGGCATGATCAAACACCGCATCAATCAGCGCGGAAGCCTCCACGTAATCGCAGCCGCTGCGGTCCACGTACAGCCAGAACATGGACGCGAACAGATCAAGGAAATCGCCGAGCGGCATGCTTGTGTCCACATACACGGCGGCTTCCGGCAGGACAAAAGGCGATTCCGGGCCGCAGATAATGCCGGCCGCGCCGCAGGCATCCGGGCTCGCTGCCCCAAGCCGGTCCACGTAGGCGCCGATCACCTGATCGGCAGATTCACGGCTGGGAATCACTTCTGGCCCTCCGTTCCCTCACTGCTGAGAATAGAGTCCCGGGCTGCCGTTACCGCAAACAGAAAGCCCAGCATCTGGGATGTGTCCCATTCGTGTTCCTCCGCATACTTGCCGAGCATGGTGCCGAGGATGGAGGCCGCCTCGGTGAAAGCAAGGTCCGAGGCTACGACGCTTTCGAGGTCACTGCTGTCCCCGTGTCTGCGGCTGTAGCCGCACATGTATCTGGAAGATCCCGCTTCGTTGCAGAACCGGGTCAGGGCGTTACGGCACTTCTTCGCCGGTGTCAACCTGGATGTCATCTCTGTGCGGCAAGGAGACGTCACCGCTGCCGGTGAGGATTTGCCGCTCCTCCTTCAGATAAAATCTGTCTCCGTCCACCTTCCCAGGGTGGATCCTCTGCTGCCGGCCGCGCCGCCGGCCCTTTCAAAAAAAGCGCCCGAGCCGCCAAACGGCCGCCGGGCGCTCTTACCTTCCTTGCTCAGGCGTATTTTGCTGCAGCCTTCTGCAGTTCTTCCACCTTATCAAGCTTTTCCCAGGGCAGATCCAGATCGTCCCGCCCGAAATGCCCATAAGCCGCTGTCTGCTTGTAGATCGGCCGGCGCAGGTCAAGGTTCTGGATAATGGCCTCCGGCCGCAGGTCAAAGAGCTCGGTCACAATATCGGCAAGCTGTTCCGGGCTCAGTTTGCTCGTTCCGAACGTGTCGACAAACACAGATACCGGATGCGCGACCCCGATCGCGTAGGCAATCTGCACTTCGCAGCGCTCCGCCAGGCCGGCCGCCACAATATTCTTGGCCACATGCCGGGCTGCGTAGGCCGCCGACCGGTCAACCTTCGAAGGGTCCTTGCCGCTGAAGGCGCCGCCGCCGTGCCGGCCCATGCCGCCGTAGGTGTCCACGATGACCTTGCGGCCCGTGAGTCCGCTGTCCCCGAGCGGACCGCCAATCACAAAGCGTCCGGTCGGATTGATGAAGATCTTGGTCTCATCGTTCAAAAGCTCTGCCGGGATCGACTTACGGATTACTTCTTCCATGACATCCGCGTGAATACGTTCGTTGTCAACATCCGGATTATGCTGCGTGGAAATGACAACCGTGTCCACATGGATCGGTTTTCCTTCTTCGTCATAGGCCACCGTGACCTGGCTCTTCCCGTCCGGGCGCAGGTAAGGCAGGGTACCATCCTTGCGGACTTCCGTCAGCCGGCGCGTCAGTTTGTGCGCCAGGTATCCCGGCAGCGGCATGTAAGCGTCCGTCTCATTGCAGGCATAGCCGAACATCATACCCTGGTCGCCGGCTCCCTGCTCGCGCTCATCGCTGCCGCGCGTCTCGTATGCCTGGTCGACGCCCTGGGCAATATCCGCCGACTGCTCGTCTATGCTGGTAATGACGCCGCAGGTATTGCCGTCGAAGCCGTAGGCTGCATCGTCAAAGCCGATCTCCAGAATTGTCTCGCGGGCAATTTTCGGAATATCGACGTAGGCGTTGGTTGAAATCTCGCCCATGACCAGGACCAGCCCCGTATTGACGGCTGTCTCGCAGGCGACGCGGGCATTCGGATCCTGCGAGAGAATGGCATCCAGAACGGCATCCGAGATCTGGTCGCAGACCTTGTCCGGATGTCCCTCGGTCACCGATTCAGATGTGAAGAGTCTTCGCATCAGGTTACCTCCAATTGATGTATGACATATGATAATACCAACTTAACAGTATATCATCTGCCCTGCCCTCCCGCAAATTGCTGTCGCCCCTAAAACACCCGGCCACTCCGCTTACCGCCAGATTGGAACAGCGAACGGCACAGCCGCGTTATTGAGACCAGAGCAGCAGCCAGATAATTGTGCTTGGCTGCGCCCGTGCTCTTCGCCCTGGAACAGCGCCTCGGCACCAAACGGATCAGACAATCAAGTGCCGCATTTCGGCTGGAGACACTTTGGACGAGACCCAGCTGCTGAGCCCCGCGGCCGACAAAAGCCCGTGTCCGGGCCTTCCCGCATCGTTCCCACGCGGCCAGGCAATCGTTCAGTGGACTGCGCCGGGAGAACCTCGCGACATCTGCGAAGCCGCGAGGTTGCGCTCATGTTTCCTCAAAATACCCCTTTCTGAGAAGATCCTCATAAGTACTGCATGATCTGCCGCGCTTCTCAGCTCTCCCCTGTCTCCAGGTCTTTCAGTCCATATACTGCGGTCACATGCTCACGGACCTCAGCCGGACTCAGCAATGGCGTTCCCGCCAGGGCGATATCCATCACCACATCAAAACTCATACCTTTTGACTTCATTTCCTGCACGATGGACACCAGCTGAGCGTTTGCGCCCTTCTTCACACCTTCCGCACGTGCTTTCTTCGTCGCTTTTCTGGCTGCCTTCTTTGCCGCTTTCTTGGACGCTTTCTCAACAGCTTCCTTGGTTGCGTAAGATAAGATTTGTCCTCCCATGATCTTTTCCGTTCTCTCCTGGTTTGCCGGTGGTCATGCGCCAGGTTGCAGGCCGCCAAGCTGGGTTTCTTCTGGAAACAGGCCCACTTCTACGGTTGTAAGCCGCCCGTTGCCGGCAAGAATGTTTGCAAGAATTGTGTAGTCTGCAGCGCTTCTCAGTCCTCCCCTGTCTCCAGATCTTCCAGCCCATACACTGCGGCCACATGCTCGCGGACTTCAGCCGGACTCAGCAATGGAGTGCCAGCCAAGGCAATATCCATCACTACGTCGAAGCTCATGCCTTTTGACTTCATTTCCTGCACAAGAGACACCAGCTGAGAGTTGGCGCCCTGCTTCACACCTTCAGCACCTGCTTTCTTGGCTGCCTTCTTGGACGCTTTCTCTACTGCTTCCTTGGTTGCGTAAGATAAGATTTGTCCTCCCATGATCTTTTCCGTTCCTTCCCTGATTTGAGGCTGCTTAAGTGCCAGGTTCTGGACTGCCCGCTTGGTCATCTCCAGAAACAGGCCCAGCTCTGCTGCTGTAAGCCGCTCTTTTTTGGCGAGACTTTCGTAGAACTCTGCGATCCGTCGCTCTTCCGCAAAGAGCTCCTCAAGCCGCTCAGAGCTCTGCTCAATCTTTTCGAGCTCTCTGACATGACAAAAGAGAAAAAAGGGCAGCAGAAAAAACAGATCGTCTTCGATCAGCTTACTGACAGTGGTGTCCGCCATAGATATCACTGGAATGACATGATCTGCCTCGGCTTCAGACGTGACGACCGTATAGCGCATTTCCTTCGGCCTGCCTCCGTATGACCGCAGACAGATGAGGCCGGAATTCGGAAGCCTGTACCGCTCATGAAACGGACCCACCAGCTCGCATCTCCCGAGGGCCATGTGCGTGTCATACTCGAAAAACCGCATCAGAATGCTGCCGTCCGGAGCCGTCTGCACTTCATAATGGTACTCGTCTGTCTGACCGTTTTCCGTGACGGCAAAGTGCAGATCTGAGTTTCTGCGCACAACCTTGCCGTCTGCGCGCTTTCTGACGTGTTCCGTCGTGTACGTTGTAACTTCAGCCTTGTCCGCGTACGTTTTCCCGAACATATGATTGACGACCGGAATAATCGATTCCGCACTGTCGTGCAGCAGAGTGCGCACGATATCGTCATACGGAGTGCTGCTCTCCTGGGTTTCCTGAACGATCT
>JAAUYQ010000058.1 GCA_014805015.1 Clostridia bacterium | reverse complement strand
TTGATTGTAGCGGCGGCTCATCTTGTCTTTCTCCTCTCAAATATCTCTGAGAATACTATACATGACGAACCATGTGGCATGTGTTTCAGTTTTATGAATTTATATCTGACCGTGCACTAAAGCCGGTGCAATCTACGCTGCGATCGTACCACCTGCCATACCGGGGTGTCAGCTGACAATGATATGACAGCGATCACAGCGTCCGCACTAGAAACGCTATGCCGGGCTTTCGGTTGCAATGCGGTCGATTATTCTCTGAATCTCATCGGTAGAGGCGCCCGTCAGGGCCACAATTTGGTCAAAAGGAAAACCGGCTGCGGTCATATTCCGAACAAATGTCTCCGTTGATTCTTGCCGCCCTTTGAGTTCTCCTTCGCGCCTGCCTTCGCGCCTGCCTTCGCGTCTGCCTTCGCGCTTTCCTTTCAATTCGCGTTCATCCCCGAATCTCTCTAAAGCTTCTGTCATCTTCCGCTGTCCTTTCTCTGTTTCTTTCAGGTACATACATACCTGCTGAATCTCCGGAACCAGCATCGCCTGGAGATCTGCAGTCATGATGTCATGCAAAACTCGACCCAACAGTGTAGAAGTGTCATAATGCTTCCCATTTGCAATGACAATATGCGCAGGATCTCCAAGCAACGCGCCGTCTTTGTCTCTGAACTGATAATGATGGATTGCTTCTTTGTCTCCAACGGAATTGTGCTCCGTGACGAAGATGACCCAAACTTCCGGCACTTCCTCAAAAGAGTCGCCTTTGTGTACCTTGTTGGAAACGATTGTGCTTAGATGAAGCAGTGCCCGCTTTGGAATGACTTTTCCAGTGGCACGCTGCATCTCGAGATTTAAGATTCTTCCGTGCTCAACCTCGGCCTCAACGTCCAGCCAGATGGACCGCCCCCCTGCGCCGACCAGCAAGGACTGAGCCTTTGCTGTCTTTACCCGAAGCTTGAGGCCAGTCAATGCCGTAAACATCTTGTTAAGTGCCTTATAGCCGGTTTCCCCGTCCCTCTTCACGAACTCGTCGAGCATCATGTCGTCCATGATGCGCATATCTTTAACATAATCGCCGAGAAGTCTCCCGCCTCTATAGGCGGTGAGATGAATCGGCGCTGAAAGAATATGCAGATTGCCACTGAAGCAGCATTAGGCATGGTTTTCTGTGACTGTTGCGTGTATAATTGTATCAGTGGTAATTCTATGGGAAAACGATGGAAGCTGGACCTCGATACAAATAATCATTCGGTGTTCGCACTTCATTATCACCTGATTTTGGTTGTGAAGTATAGACGAAGCGTGATCACTGATGCTATATCTGCAAGACTGAGAGAAATCTTTGAGCGAATAGGGCCAGATTATTATATTACCGTAGCTGAATGGAATCATGACAGAGATCATGTACACATATTGTTCCGCGCTCAGCCTCACAGCAATCTGTCAAAGTTCATAAACGCCTACAAGTCCGCCAGCAGCCGCCTGATTAAACGGGAGTTTCCTGAAATCCGCCAGCGGTTGTGGAAGGAGTTCTTCTGGTCACGATCGTACTGTCTCATAACAACCGGCGGAGCACCGCTTGAAGTTTTGAAACAGTATATTGAATCTCAGGGGGAAAGATGACAGAAAATACCGCGTATGTATACCGAATCTATCCGACAGATGCACAGGTTGTTCTGTTCAGGAAGACGTTCGGATGCTGCCGTAAGGTTTGGAATCTGATGCTGGAAGACCGGCAGAAGCAGTATGCCCTGACAGGAAAATCGTCGCAGCCGACACCGGCGAAATACAAAAAGGACTATCCATATCTCAAAGAAGTGGATTCCCTGGCTCTGTGCAATGTGCAGATGGACCAGAAAGCTGCTTTCACCAGTTTCTTCGATGGACGGACAGGGTTTCCAAAGTTTCGGTCACGGAAGCGCGGGCCTCACGCCTACACGACGAACTGCGTCAACGGAAACATTGCGGTTTATGCTGACAGCATTCGTCTGCCTAAGGCCGGCATCGTGAAGGGAGTTATTCACCGTACTGTACCGGCGGACTGGAAACTGAAATCAGCCACTGTCAGAGAGAACGCGGACGGAACATGGCAAGTGAGCGTTCTGTATGAACATGCGCCGATTCACGATCCGTCGCCTGCCGCTTCCGGATCGCATATTGGACTGGATTATAAGTCGGACGGGCTGTACACGGATAATACGGGCCACTGCGCCAATATGCCGCATTATTACAGGAAAAGCCAGAAGAAGCTGGCAAAGGAACAAAGAAGGTTGTCTCGGAAGAAAGGCGCAAAAAAGGGCGAGACACCCTCGAAGAACTATCTCAAACAGAAGAAAAAAATGGCGAAGATACATCGTCATACAGCAAATCAGCGCAAGGATTTCCTGCATAAGGTGTCGGCTGCGATAACCAAGCAGTACGAACTCATTTCGGTGGAAACCCTCAACATGCGCGGTATGGCGCACGGACTTCGTCTCGGAAAATCGGTGCATGACAATGGCTGGGGCATGTTCGTGAATATGCTGGAATACAAGCAGAACCGACTCGGACATCAGCTTGTAAAAGTAGATCGTTTCTTTCCGTCTTCCCAGTTATGCTCGGTCTGCGGCATAAAGAACCCGGCAGTGAAGAATCTGAGCGTTCGGGAATGGGACTGCCCTTCCTGCGGAGCGCACCATGATCGGGATGTAAATGCCGCTGTAAACATAGACAACGAAGGGCTGAAGCTCAGCCTCACGCCTTGACCCTATAAGGAATACTGTAGGCAGGGAACCGGCCGAACAGGGACACCGTGTCCGAAACGCCTGTGGACATTGCGTAAGACCCGCTTGGAGATGCTTTTCTGGTCTTCGAGGAGGCTGCGGTGGTTCGAAGCAGGAAGCCGCCGCTTCTTAGTGTGCGTAAGCGGCGGTAGTTCACTTGTCTCCAAATATAGAGACGCGGCGTCCCCACGGACGGAACTGCCCATTGTTGCATATCCTTTCTGCAGGTTGGCTGAGGCGCAGGCGAGCGGCCGCAGATTACCTGCGAACTGAAACAAATGTATCGCGGCCACTGCGCAACGTATGCCGGTGGCAGAGCAAAATCAGAACTCTGCTTGAAGGCATACGTTCTAAGTCTGCGCCGGTCGGCGAATCACTCCACGTGTTCAGTGGTTGACTTTGGTCACTTATATGCTTTACTGCTCATAAGGCAGCACACCGACCGTGCTGCTTGTCATCCGCTCCTGGCGAATACATCTTTCCGATTGCCATTCGCTGCGGCCGAAAGCACGGTGAGCCCGCACAGTCTTGGTTCACACGCGGCTTCGTTTCGCGGAACCCCTGTATAGAATCGTGTTAACGATGAGACAGAAGCTGCTGCAAGCTCGTCCCCTGAAGAAACTGCCCGCGTCAGCAACGTCCCACCTCGCAATCACGCCCAGCGCTGCAGCAACAAACAGCACTCCTCCAGACGCACGTCTGAAATGCCGCACTTGCTGCAGCAGTCTCGCCGTGTCTGCTCTGAACATTATATCTCGCCCAGCATTGCCGCCGGGGCTGTTATATTCGGCCGCCTTCACACTATGCATGATAGCAAGCGCTTTCGGAGTTTGCAATAGGTACGGAGGCAGAAATATGCTATATCAGAATTGAGTTTCTGTTGATCCAACAACGGAATGGGCAGTATCTCACTTTGGCGTGCTTTGCGTCTTGCTGATCCTGGTTGCTCAGGGCCTGGCCTGCAGCAAGTCGTAGGCCGCCACGCAGGCACGCTTTTGTCCATATTCATAAGTCCTGCCAGCGGCCTCAGGGCGTCCGTTTAGAGCTTGAGCCAGCTGATATACTCAATCCGCGGCCATAGGATCCTTGCTGCAGGCTTTTTGATCGGCACAGGCCTGCCCATGCGCGGGAGACGACAAACGCCGTGCTTCTTGCAGCACGGCGCTCATCTGATATTTCTGTTGCAAGAAGAGGGCTGCTCGCTTCGACGGACAGCCCTCTTTTCGATCTTATGCTATGCAGCGCTTACGCCTCTTCGGGCGTGCCTTCCTGCATCCACTTGTAGTAGGCGCGACGTTCCTTGGCATCCTCTTCGGACTCGGGGAACAGCCTGTCGGCCACTTCGGGGAACATCTTCGTGAGGGCCTTGTAACGGGTCTCGCCGAGGATGAAATCCTGGTAAGAAGCCGAGGGCTCTTTCGAATCGAGCGTGAACGGGTTCTTGCCTTCCTTCTTCAGATCCGGGTTATAGCGGAAGAGGTTCCAGTAACCGGCTTCCACTGCACGCTTCTCTTCAAGCTGCGAGCGGCCCATGTTGATACCGTGGTTGATGCACGGTGCATAGGCGATGATCAGCGACGGACCATGATAGGCTTCTGCTTCGAGCATGGCTTTCAGCAGCTGATTCTGATTGGCACCCATGGCAACCGAGGCAACATAGACGTAACCGTAGGTCATCGCCATCGCACCGAGGTCCTTCTTCTTGACCTTCTTGCCGTTGGCGGCGAACTTGGCAATGGCGCCGACCGGAGTGGACTTCGAAGCCTGACCGCCGGTGTTTGAGTACACTTCGGTGTCGAGCACGAGGATGTTGACGTCTTCGCCGGAAGCGATGACCTGATCAAGTCCGCCGTAGCCGATGTCGTAGGCCCAGCCGTCACCACCAAAGATCCAGACGGACTTCTTCACGAACAGGTCGCTGCGGTCAATGATCGACTTGATCAGCGGATCGTCCTTGCACGGACCGTTCTGGAGCGTCTCAAGCATTTTCGCGGAAGTCTCTTTGCTGGCTTCGCCATCGTCGAAGCTGTCAAGCCATGCTTGCATGACTGCGACTTCATCCGGATGATGTTCGCAGTGTTTCACAGCTTCCTCGACGTCAGATTTGAGAGCGCTGCGGCGGGCAATGTCAGCAAGCTTCATGCCGTAACCAAACTCAGCGTTGTCTTCAAAGAGGCTGTTGCCCCAGGCCGGGCCGTGTCCTTTGTCGTTCGTCGTGAACGGCACTGTCGGAGCACTGCCGCCGTAGATAGAGGAGCAGCCGGTAGCATTGGCAACGATCATGCGGTCGCCGAAGAGCTGGGTGACCAGCTTGACGTACGGCGTCTCGCCGCAGCCGGCGCAGGCACCCGAGAACTCGAAGAGAGGCTTGCAGAACTGCGATTCGGGAACGGTCGTCTTCTTGATCTGGATATCCGGTTCAGGCAGGGCTGCAGCATAGGCCCAGTTCTCTGCCTGCACATCAACCTGCGAAGAGAACGGCTGCATGGTGAGTGCTTTCTCGCCCTTCTTGCCGGGGCAGACCTGTGCGCAGTTGCCGCAGCCGGTGCAGTCGAGCGGCGAAACCTGGATCTTATACTTGAAGCCGGCCTTGCCGCGGGCATCGAGTGTGTTGTAGCCGTCCGGAGCGTCCTTGAGCTGTTCCTCAGTTGCGAGGAACGGACGGATGGCAGCGTGCGGGCAGACATACGAGCACTGGTTGCACATGATGCAGTTGTCGCTGTTCCATTCCGGAACGTTGACAGCGATGCCGCGCTTCTCGTATTTGGTCGTGCCGGTCGGAACGAAGCCGTCTGCCTGGAAGGCCGAGACCGGAAGCGTATCGCCCTGCTGGGAAAGGATCGGATGGATGAAGTCCACAAAGTACTGGTTGTCCGGAACGGCAGCCCAGGCGGCACCTTCGGTGGTGGTGGCCCAGGATTCAGGATACTTGACTTCCTGCACGGCCATGCCTTCGTCTACGGCGCGGTAGTTCATCTGAACCACTTCATCGCCTTTTTTACCGTAGGTTTTCTTGATGGCTGCCTTCATGTATTCAACAGCCTTGTCTTCAGGAATGATGTTGGCAATCTTGAAGAAGGCGCTCTGCATGACCATGTTGGTGCGGCCGCCGAGACCGATCTTGGCTGCGATGTCGATTGCATCGATGTTGTAGAATTTCAGGTGCTTGCGGGCAATCGTGTTCTTGACTTCCGCCGGGAGCTCTTTTTCCATGTCCTCGAGTGACCATGGAGAGTTCAGCAGGAAGATGCCGCCGTCCTTGATGCCTTCAAGCATGTCATAACGGATGATGTAGGACGGATTGTGGCAGGCAACCATATCCGGCTGCGTGATCAGGTAGGCCGACTGAATCGGCTCCTTGCCGAAGCGCAGGTGAGAAATGGTGATGCCGCCCGACTTCTTGGAGTCGTAGGAGAAATAACCCTGGGCGTACATGTCGGTGTGATCGCCGATGATCTTGATGGAGTTCTTGTTGGCGCCGACGGTACCATCCGAACCAAGGCCATAGAACTTCGCCGAGAACATACCTTCCGGAGAGCTGTCCACCGGGTCGCCGATCGGCAGCGAAGTATTGGTGACGTCGTCGACGATACCAACCGTGAAATGATTCTTCGGCTGATCCTGCTTGAGGTTGTCGAAGACAGCCTTGACCATGGCCGGCGTGAATTCCTTGCTGCCAAGTCCGTAGCGGCCGGCAACGGTCGGCACGACGCGGTTGTTTTCAACCAGGGCTGTGATGACGTCTTCGTAGAGCGGTTCGCCGAGGGCACCGGGCTCCTTGGTGCGGTCAAGGACAGCAATCTTCTTGACAGACTGCGGGATCGCATTGACAAGGGCCGTCCCGTCAAACGGTCTGTACAGACGGACTTTGACGACGCCGTACTTGGTTCCTTCCTTGGCATTGAGGTAATTGACTGCCTCTTCAGCCACGTCAGCACCGCTGCCCATGATGACCATGACTTCTTCCGCTTCCGGATCACCGACGTAATCAAACAGATGATACTGACGGCCGAACTTGGCGGCGAACTCGTTCATGACTTCCTGCACGATTCCCGGCACGGCGTTGTAATACTTGTTTGCCGCTTCGCGGTTCTGGAAGTAGATATCCGGGTTCTGGGCTGTGCCCTGCTGATGCGGATGCTCGGGATTGAGGGCTCTCTTGCGGAACTCTTCCACTTTGTCCCACGGCATCAGCTCGGCAAGCTTCTCGTAGTCGAGCATGTCAATCTTCTGCACTTCGTGCGAGGTGCGGAAGCCGTCAAAGAAATGAAGGAACGGAACGCTTGCCCGCAGAGTCGCAATGTGGGCCACAGCGGCAAGATCCATCGTCTCCTGGACAGAGGCGGCAGCCAGCATGGCAAAACCGGTCTGGCGGCAGGCCATGACATCGGCGTGGTCACCGAAAATGGACAGTGCGTGGGCTGCCAGGGCACGAGCCGATACATGGAACACAGACGGCCACAGTTCACCTGAGATCTTGTACATGTTGGGGATCATCAGGAGCAGACCCTGGGACGCCGTGAAGGTGGACGTCAAGGCACCTGCCGAGAGCGAACCGTGAACGGCACCCGCCGCGCCCGCTTCTGACTGCAGTTCGGAAATGCGCATTGTATGTCCGAACAGATTCTTCCTGCCCATGGCAGCCCATTCATCACAGGACTCCGCCATCGGTGAGGAAGGAGTGATGGGGTAGATCGCCCCGACGTCGCTGAACGCGTACGCGACGTGGGCGGCGGCGGTATTGCCGTCGATTGTCTGTTTCGCCATAAAGAAAATAGCCTCCTCGTGATTGAGTGCAACAGATTTAACAGGGTCTTAACAGGCTGGCTGCAACCAGTCAGCAGGCCGGAAATACACCCCCGGGACTGTGCGGGCAGGCTGCTGCCGGCGCGGCCTGCATCCCGCCCGCATATATGCGGCATATACAAAAAGCCGCACCTTTCTTTAATATATGTTCCATGCACCGAAAAAGCAAGGCAGAACCACGACGCGGCGGTTTTAACCCAGATCTATTTTGGGATATACTCAGTAGGTGTGCGCCGCTTGCGATATAGAGAGAATTCACGCCGCAGGAAGCGGCGCTGAGGCAGACGGCGCGGCCGTGATTTTCTAACGGAAAAACGGGCGTGCCGCGCATTGAGCAGCTTCATCATCGGAGAGGAAACAGATGGACTCGAAATCGCTGGGTATTCTTGAGCTGAACCCTGCGGAAAAAGCGGATGGAGTTCTCCGTGGACGGCACCCGTTCAGACATCCGTACCTGGAAATTCCGGAGGGCATCACCGCAATTGACAAGGACGCCTTCCAGGGAAACACCCGGCTGATTATTGTGCGGTTTCCAGCAACCCTCCGGCATATTGATGCCCGCGCCTTTGCCGGCTGCAACCGGCTCAGAGAGATCCATGGAGGCAGTCATCTGCAGACCATCGGCGATGAAGCTTTTGCTGGATGCCGCAGCCTGACGGATGCTCTGCTGCCGCCCGGGCTGCTGGCGCTCGGTCGGCACGCCTATGCTGACTGCACAGATCTTGCCCAGGCAGATGTTCCGGATTCCGTCGAAGACTTCGGCGAGCAGCCTTTCTACCGGTGCACAGCACTTAAGTCACTGAAGCTTCCCGCCCGGCTGACGGATGCCTCGCCTGGCGCGGAGGCTGCTGCTGGAATTCCCGACAAAAACGGATTTCTTCTGCATAACGGTGTGCTCGATTCATATTACGGCAGTCGGCGGCGGATTGTAATTCCGGAGAGTGTTCTCGACATAAAGGCCAAAGCCTTCGACATGAAAGAACTGCCGGCTGGCCGGGTGGAGATCCGCCTGCCGGACGGTCTCAGGCGTCTGCACCGCAGCCAGGCACTTCTTGATCCCAGGGTGGAAATAAACCTGCCGGTCGGATATTTGCGTCAGCCGCGCTTTCTGCCGGCGGAGGCGACAGCAGAACTCATGGAAGGCGCCTGGAGCAGACAGATCCTGGCGGCAGATCTGATTTCACTGTATCTGTTCCAGAAAGACGCGCTTTGCGGGAAGGCCGCGGTGCTGCTCGAGGAAAGGGATCCGTATCAGATGGCCGTGCTTATGAAACGGCGGCTGGATGAAAAAGATGTCCCCCGTGCTCGGAGGAGGCCTGCTCTGGAGCGGATGGCTCAGTTCTGCCTGGCACACGCGGAGGTCCTACCGGAAGGCTGGGAGAAGGAGTTCTTTCAGGCAGATCAGCCTCCGGCCAAGCTTGTGCTTGCGGCAGAGGGAATTGATCCAGAAAGCCCGCTGTTCTTGCAGGTCAGAGCCCGCAGCCTGGACGAACCGGCTGAGAAGGAGTCTGTCTTAACTGCCATTGGCGGTTATCTTGCTGTCGGACATCACTGTGAGCGGACAGGCAGGCTGCCGTCGGCTCTGAGAGCGGCCGAGGAAGCGGCTTCGTTGTTTGAAGTAGGGACGCTGCCGCCGGTACTTGAGCAGCTTTTCCCGCAGGCAGGCTGCGCGCGGAACATTGCGCAGGCTTACCCATATTTGCGGTTCGGCACTGGATCACAGGCGGAGATATATCTTACGCACATCATGGGGCCGGCAGGCGTCCGGCGCGAGACACGCCGGCACCGGCCTGACCTGCGGCTGCTTGGCCCGCTGATGCTCAGCCCGGCAGGCGAAACACTGCTCGAAATGGTCCGAACGGAAGCAGCCTATCCAGATGCTGGGGTACTTGAAGCGTACCTGCGGGCTGTGACTACCCTTCAGGAAGCGTGTCCGCTCTGTTTCCCAGAGCCGCTCGGCCTCGACGCTGCCGGCAGCAAGACATATACGGACGACAGCGGCAGACCCGTGCTGCAGTTCTTTTATTCGGAAGGATCCTTTGCTTTGCGCGACCTCACTACCGGCAGATGGCGCAAGGCACTGCCCAGCATGCCGGGGGCAACGGAGCAGCGAATGCGCATTTCGCAGGATATGGCCGCCATACAGAACTACTATGCGGACGTCATTGCCTGGATCCACCGCCGGGAGATGGCAGGCTTTCTGCTTGGCGACAGCATGACCCCGGCTATGTGGCTGGCTGTCTACCGTGACCCGTTCCTGGCGGGCGAAGGCAGAGGAATTGTGTGGGAACAGGATGGACGCACCTTTGTCTGGGACGGGGGCTACGCACGCTCACCCAGGGGACGGCGGCTGCAGCTCAAGAAAGATACGGCTATCCGGCCTGCCCATCCGCTGACGATGACGCCGGAAGAGATCTCCGCCTGGAAGACATGGTTTTCGGACCGGCCCATGCAGGATCGCTTTGATCAGCTGAACGAACCGGTCTATACGGCGGTGGAGCTTCGTCCGGACCGCTATGCCGGCTGCAGTATTGAGGCCTGGGACCTGCAGAAAGCAGAACCGCAGCTCGGTTTTGAGCAGTCCCTGCGGGAGCGCCGCAAGGCACTCGGGATTGGCAGCCAGGGATCTCTTGAAGTCTCTGTGCCGTCGAGCACGCGCGGTTCCGCAAAGCTTGTGCTCGGCACTCTTCATGTAAGCGAGATAGACCGCGCGGCCAACCACGCGCTGTATCTGCTGGATTTGTGGACGTTGAAAGAGCGTATCCGGCGGGACGATCTCAGCACCCTCAAATTGCTCGCGGGAATGCCCGCAGCAAAGCTCAGACCATACCTCGATCTGGCTCTGGAGGCCGGCGCGCCGCAGCTGACGGCAGCGCTGCTTCAGGAAGCGAAAGTACCGGCTCCGAGAGCAGATGAAGAGGAGTTCACACTGGACAGCTGAGGGTATTTCCTGCAGAGCGCCTTTTGCGTACAATATACATTGAACAGAACCCGGGATTCCTTCCGGGAGAATATATGCAGAGGGGGAGAAGACAGATGTTGAATGTACAGTCAGCGGCAAATGCGGCCCCTTTGAGCAGTGCCGCAGAACTGCATCCGGCCGCAGCGCCCACGGGACAGAGCTCTGCTAATACCGCTGCGCCGAGCACAGGAGAAGTGGATGTGCAGGTTTCGCCGCAGTCGCTGAAGGTTTCAGCGCCGCCGGCGGCGTCTGCATCAGCCAATGCTTTCGCCGCTGCCGGCTCGAGGCAGCACGAGGTCTTTAACAGCTATCTGGCGGCCAGCGGCCCCGGGGCAGGCATGAGCGCTGCACAGATCGGGGACACCCAGGCAGTCATACAGCAGATTACCGGGACCATGAACGCGATTGCTCCGTCGAACCGGCCGGCGCTCTCAGAAGACGCACCGTCTCAGGCGGCAGCCGAGCTGGCGCTGTCATCGTCGACGGCCGCACTGAAACAGGTGGGTGCGGGCCTGCCAGGCGAGATGCAGGGCCGTTTCCAGGAGATGGTTGATCAGTACAAGGCGCACAATGAGCAAGTAGTGGCGAACTACCAAAGCATTCAGGATGTTCGGGATGCCTCCATTGCGTCTTCCTATCCGCCGCTGCCGGCGTACTCGGCGGGCAAACAGCGTCTGGAGTCTTCTGACATCATGCGCCGCCTGGGCAGCATCGCGCATTCAGAGATTGACCATCAGGAGATCACCCAGGCTTACGCTGCGATCTTTGACGCGGCGAGAAAGAACGGAACGGACGTGGCGACGATGTTCCGTCGCGTGCAGAATGCATTCGTATCCTATGCCTCCGGCGGTTCGCGGGACGCGGCGGTGCGGGAAGCGCTCGAAACCAGGAGCGGTCCGGTCATGGATGAGATGAAGACGTACTGGAATAAGATCGTCCCCGGCAAGTATGCTGCTAAGGAAACCGAAGATTCAGCCCGATAAAAAGGAAAAGACCCTTTTCCGGCGTTACTGGTGAGGGTATCAGGGAGGCACAAAGATGCAGATAAGTTCCAATATGGGCATGAGCGCCGCGTACACAGCGGCGATGCAGAGCCAGCAGGCCAAGGTCAATCCGCAGGTCAACGCGGCAGCCACAGAGGCGGCTGCGCAGGCGACCGCGGCAATGTACGGCCTGGTAAGCGCCGTAGGCGGCGCGCAGGAGGCCGTCATGAATATTGCGAGCGGCCAGCTTTCAAACGCTGTGGACATCATGGCTTGACAGGACGCACATACCGAAAAAAAAGAAAGAGACTGCTTTGGCAGTCTCTTTCTGTGTCTTGACCAGCCCTAAGGCCCGTCAGAACACAACAACCAATAACATCTTAAACTGCTCCGCCGCATAGACAGCGTGCGGATGCTGCGCCGGCATCACGATGCAGTCCCCGGTCTTCAGGGTATAGTCTTTGTCATCGATCGTGACGCGGCCTTCGCCGTCCAGGCAGACTACCATGGCATCGCCGCCGGATTTATGTGTACTGATTTCCTCGCCTTTGGCAAAGGCAAACAGGGTTACGCTGACGGCATCATTCTGGGCCAGGGTCTTGCTGACGACCTGTCCGTCCTGGTTGGTGACCTGATCCTTCAGGACCAGCACCTCGGACATCGGAATATTCTTCATCATGCTCGGGCTCTCCTGTGCACTCGGAGCAGGCGATCTGCCCCGGCTTCTTCCGTATTAATAAACAGAGATGCAGCAGTCTACACATGCAGGCCTGGACACGGCCAGCAGGCGTGCAGGAGAGGAGCAGATCTCCACTCCCCAACAGATCCTTTTCGCTGACCGACTCGGTTGCTCCTTCCTGGCATAGTGCTTGGTCATGAACAAGTTGATCACGATATACTTGTTCGTGAGCAAGCACTACGCGAGCGATGGATGAATGCGTTTGCTGACAGGAAGCCCAAAGGAGGTGCGAAGTATGTTTGCCGGTCGGCAGCGGTGTGCTTCACAGTCTGGCTGAACGAAGCAGTGTGCTGCCGCATCTGAACAAGCATCTGACGCTGTTTGCGAAGCGGGACTTCACAGAAGGTTGCAGAGACCTCGCGGCCAGAATGGGCAACGTGTCCCTTGTGTCCTTCCCTGAAATGACTGAACAAACGGGATGAGGAAGGTCCGAGACGGGGATGTACCTTTCTACAAAGCGTCTGACAGAACATGAGTCTGCCTGCTCCATGCTGCGGCCTCTGGAGCCGGCAAGTGGCAGTCTTCCCGGTGTGGACAGAAAAAAATATTTTCCAGGGGCGGCGTATTCACGACGTCCATTTCGTCATACAATGAAAGAAGCCGCTGTGCGGCAAATACAGTTGACAGGAGCGAAGCAGATCGTGAGGAAGAAGGCATGGGGAAGCATGCTGAGCGCGTGCCTGATGGCTGGCAGCCTGATTGTGCCGCCTGCAGCCCTGGCGGCGCAGGGTGAGCGTATCCACGTAGATGCGGAGCACTTCCCAGACCAGGTGATGCGCGCTTTTGCAGCCAGATGCGATGAAAACGAGGATGGCGTACTGTCGCTGGCTGAGCGCCTGGCTGTACGGAAAATGGACTTTGGGGATGAGCCCCCTGCGTCCCTGCAGGGAGCAGGACTCTTTGGCAACCTGGAAATTCTGCGCAGCCGCGGCAATAAGGACATCGATGCGGCAGATCTCGGAGCGCTCAGAAATCTGCGGGTGCTGGACCTTGGCGAAAGCAGAACAGAGAAGCTCAGCGCTTCCGGGCTCAGTCTGATTTCTGTGCACGGAGACGCAGATGAGGCGGATCTTACGGATCAGCAGCCGGCTGTAATCGGTCTTGGTGAAGAGGAAGACAGCTTCGACATGACGGATCTTGATCCGGACTTCGCGGCGGGACAGGTCAGCAGCCTTGAGGGCGGTGCGGTTCTGGACGGCACGGTGCTCCGGGAGCTCGAGCCGGGTCAGACGATAACCTACACCTACACAGACGGAGATCTCAGCGTAGACTGCACGCTTGCGATCCGGCGGGCGAATGCCTGGGAGGTAAAGCCTTCCATTGCAAGCTGGGCTGCCGGAGATGAAAAGCCGCAGCCAAGGGGAGAAGCTGCTCACGGCGAAGTGAAATTCTTCTACGGATCAGACACGCAGCCGTTCAGTCCCAAGCTGCCTTCCGGAACGGGAAGTTACGTGATGCGGGCCGTGGTGGTGGAGCCGGACGACGAATATGCCGGCCTGACGCAGGACGTGCCGTTCCTGGTTGTTCCGGCGGGTGTGGACCCGCAGTCTGCCTCAGAGGCACCCGACCTTGTTGAAGCTGTGTACGGCGATACACTCTCAGACCTTGAGCTGCCGTCCGGCTACACGTGGGCAGATCCGGATCTTTCCGTGGGCAGCGTCGGTATCAACAGCTTCGAGGCAGTATACCGGAATGCGGACGGCGATGAGCAGACGGTGAGTATAAATGTGCGGGTCATGCCGAAAAACGGCGATGAACTCGACATCAGTCCGATCGAAAACGAGTACGAAGCGAATCATATCGTGATCCGGGACGGAGATGTGACGCTGGAGAAGGGCACAGACTACATGGTGACCAACTCCGTCCGCGAGGACGAGGTGACTGTCACTATCCACTTTATGGGCAACTATACCGGTGAAGTGGTCCGCACATTTACATTTGAGCTGGAGAACGCCTGGATCATTCCACTCACGGCACCCGGCTGGACGTACGGCTCGGCAGAGCGCCTGCCGCAGGCCGAAGCCCGTTACGGAGAGACAGTTTATAGTTACGCACCGGTCCTGGATGAGGAAGGCAGTACCGGGGAATTTGCAGACACGGTGCCGGAAAATGCCGGGACTTATGTCGTGCGGGCCGTCGTGCCGAGTACGATCTATTACACCGGCCTGCGGGCGGAGGAGACGTTCGTCATTGCCAAGGCGGATCCTTCCTATGATCTTCCCATTGGTCTTGCTGCCTACTACGGCACGCAGCTTCAGGCACTGGCTCTGCCGGCCGGATTCAGCTTCCTGAATCCGACAGAAACTGTCGGCGTGGTGGGTGAGCGCTCCTTCGATGCTGTCTACACGCCGGAAGATACAGCAAACTATAATACCGTGCCGGTGCAGATCCAGGTGACGGTCCTGCCGAAGAATGGCTCGAATTTCCAGGTGGATCCGATCACCACGGAGGCGCAGGCGCAGAACCCGGTTGTCCGCGACGGTGACACGGTCCTTGTGCAGAACACGGACTACACGGTCAGCCTTCAGCGAAACGGCACGCAGCTCACCCTGACCATAAACTTTATCGGCAACTACACCGGTCAGCTGGTGCGGACCTATACGTTCACGCAGACCGGCGGCCAGAATGCGTCAGGCACGACAACAACGAACGCACCGCGCACGGGAGACAGCGCGGGCCTCGGCTGGTACGTGACCGGTATGCTCGGCTCCGGCGCAGTCATTGCCGGATGCCTGCTGTCGCTCAGACGGCGCTCGCGTCGCAGCGCCGGGCAGGAATAGAGTCAGAAGGCAAAGAAAGGAAGGCCGTATATGCCCGATTTTAAGCAAGTCCGCATGTCAGACACCACTCCAGAGGAAATGGAGCAGTCCAGACTGCAGACAATCTGCCTGCACCGGCTCAACCAGTCTGAACCGTATTCGCTGGAGCAGCAGGCGCTGCTTGAAGAGCTCTTTGCAAATCAGCTTCCGGAGGGAGCCCATGTCATGCCACCGCTCTCTGGGGTCTGTTTTGACCGTGTTCGTCTTGAGAAAGGTGTTTTTGTGAACAGCGGAGCCCTGATGATGGCACGCGGGGGCATCACGATTGAAGCCGGAGCGATGCTGGCTGCCAACGTTTCTCTGCTGACAAACAACCATGATCTTTACGACCGGGATGTGCTGTTGTGCAGCCCGATTACCATTAAAGAAGGTGCCTGGATCGGAGCCGGCGTCACGATTATGCCGGGCATTACGGTCGGTCGGTGGGCCATTGTGGGAGCTGCCTCGGTGGTGACGCACAATGTCCCGGACTATGCAGTCGCCGTCGGCAATCCGGCCCGCGTGATCCGTACGCTCGATGCGTCGAAGTTTCCCCCAGCCAAAGAGTAATAAAAAGCCGGCCCGCAATTAAAGCAGGCCGGCACTTTTTTGCTCTTCCGGGCTATTCTTCTTTCGCTATTTCACGGACCGCATCGATGGCAGCCTGGACGTCTTCCTCGGTATTGAACGGGGAGAAGCTGAACCGCACGGCTCCCTGCTGAACGGTACCAAGCGCCTCGTGCATGAGCGGCGCGCAGTGCGCGCCGGGACGGGTGGAAATACCGTACTGCTGAGACAGTGCATCCGACACCTCGCCGGAATCGTAGTCGCGGATGTTGATCGTGACGATTGGTGCCCGCATCTCCTGCGTGTGATCCCCGTAGATGGTGACGCCGTCAATATCCTTGATCCCCTCATAGAAAGCGCGGGCCAGTTTCCCTTCCTGCTCACCAAGCGCTTCCGGCGTCTGCTCCAGGATGTAGTCCACCCCGGCAGACAGACCGGCGATGCCGTGAATGTTAAGCGTCCCGGCCTCAAGGTGATTCGGCAGCTCCTTGGGCTGTTCCTTATTATATGACTGAATGCCGGTGCCGCCTTCGACCAGCGGTTTTATCTCGATCCCCGGCCGGATGCACAGACCGCCGGTCCCCTGCGGCCCGAACAGACCCTTGTGTCCGGTAAAGCACAGCACATCGATCCCCATCTCTTCCATGTTGATCGGCATGCCGCCGGCACTCTGCGCGGCGTCCACAATCAGGATTGCGCCGTGCTTATGGGCGATCTCAGCGACCTTTGCAATGTCAATCCGGTTCCCCGTCAGATTGGAGGCGTTGGTGCAGACGACGACCTTGACTTTGTCGTCCATCAGTTTCTCAAAATCATCGTAGTCGATCCGGCCCTGCTTATCTGCAGGCACGAACCGCAGCTCCACGTCATGATTGCGCTCAAGGGAATAGAGCGGGCGCAGCACGGAATTGTGTTCGCACTGCGTTGTGACAATGGCTGACCCATCCTCAACGAGGCCTTTGATGGCCATATTGAGCGACTCGGTAATATTCATCGTGAAGACGACGTGCGACGGATCGGCGGCGCCAAACAGCTTGGCGATTTTTTCGCGGGCGTTAAAGACAATGGCATCCGCCTCAAGTGAATCCTGGTGGCTGCCGCGTGAAGCATTTCCGACACCCTTCTCAATGGCATCGTAGACAGCCTGGGCAACCTGCGGCGGTTTTTTCAGGGTCGTAGCGGCGTTATCCAGATAAATCATGCGATCCTCCTAAACAGCTAGAATCTGTGCCTTGTCCCAGCTGAGATTGGCATTCATAAGGTCTACGGGCAGGCTCTCTTCCAGATCTGCCGGTGCTCTCAGTGCCATGCCGCAGCCGACGGTCACTTTGCCGGGCACGGGAATAATGCGGACCGGGATATCATGGTCCATACAGTACTGCTTGGCCTGAAACACTTCGGTTCCGGTATGAAAAGTAAATACCAGGGCGGGTTCTTTTTTTATCATGGTTTCAAAACGTGATCGGCCTCGATCAGAATATCTGTGATTTCGTACATGTTTGCAGCTCTGCCGACTTTCAGCTGATGATTAAGCCCGTACTGCTTCAGGCTCGAGTCACCGCTGATGATCTGCACACCTTCCTGCTCAAGCTGACGAAGATCCTCAAGCTCAGGAGAATCCTCGCAGGTGAGGTGCACAGCGCTGTTGTAGAAGATGAAGGTGTGGGGAACCTTGTCCTGCCGCGAGACGGCATACAGAAAACTCCGCAGAAGCTCCCTGCCGAATTCCTCGTCGCCAACGCCCATGGCAGCATCCGAAATCACGACCACCACGTTGCGCCCTGACAGGGTCCCCTGCGGCAGAGCTCCGGTCTCTTCGGACTCTTCCATCTCGAATCCTTCCGGCACCTCGATATTGACGGCGCACCGGGCGCTGCAGGTAGTCTCATCAAACGAGGCCGCCAGTCCTTCCTTAGAAGCATAATCAAGCAGACTCTCCGCGTCTTCCGGGCTGTTTACATACATGCGGATGCGGCCCGGTCCGCCGAGTGCCTGGATAGCTTCTCCTGCTTTTTCAATCTGTGTCGATCCGTCTGCGCCGAGCGCATTGACCTGAATCATGACATAAAACCTCCAGAAAACACGGTTTTGGATAGAAGAGAAGGGCATCAAACATGCCCCTCTAAATCTTAGTTAAACGATACAGTTTTCATGTAAACGCCGATGCCTCAGGCGGGCTTTTTTGTTTCCGTATGCTCCACCGGCACTGCGTTCTTACGCTCCACAGCCTGCCAGCGCAGAACGATGGCGGCATGCATGCAGAGAACATACGCTGTGCACAGGCCGATAACGACCCATGGATTCGAGGTGGCGAAGCAGATAATGCAGAAGAAAGCGGCGGAGAGGATGCCTGCCGGAACCACAAACGGAGTCATTTTATCCTGGATCCATTCTGTGCGGCGGGCAATCAGGAACAGCGTTATATAGTATGCCAGCAGAGAGGCACCAATAAACACGGCATTCTGGAATTCATCGATTTCCAGGCTGCGCATATGTTCCAGACTCACGGAAACGTTGCTCAGTGCGATGACAATGATAATATGAAGCAGCAGGTAAATCATGCCGTTTGCCTTCATGTGCCGGTCCATGACGTGGTTGTACAGGAAACCGTAGCTCATGAACAGACCTGCAACCATGGCGAAGGATGTCAGCGAGAAGTAAAGAACCTGCCAGGACAGCACATCCTCAAAATAGGTGCTGATGCTCACGATCATCTCGCCGAAAGTGAATACAATGAAGAGCATGACGCGTTCGCTGAGATGCTCATTGCTGATGGGAACAGCATGCTCAATCCGGGCTGTAATGAATGGTGCGGCGACTCCGAGCAGCAGAGCCAGCCAGACGAGCGAGACACCAGTGGCGTGAAATATGGGGATCGTCAGGAATACCATGCCTGCTTCGACCAGATAGACCAGGGCACGGGTGCGGGTAAGCCGGATCGCATCCGGGTGCCGTCCCTTCATACGATGGGTCCTGATCAGATACTGAATCGCGAGGTTGATGAGAATCAGTCCCCACGCTGTATTGTACGTCGCGTATCCGCTCCACCAGTCAAGACGTGTGTCTATGCCCATGTAATAGAGCAGGTACATATTGGTGAACAGGAAACAGTTGTCCAGGAACGACGTCTCGCCATAGCGATTGATGTAGAGGATACTGGATCCCCAGACCTCGAGGACGATCAGGGTCGAGTAGAGGTACGTTTCAAACTCATTCGGGCCGAAGAACCCTTCTTCGTTGAGAGAAAGCAGGGCATTATCCTGCTGCAGCAGGAAGACGAAGATCAGATCGTAGATGAGCTCGATATATTCGACCTTTTTATCAGGCCCCGCAATTTTTGGCAGCTGCATGACTGTGGTGTTCAGACCTCCTTTTCATCCCGCAAAGCGGAAACCAGATGCGTGCTTCGTGCAGCAGCGTGCTTGTACACGGCTCCAAGAAGCAATGGGGCAACAAAACTGCCCAGGCGATGTAGTCTATATCAGCAGTTCACAACAAATAGTCTGTAGAAAATAAGACAACAAAAAATCGCTCAGATGCTGTATCATGTAAGTAAGCAAAAAAATAAAACATGAGAAAGGCTGAGCGATGAAAACATTGTACTCCCGCTGGGACATTCTGGCAAAGTTGAGAGGATACCTAACCCCGTACTTCGTGGGCTTCACCAAGCCGACGGCGCGCACCTTGATTTGGATCGTTGTCGCAATGATTGCTGTCGGGGGTGTGCGATCGGTTCGAAGTCTACATGCTGAGTTTCTGGCAGATCTCGATTTGGTCTCACTGAATTCCCTGTACCATACACTCAGTTATGCTGTCCTCCGAAGCGTGCGTTTATGCGGGTGACGGTGCAGCTGGCGCTTAAGGTGATTCCACAGCTCTGCAGAGTGCCCTGTGCTTTCTGAGCGTGGACGATACACTGGTACCAAAGTTTGGGCGTAAATTTGACTTAGTGAGCGTCCTTTTCGATCATGCTGATCACGACGGACGACCTTACAAAAACGGCCACTGCATGGTCTGCATTGCGTTGTCTGTCCCAGTCGGTTACGACCGTAGAGCAAAGCAGATTATCTATCTCAGTATGCTGCTTGTCCTGAAGATCTGGGAGAAAGGAGGTCCATCGAAGCTTGAGATCGCGCACGATCTGCTGCTTGACGTGAAAGATGCAGTCTCAGACCTTTCGAGGTTCGTGCTGCTTATGGATTTCTGGTATCCGAAGGCTCCCCTGCTCCGGATCTGCGACGAATGGAAAGCACTGAAGCTTATCTGCGCTGTCCGTTCCGATACAGCATTGTACGATCTGCCGCCGGCACGAACAGGAAAGCGTGGACGTCCAAGGAAACGTGGAATCAGGCTGAGCCTGACTGACTTCAACCTGAAGCCCAGCGGTCTGGATGGATATCTGGCTGGGAGGCGTCCGGTACTGACCCATCTGTTTGGGGACAGCCAGGTCACTGCTTTTGTCACCTGCCCGACAAGCGGAAACGGCACATGCCGTCTCTACTTGAGTACGTTATCATGCCACGAAGCGAAGCAGTTTGTCAGTGAAGCTGTACAGTTCTGTGAAGCAGAACATGAAGAGTTCATCTCGCTGATGTTTTACAGAAATCGTTGGGCGATAGAAATGGCTCTTGGCAGAAACAGGGGGAACGATCGTAACTGCCCCCGCGGAACTATCCGATCTGCTCGGCACTCAGACCCCCAGACAACTTTTTTCTTTTCAATGATTTTAAGGTAGCAATG
>JAAUYQ010000057.1 GCA_014805015.1 Clostridia bacterium | reverse complement strand
GTACATAGACGATCTGCCGTAATAAGCTTACCTCAAACTTCCCACACAAAATGTGACGTGGAATTTGCATAATTAACAGAAAAATCTGAATAAAACAGGGATACAAGTCCTCAAGTGTGCTACAACGACAGCATATAATCAATAAAAGGAGAGTCTGTATCTTGACTCAGATTTTAGCACAGAACAACGGCTTGGAACAGCAGATTGCATTCATTGCGCACAGATTTGTGAGAAAATTTCGCCTTGGCAGTCTGCTGCGCTGCTGTAACGCCTGCAAGCGGAAGGGCGTTCCTGCTGTCCGTGTTTTCCTTGCACTCCTGACGATTGCTTTCAGCGGCTGCAGCATGTACATGAGCCAGCGTGTGGGGGAACCTGGACGGAAGGCACGTCGAAGAACACTGTCTACCGCTTCCTAACCCAAAAGTCGAATAATGGACACACAAAACGACCCTAATTCTGGCGGATCCCCAGCTTGGACAGAAAGAGTCGGTCCCGGGCGGTGACTTCCGAACGGAGTCGCTTCTTGCGAAGCTGGACGGAGACTTCGGTGCACTCCGTTGTATCAAACCATTCGAGAATGACTCGCAGCGAGTTGTTCCTGAGCCACGTCTGCAGCTTCTTTTCGTCGTCGAGCACTTTCTTCAGGTCATGCTTCAGATCTCCGGTAGGCTGACCCAGTTCCCGGATCATCGTGCGAACCTGCTCCGCAAAGAACTCCCGGTAGCACAGGGCGACAAACTGAACGAACATCTAAACCTGCCATATTCTCCTGGAAGACAATATGAACTCAAAACGTCGATCGATTCCCAGCTTCTGATGGAAAAGACGATCGTGGACTGTTGTCTCAGCACTCCAACAACAACGTTGTACTAAGGAATCGTCACGAAATAACTCGTCGAGTTGGAATAATGAAATCGCCAATGGTTACAGCGAATAGAACGATTCTCCTATCTGAATAATTTCGTGACAGCTCCTAAGCGAGTCCCTACACGAGATAATCATATATCAGCCTGACTTTTTCACGTTTTTTTCTGTAGAATTCGGTGCGTGAAGTCACGATTTTGGATTACGCTTTCGCGATTTTATGTATATAGGTTCACACCCTTTAGGAACAGCGAGATCGAGTTCCTGACAGACATCAATTTGTTTCCCAATGAATGGTGTAATGATACGTTCCCGATGCGAATGTTCGACGTAATGAATACGGCTCATTTCTGTCAGCAGATGATCCACCGTCGGAAACAGCTTGCGCAGTTTTTCAGAGTTGGCCCACATATAGTTAAGATGGGAAACGAGGATCAAAGCTACAAATTCAATGAAGCGCCTGCCATGCATCGTGCGATCAGTCCAGCAGTGCTGACGGTCCGCGCCCACCTTGTCTTTCATACTATGGAAATAGCTTTCCTGCTCTTCCCGCAGCCGGTACGTTGTCAGGATCCTTTCTACACTCCAGTCGAGTCCGAGGGTCAGGAATGCAAAGAATTCGCATCGGTGTTTGGCGCGCTGATAAGTGGCTTCTTTACGTGTAAATGACTCAACCTCCTTCGTTTCCTTGTTGCGGACAACCTCGAAGAATGAATAACGCCGTCGCTGTCTGTCGGACATGGCCTGATGTTCATCGACCATTTTCTGCAATGCTGATCGCTGACCATAAACGACACACTCCAGCGCCTCCACCTCTTCACGTCTCTTGTGCATATCGTAAAACAGTGTGAGCAGAAGGTTATCCGCTTTTACAGCCTTTCCGCCGCGTCCGGTAACCTTCCAGTCCAGCTCGAACTGCCTGCCGTAAACTTTCTGCTCCGGCAGCCACTCCATCTGATCCGTGGGATCGTCTCCTGCGGCATAGAGTGCATCCAGGATCGGCTGGAATCGCTTACGTCTTACCTGGGCCGCCGTCAGCAGCCGCTGCTTTTTCAGAACGCACAACGTAACGTTGTAGTCGGTCTCGTATCCCCTGTCAGTCACCATGATGAAGTTGGAGAAGCCAGCGTGGCGGAGCTCTTCCAGGATCGTCCGAAGGCTCCTGCAGTCCGGAGTGTTTCCGGCAAAAGTCCGGTAGTATAAAGGCTCATGCTGTGTCAGCGAGTAGGCGACAACCTCTGATGTCTGGGCCAGGAGAAGATGATCTTTGCTCTTGCCCCAGGTCATATCGGTAAGCGTAGAGCCCCACCCGCTGCGACTGGTGGAATCAACGGCACAGACGTTGTTCTTTGGAGCGTGCGACTGTCTGAGCGCAAACAGATCCATTCGGTTCTGCTCGGTGATGCTCTGGGAAACTCGCGTGATCACTGTGGGCGTAAGCGAACGGGAAGTCGGAAAGCGTATATCTTCCTGGGCGTCCGCCATGTGACTGAAAGCCTTATTCAGAACGATGGCGTACATGGCCAGCGACAGAATGATATCAACGAGCTCCAGATTCCCGTCGAAAACACGTTCAAGATCCTGCCGCAGATCCAGCTGTTCGGAAAGCTGTTCAAGCAGCCAGATATGGCCGTACAAGCGGTCCCGGTGCACTTCTACGTAGGTGGGACGCCCTGGGCCTCGGTGCGACGGCAGTCGTTCCAGAGCTGTCAGCTTCCAGTCCTGCGGAAACACAAACTTCTTTCGTTCCTCCGGCGGCAGCAACAGAAACCTCGTGTTCGGCTCGAACTCCTTTTCATCATTCAATTGCCCCCAGTGACGACAGACCTGCTTTCTGACATTCTCACCCTCGACGGCATATGTCGCTGCATAAGTATATTTACCAACCTTGTGTGCCACCATGCGATACGCTGTCGCGGGGTCGACAGGGCGTCCTCAGCGCAATTTTATCCCTTCATTTCTACATATAATTTTCTGTAAAATACATGAGATAAGGGACAATGTCAACCTTTGATTTCGCTTTATAATCGCAATTTCCTAATTCTACAGAAAAAACTGTGAAAAAGTCAGGTTGGAATAGCGCTTGTAGAGACTGCTCAGTGTGTGTGCGTATTCAGGTTACTCGGCACAATCGTCACGTCCTCCGCATCGGGATACAGGGTGTCACTGATATAAGCAACTACCTCCGCAAAGTCGACAGCCGTCCGGTGTGCCCGGACGCTGACTGCGCAGCGTCCAGTCTGAGGTTCCGTAATCACGAACACAGCCGCAGTCCCCCTGCGTTCGTATTCTGAGTCAACCTTCAGAATCTGTCCTGGAGTTATCTCCAGTGGGTTATGCACCTCCGCGAGAAGCTGCAAGGACTTTTCGTCCAGACAAATGTATGATGTTTGGGATCGTACGGCTGGGCGTAGACTTCGAGTACATTATCCAAAGCTTCACCCCACTTTCGTCGCTTCTCTGGATCGTCATCCGGTCCCGGCGCCCGACACCAGTACTTGCTGCGATGTGGCTGCAGTTTGTGTCGTTTCAGTACGACACCGATTGTCGTTCTGGTGACTGGTTCCGGCAGAAATTTAGCAGCCTGTTCTGCGAGCAGTGCCAGTGTCCATCTCGAATGCCCGGACGGCAGATGCTGCGGATCGTCAATATAAAAGTTGACCGCTGCAGAGAGACCGTTGCTCCACTCTTAATCGCGCGGTCAGTCCAGTCTGCTGGGCTATTAGGCCGTTTGGTGTTTTAGCCGAATATAGTTCGATACGTACATATCATGCATTATGTATGTAATTCGCTATACGCGCATTATACACTCATTCGCCGATTGTCGCCTTTCGGTGTCTGCAGATAATGGATCTTTCTCCAGCCGAGTAAGCTAGGGGAAGTCTCACCCTCCAGCCTCTCCAATATCTATACGTGACATTTTCTAGTCGTACGGCTCCTCTCAGTCAGCAGATGTATTCTGATTGCCTGATAATCGTGATCTTCCTGTGTTTCCGTTGCGCTGTCCGTCATACTGCTGGAGTCTATCCCCTGGGCTTCATTACCGTTGCAGGAACTTCTACGCTACTACGGTCAGATCCGGGTTTTGGATGTCCATCTCTACTTCCGGAAGCGCGTAAAGCATCTCATCAAATAGTGGAGTGCTCGATACGTAATGCGTACATAATGTGCATTAAGTACTCTTAGTTTCTTGGTTACATATAGTGCACGGGTTTGTCTTCCAAGCTTGTATTGGCTGTTCTGTTGGCGGCTGTTGCCCCCAGCTTATCCTGGGATTGTGTCGTGATAGCAGCATCCCTTCCAGCTGGAGTATTACATTTCTTTTTCGCAGGTCTGAGCTATTTTGGGCCACAGTGGAGTAGATCTAGAAACCCGCATGTGCTCCTAAACCTGGATGATGCTCTCTATTCTCTGGACACTTCTCTGATCGGTGTCGTTCTTGCGATTTCTGCTTTATATCCGAGCGCATAGTATCTCAAGCCGCTTAAGACGATCGATATCGTACGCCGCACCAGCCGGAGTGTGCTGAACAGTTAGGCTGCTACGACCTATTCCGCCTGGCAAGACACTCAGTGTATGCTCGTCGTCCTTCTCGTTCGTTCTATGTTCAGTGGAGGTCGTCAAAAGCGCCATCAAGATTTCCGCCTTCATGCCAATGTCTTAGCCGATAAACTGTTGTCAGCTGATACACATAATTGAACCTCTTGTGTCTGGTATGACTGCATATCGCATTCGTACAAAACATCGAAAATATTTTGCGACTATGCATATAAGACTTGTGCGCAAAAAAATACAAAAAAGAGAGCATGAAGATTACATGAGGCTCCGTACAATTGAGCAGAGATCCTGTTCAGTATGGGTGGAGCAGGATGGCGCATGTAATGTTTTAGACCGAGGCTCGTCAGTATGGCAGGAAGGAAAAATGCAAGTAGTAATTCTCATAGTAGCCTTAATCATAGCTATTGGCATAGTGAATGGAGGGCAGCAGCTCCTCATGAGAGTCTTAGGCGCTGATAGCATGTACTACAGTATGAAAACGAAACTAATCATTATCGGTGTTGTCTTTTTGATTATCGGATCGCTAATGTTCCGAGCATGCGGATTGTCGTAAACAATAAATAGGATGTACGTCTGAAAGTATGGGGGATACGCAAGTAGAATTTATGTCCTGAGCTTGTCTGTGAGAAACTTGGGGGTAAATCGCCGGATATATGGCCTATGGACTGACGGGTAGTACCGTGGTAGCGGAGCTACATGGCCTATCGGTTTCTTTCATATAGCTGGACTTCTGCCAGATCTGGAGTCAGGCCTCCTTATATAAGCAATGTATACGTAGACCTCTTTGCGTGTGTATTGATCATAGTATATGCATAGCGTTTTACAGACGTATTACGCTGTGATCTGTATGAAGAAAGGCCCACAATCCGCAAAGCAGCAGGACTGTGGGCC
>JAAUYQ010000056.1 GCA_014805015.1 Clostridia bacterium | reverse complement strand
CGACATCGGAATTCGCTTTGCAGATTGTGGTTGTGGTGGGCATTCTGCGGTGGGACTATGAGATTCAGGTATTATTGGACACTGGAGAGGAAGTCTGAGAGAAGTTTCCTGCTCGGTGCTTCATATCCCGTCTGTACAGAAAGGTAGCGTCACAGCGCCAGGCCTCAAGCCGTCTGCTGCCGGCATTGTGTGCCCGCAAGCAGTATACATGGAAAAAGAACGGCAGCACAGGAGCCAGAGTCCGCAAGCTGCCCGGGTTTTGTCCCTGTTTACCAATATAAGCCGAGAAGACCCCTGTATATTTTAATAAGAGTAGTCCAGGCGATCTAACAAGAGTAGTCCAGGTTAGAATACTCCCTGGAGCGTGGACATAACTTACTGTGGTCTCCCTAGGAAGTGGACACCAGGGCAGAGGGCGGGCCCCAGGTGATAGGCACGCAGCAGTCCTCCCGAAGCTCAGACAGAATACATAGCTTCCGTATAATCGATGGAGCGTACGTCAGTACGACTATTGATTGTATGGAGGTTTTTTTTATGGCAAAAATCGATTGACGGGCAATCCTCCGCCTGAAGGGCAAAGGACTGAGCCGGCGAAAGATTGCTTTGAGCCTGGGATGCTCCCGAGACACTGTGAAGCGGGTTCTGAACCGCGCTGAAAAGAAAGGGATCGCCTGGGAGGATGTCAAGGAACTCAGCGTTTCGGAAGCCGAAAGGCTGCTGTTCCCGGAAAGAAAACGACGGGGAGATTTCGTCGAGCCGAACTACGAATACGTTCACGAAGAACTGGCAAAACCGAAAGTGACACTTGCACTGCTGTACGAGGAATATTGTGAGCAGTGCAAGAGCGAAGGCAGGATGTTCTATTGCTACAGTCAGTTCTGCAACAAGTACCGGGACTATGCAAAGCGCGAAAAGGCAACAATGCGCATCGCACATAAGCCTGGCGACGTGTTGGAGGTTGACTGGGCTGGGGATGTCCTGGCAGTTCACGACGAGGATTCTGACTCCGTACGTAAGGCTTATCTGTTTGTTGCATGCCTGCCGTATTCCCAGCTGGTATATGCTGAGGCTTTTCTGGACATGAAGTCGGAAAACTGGATCACAGCGAACGTGCACGCCCTGGAATACATCGATGGCGTTCCGGAAGGAATTGTGCCCGACAACCTGAAGACAGGCGTCGTCAGACACACAAAGAACGAAATTGTCATTGCGTCTGCTTACCAGGATTTGGCTGAGTACTACGGTACGGTCATTCTGCCAGCGAGAGTACGGGCTCCCAAAGACAAGGCCAGTGTCGAACGCAGCGTGGGGCTCTGTGAAACGTGGGTATCAGCAAAACTGCGCAACCAGAAGTTTCTGTCCCTGGAAGAGCTGAACAGAAGCATTCGAATTCTGGTGGACGAACTGAATGAGCGCCCCTTTCAGAAAAAGAAAGGCAGCCGGCGCTCAGTTTTCGAAACAGAGGAATCCACTCATCTGAGACCGCTGCCAGCAATACCATACGAGGTTCCGGTCTGGAAAACAATCAAAGTTCAGCCCGACTATCTCGTTGAAGCGGCCGGCACAAAATATTCCGTGCCGTACGAGTACATTGGTGAAACGGTACGCGTACGGATTCGGCGCGCCACCATCGAGGTATTCTATTCCGACCTGCTAATTGCCAGTCATACACGTCAGGATGTGCGGAAAGAACCGGTGTACAACCCAGAGCATATGCCGCCAAAGCATCGCATGACTTTGATATACACAGAGGACAGCTGCCGCGAGTGGGCCGCAGACGCAGGCGGCAGCATTGCTGCCGTCGCTTCCGGCATATTCGACGAAACCGGTCCTGTGCAGCAGAAGGTAAAGCTGTGCAGAAGCCTGATGCAGCTCGCTGACAAGTTCTCTCTGGCACGGCTGGAGAGCGCGTGCACTACTGCGCTCAATACTGGCAGCAGACCGTCCATTGATCTGATTGAGACGCTTCTTCGCAAGGGACGTGAAGAGGCAGTACCCACCACCACCGCGCCCGAGCCGCCCGTAACAGCAAAGAAAACGGCGGGGCTGACACGCGGCACAGCTTACTACACGAGAGGTGTCAAATGAATCCGGCTCTTATTGGAAATTCTGTAGAGGAACTTATCGCCCGCATGCGCTTGCTCAAGCTGCCGGGAATGGCCGACGCGCTGGAATTCATGGAACTGAATCCGGAAGAGTTTGCTGGCTGGGGGTGGCGGGACATCCTGGCGTGGCTTGTTCGGGGACAGGAGGAACGCCGCTTCAACAACAAGGTGGCATTGTGCCTCAAGAATGCCAAGCTCCGCTATCCGATGGCGGATGTCTCCGACATACTCGTGCCGGGTGAGCGGAACCTGAACATGGACTATTTTGATTTTCTCAGCCGGGCGGACTGGCTGGAACGTCACGACAATGTTGTTCTGCTTGGCGCATCTGGCAGCGGCAAAACGTATCTCGCAAGTGCCATTGGTGTTGCTGTGTGCAAGCTCGGCATCTCTGTTCGCTACGTGCGCTCCGATGACCTTCTCAGAGATCTGGCAGAAGCCAAGATCGCAGGGACCTATGAACAGACGCTACAGCGCTATGTCAAGCCGAAGCTTCTCATTTTGGACGAGTTTCTGCTGACTCCGCTTGTAGCAGCGCAGCCGACCGATCTGCTGAATATGCTTGAGCGCCGCTACCAGGACAATTCCCTGATCATCTGCACACAGTACCCCATCCAGGCATGGCATGAACGCCTGAATCCCGCTTTGGACGAGGAACCACTGTGCGAAGCAATTCTCGACAGGATCGTCCATGCTGCCCAGGTCGTAGAGATCGGCGGAGATATCTCTATGCGCGAACGCCTCAGGAACGTGAAGATCACTGGAAATAATGACTCAAGTAAATAGATCGTGACACAAGGGGTCTCCCCGAGTGGAGACCCCTTGTCCGTCCCTATTCCGCCATCTACCTGGGTGACTACTTCTATTAAATTCCCTGGCCTTGTTCTATTAGAACAGGTGGACTAATCTTATTAGCGCTCTCTTATCCCATCGTTGTCGCCCACTGGCGATCTCATTAGAATATACAGACCCCCACCTCAGGCGCCGAAGGCGGCAGGTGGGGGATGAATCGGCCCAAAATGGACCACGAGACAGAAATTAGCTGACATCGGAGCCTACGGACCGTAGAATACTGGAAACGGAAGGAGGAGCCGGATATGCTTCTGGCACAAAAAAGCGAAATACGCGGACTGCCTAAGAAACAGTATTCCATGTTGCTTGAGATGTGCCGCTATGCAAACAGTCTGGCAAATGTAGCCGAGTATCATATACGGCACTACCGTTCGCGGACAGGCGCATATCTGTCCTATGAAAAGAACTGCCGGATCAGCAAGTACAATCTGAACTATAAGATGCTGCAGGCACAGGTGGCGCAGCAGACACTGAAGCGTCAGGACAAGAAGCATCAGGCCTATTTTGGCCTTCTGAAAGCAAAGAAGAATGGCTCTTTTAGCGGGCCTGTCCGTCCGCCGCATTTTCGGAAAAAAGGCGGCTATGACAATCTGTATATCTCTGGGAAATACGTCATCATGCGTGGAGAGCACATTGCACTGCCGATGAGCCGTGCGTTTCGTGAGAAGTATGGGGGAGAAGAGATTCTTATCCGGATTCCCCCTGTCGTGCATGGAAAAAAGATCCATGAAGTGCAGATTATCCCCGAGCGGGACGGCAGCTTCATTGATGCAGTTTTCGTATACGAGGAGCCGGAGAACGCGAAGCTGAAACTCCACAAAAACAATATCCTCTCTCTTGATCCAGGACTCGACAATTTTGTCACCGGCGTGTGCACCGATGGGACGACATTCATTGTGGATGGTCGGAGAATCAAAAGCATCAACCAGTGGTATAACAAGCTCAGGGCAGAGAAACAGTCGAAGCTCCCCAAAGGAGTGTCCTGGAGCAGGTTTCTGACGCGCATCACGCGCAGACGGGAGCACCGCATCCGTGACTTTATCCATAAAGCCGCGAATGAGGTTATCCGACAGGCCAGGGAGCACAACTGCGGCACGATCATTATTGGGGCTAACAGAGGTCTGAAGCAGAACATCTGCCTCGGAGCAGTGACAAATCAGAACTTTGTTCAGATCCCGCATGCGAGGTTTCGTGCAGTTCTCGAAGAGAAGTGTACACGTGCCGGGATCCGCTTTGTCTGTCAGGAAGAATCATATACCTCGAAGGCTTCTGCTCTGGACAGAGATCCGATCCCGACCTTTGATCCTTTGCAGCAGCAGATCTGCACCTTTTCAGGACGCCGGATAAGCCGCGGTCTGTACCGTTCCAAAGACGGGACGCTGCTGAATGCCGACGTTAACGGTGCCCTGAACATTGCACGGAAAAGTAAGCAGGACGGCAGCATCCCTAAATGTGCCCGACTGTGTAGAGGCGTTCTGGACACGCCGGCAAGAATACGGATCGTCTAACCCGTATTTTCTGCAAAGCTTCCCCAGGCCGATGCGGAATCCCCCTCCTCAAACGGAGATGTGATTTCACATCGACGTTAGGAGGGGGTGTTCAATTTCCGTAAGTCTGCACAGGATTTGCGAGCCTTTCTTCAATCGATAGGATGCGGGGTCGTAATGTTGGTTGTGTGGCTCCGGGATACAATGGAGAAGTGAGAAATCGTGTGCAATAACCGATCGAAAAAACTGTTCGAGTGAGTTGAGCGAAGAGAGAAGGATGCCGCGAAGCAAACTGTCAAATTCACATATTGCCCGGACATTCTCAAATGATGTACCCCGCTGCAGTACACTCGATGCAGGATCAAGCCGAAATTGCAGGGCATAGCCGGTAAATGAATAGTAGCCAGTTTCTGCAAGGAATGCCATGGCGGCTGCCGGATCATCTATTTGCAGTCCATGGGACTCAAGCTTCTTAAGCTGCTCCGCGAGAGTGAGCGGCGATTTCAGTTCATGCATTGTTCATTTCAGGCACTGTTGAAAAAAAAACCGGACACTGAATCCGGTCGGCTTCTGCAACTTGTGCAGTTACCTGTCTACTTCAATTATAATCAGTAAGCGTCCTGCAAGGCAATATGCATAGATCCCAAGATACCGAGACATAAAAGAGCTCTTAGACGTTACAATTACAGCGGCACGAAAAGCAACGATTTAGAGCAGTCCCAGGTGGGCCGCTCTGTTATCTTTATTCAATCATCCATAGATGTTACAATTAGAGTATGGCTACGTATGGATACGCTCGCTGCTCTACTGCCAAGAGCCATTCCAATCTCATTATTCAGATTGTAAAGTGTTGTGTTTAAATGTGATATATTGAATTACATATAAACTAGGTTTCAATGTTCGTCCAAAAAAAAGTCAGCATCCGTTCCTCTTTCCATTTTTTACTCTTGTAGATATCGGTATAGACAACTTTTATGTTACATTTGGACAAACAGCTTCGAAGCACGAACTTCTGTCGCTCAAATATTTCTTTTACTTCATCTTTTTTCTTAGCTTGCTGTGATATGCCAAGCCTATATTCCCCTGGTATTTCTTGAATTAAATATTCTCCTACATCGTCTTTTTTCACTTGTAGCAATGTGATGTAGTTTCCTGGAGCGATTGCCCGGCCAACAACGTCCTCCACGAAATCACTGTATATTTTAATGTCGATGTCTAATATATCATATCCATTCTTCGTGACCATCGCACTGCTAGGCATGATCTCATACAGATTAGATTTTGATTGAAGTGTACGATCATTATCGTAAAAACAGGTAAACTTCGTGATTAGGGCCGGCCCAACTCCATTATTTACGATCCGAACATATAGATTTTCTTCATAGTCACCGACAACAATATTCAGAATCGGACGAACACTTTGTCTATCATGCAATTTTTGAGCGTCATGTGTCCTTTTTGCGATAACAAAAGCCGCAACCGCGACAATAAAAGAAGCTGGAGAGAAAATCCAATCAAACCAATCACGCGCCAGTGCCACGTGCAGTAAGAGATTTTCCGTCATGTTTCCTCGCATAATAGAAACAGTGTTAAAAATATCAATAATGGTATTCGTATTCTCGAACATTTTGCTCTATACATCATCTGCATTACAGGCTAACAATCTGTTTATCTTCTGCTATAGTTTCCAGCGTGTCTGGCAGCCTGTCGCCACCTTCCTGCATTACACGGTGCATCTTCATGATACCTTCGAGACGCTTCACATCCATACGCTCATTGGCACGCTTTGTCTCACACAGCGGTGTCACTTTGCCATCTCCGCGAGAAACCTTGATGTGCTTAGGAGCACTGATTCCTAGCCGTACGCCGCCATTCGCGAACTCCATAACATGAACGGAGATCTCGTCCCCGATCTCAACGGTTTCGTTCTCTTTGCGCAGCATGACAAGAAGGCCCTGCTTATCCTCTGGGCGCGATGCAATAAGATCACGGTAGATTAGGCAGCGTACTGGCTTCCTCTCCAGTCCAGGCTTAGGATATTCAAGCCCGCGCATTGACTTCGTATCTATGAATATCGGCGTCCGTAGATTCATTGACATCTGCTTTAGGTTTTCCGGCAGCGTCACAATTGCATACCGCATAAGCTCATCTGGATTCTGACAATGCAGTTTATCCATAAGTCTGTCATCCAGCTGAACGTCTGACAGTGAATATTCTGTACTGACAATATTCGGGTCGATCAATGCTAACTCGGGACCGCCATCTTCCACGGACAATAGCCAGCAAATCGGAGCCGTATTTTTATTTGCTTTGAGAACATAGTGCCGATAGTCTGGAAAACCCAGAAGTCCAGATGGAAAAGTGATGATCTGATTTTCGCTATATGTAAACTCGCCAAACAAGCGAGATGTATATTCCATATCGATACCTCCGTGTATCTGCAGTCAGTGTTTTAGATGATCACATTGAAACAAAGAAAACAGTGAGTCCTACATCTCAAGCAACTCATGATTATTGGGTTTGACTGTCTTCACCATGTTGCTGTGTTTTAGAAAACTACGGATTGACAACCTTGCGGATATCTTTAACGAAGTCCGTGTATTTAGGATTTTTATCCGTCATTTTCGGATTTTGGGATTGGTACTGATTAACGATTTGATTGATTGCCTGAAAGCGTCTGTCCGCTTGTGCGCAGGGTAAACACACTTCCCTAAAATTTGTAGAACATCAAAAGGTTGTAAGGCGAGATGCCCTGCATCCACAGCACCATCAAAAGCTAGGCGCTCGCAGTTACAAATCTTCCGCACTAATAGTTCCAACTGATATGCGTAGTCCATCGGTCCTCCAAAACGAATCGACAAGAAGCAAAACCAGCGTAAAGTACCTCCGGTACGAATCCTCCACATAATAGGATCCATGCCGGAAGCACTTCCGTGCTTCCGTAAACAAAGAGAAGCCCAAAGGCTTCTCTTTGATCGTCATCGCTATTAGCCAAGCAGAGACAGAACGTTCTGCGGAAGGCTGTTTGCCTGAGCCAGCATTGCTGTAGATGCCTGGCTGAGGATGTTGTTCTTTGTGAAGTTGGTCATTTCCTGAGCCATATCCACATCGCGGATTCTGCTCTCAGCAGCAGACAGATTCTCAGAAGCAACCTTCAGATTGGCGATCTTGTGGTCCAGTCTGTTCTGCATCGCACCAAGAGTAGCTCTCTGATCAGAGACCTTATTGATCGCATTCCGGACTGCAGTGATCGCCTCGCCAGCCTTATCCTGCTGCTCAGTTGTCGTGCCCCCGACAACAGTCAAGGCTGCGTCATCAAGGCCAAGACCCTTTGTGTTCATCGCGTCGATTGAAACAGAAAGCTGCTCGTTCTCAAGAGCGCCGACCTGGATGCGGATAGCATTCGTTTCCGGCAGCCGGCCGCTTGTGAGACTGATACTGTCAACAGTTGCATCCTTGACAATAAGAGCATTTCCCTTCACTTCGCCGATGTTGGCGTCTTTTGCAGCTGTCGTTACTGCCTGCATGAAATCTGAACGGGTCATGCCGTCTTTGTACGTGACAGAGAGCTCTTTGCCCTGGGACTTGATCGTGAACGTATCGCCGTCCTTCATCTTTGCGATATCGAATTCGATCGTGTTCGTCAGACCTTTGTTGGCTCCACCGCCCATGGTCATGGAAACAGCATTGTTGTT
>JAAUYQ010000055.1 GCA_014805015.1 Clostridia bacterium | reverse complement strand
GCCCCTTTGCTCCATACCCATTACGGCACTTCATCACTACTACGAGCATCTCCGCCCCTGCAGCACCCATCTCTACTTTCGTCCTTACCGGTTCGCGGCTTTCGGATTTTTCGATTAGCATGATACTGCAGGTTCCCAAGTTGTGTCACAGTCGCCCAATGCACGTTCCAGCCACCTATACGCCGCCATAGGAGCGGGCTGCATGCAGGTTCGCATCCGCTCTTGTCCCGACTCAGTGTTGGGGAATCGGTTTTCCATGGAATTAACGTTTCGACGCCTCATCGGATGGTTTACTTCCGTTCTGCTCCGTGCATCATACCTGCCCGGTATATCCCCGGGCTTTTCCTCCACCGTTCACTACCGCAGTCTTGAAAACCCAGCAGCGGGAGGCGGTTTGGTGGGTGCGCCTGTCGCTCCCCACCGAGGGGCCACCCCATCTTTCAGAGATCCCTCATCAACTGTGCACCTTTTCTTGGCACACGTCGAGTAGGCCCGGGGAATTTCGCCCCGAGCCCCTCACGGAACCGGACGTGCGCCTCTCGACGCATCCGGCTCTTCGCGCTGTTCCCTGCATTTGCTCTGATCCTCCCCAAATCCTCCCTCAGTGAGGTTGTCCAGGTTGTCTTTGCGCAGGTCAGCACGGATGCCCCTTTGCTCCATACCCATTACGGCACTTCATCACTACTACGAGCATCTCCGCCCCTTGAACGCCCATCTCTACTTTCGGCCTCACTTTTTCACGGCTTGTACCTTTTCGGTTGGCATGACGCCCAAGGTTCCCAAGTTCAACACAGTCGCCTGATGCGAGCTCCAGCCGCCTATACGCCGTCCCGCGAGCAGTCTGCATTTCCAGCTTCGCCTCTGCTCTTGTCCCATACTTATCAGCCTAGTATGGTTTTGCGGAAGTCTGGTGTCTTTCGGCGCGTCATCGGTCAGTTCACTTTCGTTCTGTTTCCCGCATCACACCTGACTGGTAATCCCAGCCTATTATGAAAAGACCGTTGTCAAGTGGGTTCACTAAAAAAACCACTGCGTTTCCGATGGCTTCAGTTCTATTGATGGAGCCCCCGGGAAGATCTTCACGACAACAGATCTCGTTAAACACTCTATTATACGTGAGTCAAAATCACAGGTCAGTGGTTCGGTAACGAGCCGTGCTATCTTTTTTCGTGCATAGTCTCTCCGGAGAGAGCGGCACAAGTATATGTCGCAGATGCTCGAACCCCGTTGTACCCTGTGAAGAGCTTCCAGGAGGTTCCCCTTTTTTATTTTGGAGCCTGATTTGTGGCTGCCGGCCATCTCTCTGCCGGGGATTTCCGCTTGCCCGGGCTGGATTGTGCGGGGCGCCCGGTGCACTTGCCGGACAAGCGGATCTCAGACAGACAACCTGTTTATCCACACACTGCGGCAGAGACTCCAGGCATTGATCATTGTTATTTCGTGGATTGATTACCGGCAGATCAATTGCGTGCCTGCAGCCCTGTCGTCTTTTCTCGTGCGTTGAATGGCACAAAGGCTGGTCACAGATGGCTAAGTCATTCCACAATCCTCCGATTGTGGCTGCCGAAGCAGTAGTGGAAACTTGGTTCAGAATCTCTGCAGGAACTGCTGATCTGCATAAAAACCAGTCACAGAAGCAGCCTGAAAACGTGGATTGGTTACCGACAAGCTGTTTGTGCAGAACAGTTCCGCCACAGTAATCGGGCATTGCACTCGCGTGCAGCAACCAAAAATAAGCGCGGATAACTGTCTGGGTTTAGCAGCAACCCTGGCAGAACCTGGGCAGAGGAGCGGTCGCGATTGTTCTTCGAGAAACCCGGCTGCCGCCTCATTTGACGGCGAGGCCTGGGTCCGGGCCAGCGGCCCGGCGGGGTTCGGGGCAGAGCCCCGTGAGCGTTGAAGGAACGGCTTCTGGAAGACCTGCCCGTGTATACTGATCCTGCCGATGCACGTCACAGAGCTCTGAGATTTGACGTGCGTCGGCAAAGTCGACACAACACGGGCAGGTAAGGCCTGTCAAGGGCCGCAAGGGCGCCCCAGGCGCGCACCCTTGACAGGCCTTAGTGGTCGATCACAGTTCAGTTCGGACTGGCTCGCGAGACATGCCCGGAACAGCGCTGACAAGATGGCTTCAGGCGCTGTTCCGGACCGTCTCCGGCAGCGAACTTCGGTTTCAGACAGAGCAGAAGAAACTTTGCTCAGGCGCAGCGGCGGGCAGTGTCACCGGTCATCATTCCCCAGATGAAGCATGCCAGCTCTCTGGCAACAGCAACCTTAACGACATTGTGTGCCTTCCCATTGTTGACCATACGTTGAAACCGCTTCCGCAGACGTTCACTGCCACGATCTGCATACTCTATGACCTCTGGTGCCGCACCCGCCTGGCGCGCTTTGAGACATGCCGATTTGTATGCAGCACCACCTCTTGAGAAAGTTTGCGCAGATTCTATCAGCAGTCGCCGCAGATGGCCGTTGCCGGACTTTGTGATGCTGCCGCGACAGACGGAATTCCCGCTGGAGTGCTCGCTTGGGACTAGCCCGAGAAAGGACGCCAGCTCTCCCGCGGTAGCAAAACGCCGGAAGTCGCCGATCTCGGAGACGAACGCCAACGCTGTATGAACACTGATACCTTTGAAGCACATCAGTTTATGTACAGGTTCGGCGTACCGTTCTGTCTCTGCAATCTCAGCAATTCTCTTATCGGCTGCGGCAATCGACTCCTGCAAATGGTCCATCTCCCGCAGATAGCCGTCGAGAATCTCCCGCTGCAGTGGGTTAATCTCCACTTTCCGCAGCCAGTCCAGATGCTGTTTCGTCCAGTATGTTTTTGTCTTGTCGAAGACCAGCTTATGCCGCAGGCAGAAAGCGAGGATTTGGTGCTTGAAGCGCTTCAGTGATTCCTTCATGTCGTCCCGCATCCGGATGAAGTCACGGGTGTTCTCGTCCTCTTCCGTTGGAACGTATACCTCAGAATAGGTCTGGTTCGCCAGGCACCTGGCGATATTTTCAGCATCCCGCCGATCCGTTTTCTTTCTGCCGCTGGAAGGCGTGACGGCCATCGTGGATGGCGCCATAACGTGGCATTCATATCCCGCCTCCTGAAGCTCCCTCAAAAGTACAAAGCCCGTGCACCCAGCCTCGTAACCAAAAACCAGACGATGATCCGGGTAAACATCGTGTATCTTCTCCGCGAGTCCAAGAACTGCCTTTTTCGTGGGTTTCAGTTTCTCCTTGGAAATGAAATCCCGCGATTCGGAATCCAGCACCGCTGCCATGAACGAAGACTTGTGGACGTCAAGACCGAAATACATTACACTCTTCACTGAAAAGATCCTCCTGTGAGATTAAAATTTGCGCGGCTGTTGCCGGAAGCATCTATCTTAACAGACACCCCCGGCAGCGGCAATCGCACGGGGTCTTTTCATATTGTCTTTTCCATTATCGTTCACTACCGAGGCCTTGAAAGCCCAGCAGCATAACGGTGGTTTGGCAGGTGTCTCTGGCGACTCCCTGCCGAGAGGCCTACCCTCATCAACTGTGCCGCTTCTTGGCACACGCTGAACTACCGCTTTTCGCCGACTGAAGCTCGGCAGAATCTGGTCCCGGATGTTTGCCGTTGTAGTCGCGCTGCGAAAGTCAGCACATCACAAATGTCCTGACTTTTTCTGGCTCTTGCAGCTGCACAATAATATTTCATTCTTCCTCGAATGCAATATCGACATCACCATTGTTGCAGCAAACATCAAGCGTCTTGCTGCCGGCAGCCTCGTCCTTCGGCAGATTGCAGTTTCCCTTTTTGATATCGGTTCGGATGGTAAAGTCACCGCTGCTGCCGAGAATGTTGCCGGCAATATTGCCGTTCTTTGCTGACAGGCTGATCGCCTGACCTACATCGAGATCCGCGAACTCTATGTTGCCACCTTCACTGACCAGTTGAACCTTGTCTCTGACAGCAAGCTGCGAAAGAGTAATGTTTTCGTTCGTCGTGCACACCTCCAGCACACTCAGCAACTCTTGCGGGACAGTCAGTGCAATCTTCCGGTTCGAGATGTCGGGCTTAACACCGATGTAATCAACCCAGTCTTTGCTGTCGGCTGCGGTCATTGTGAGCATATCACCATCCGACACTACGTTATATTCTTCCTGCGCGCTCTGTGAATACGAAAGACAGATCTGGTTATCTGGCGTACTGAAAACATCAATTTCCCGGTCATGCACGTCGATGCTGATCCTTCGAATTGTTGCCGCATCTGCTGTGTACTCTTCAGGTGTAAACGTTTGGGCTTCCCCGGAACATGCGGTAAGGAAAAGAATCACAACGCCAATTCCTAACATCAAGGCAATACTCTTTTTCATGACATAAGTAACCTCCTGGTGCTGTTGGATGCCGGATTGTTTTCCCGGCTTCTTTGTGTTAGAACGATTGTATGCCTTTGTGTAACACAAAGGTCAACATCTGGTTCGAGACAATTCATCGTGACGCATAAAGGAGGAGATTGTCTGTGGCAGAACAGCCCGCGAGGGTGCAGAATCAGAAAAGGGACCGCCCAACAGGCAAATGCTATACAGTCGGAGAGGCAGCCAAAGCACTGCAGACAACGGCAGAAACGTTGCGCCATTACGACCGCATCGGATTGGTGAAGCCCAGCACGCGCAAGGAATGGAATCGTTATCGCTACTACACAGAGCAGGATCTCGTGCGTCTCAGCACTGTGCAAGCGCTGCAGATCATGGATATGTCACTGCAGGAGATTCGGGACATCCTAGACTGCCGCGACCTCCGGCAGGTGATCTTGGCTTTGGATGAAGCGGCTGAACGGGCAGACGCGAAGATTGCAGCGCTTGAGCGCAGCAAGGAGAAAATCGCCCGGGCCAGGGCAAGTTACGTCGCCAAGGCCGGACAGAGCGACAAGCCGGACGGTTTCTATGTCGAGTACTTTCCGGAGCGTGCTATTTTGCTGTCGGACAGCCTCGAAACCCCTTCACTCGACGTGCTCTCTGGATACTTGCGGCACTTTGAGCATCAGGTGGGAGAGGCCCGGCGGGGGGAATTCGACTTTGAGGATGCAGCCGGCATCTACTATAGGAATGGCGTAACGAGAATGTATGCCCTGTGCCGTCGCTATGCGGCGATAGACGGCCTGACAATTCTGCCGGCTGGCAGATACCTTTGTGCCACCTGCCCAGAAGAAAAACAGCAGCAGGTTTTGGAGGAAGTGCAGACTGCCGCCCGCAAAATTTGTGGCACGACATC
>JAAUYQ010000054.1 GCA_014805015.1 Clostridia bacterium | reverse complement strand
ATGGACCGTGATTTCAAGGCATGGCGCGGAAGCAGCCCACAGCAGGTCCGACTCAAAATCGGAAAACTGATTCTGCAGCGAATCTTTTTGTACCGCATGGCTCAGGACCTCCAAACCGGGAAAAATAGATCTGGTTTGGAGAAAGCCTTTGGAAAGCTACTTGTGCGCTTTGCTAAATTAGACTAAAGCTTGTAAAGTGCTGTAAAATTGTAGACCGCATCATAATCTTGGCCGCACTTTTTTTCGTACGAGGTGGATGCTATGGCAATTGGTACAGACCGTCGTACAGCACCATCCAGCGCGTTCAGGATCTGTTGACCGGCCGCTCAGTGAGTGGCGCAACAAGGATCTCACCAAAAATGGAGGACAAAAACTATGAATAGACTTCGGAAGACTATGGCAACCCTGCTGGTCGCTCTGTGCATCATCGGCTGCAGTTCGGTTGCTCTTGCTTCGCGCGTAACGTTCACAAGCAAACGTATATACGGTGGTGCTTCTCAGAGCGTTGCGACACTCGCTAGGGAGCGCAGCATCAACATCGAGCAGAGAGTGGATTACGTTAACTGGAATGGACAGAGCGACTGGAAATTCCGCGGATACAATGGCGGCGAGGCCTGCACGGAACTTAAGACCATTCCAAGCACTGGAGTAGGAAATTGGCTCGCAGATTTCACCAAATACCCTTCGGCGGTTACAGTCCGCGAGAGCATCCGCAGTTCTAGTCCGTCAGATTATTTGATCTTCAGCGGCATCCTGTATGTCTAAAGACTAGATCAAAAAGCAGCAGACGAAGGTGCGATGTCGTATAGTTAACTATACCATATATACCAGGCTGCACTCTAACCTATATCAATGGCCGTTCACACGGTTCAGAATTCGCACATTTCAGCCCTGCCGGTGTAATGTTCACCACCGCTTGATTACAGTCCATCGCATCTGGCACGGTGGTTGTGTGGTCCATGCCGATTTCGGTTTGGGCCACACTGTCATGCATAGGGCTCTAGCAAAAGGGAATGCAACAGCGCGATAGAAGCTGCTCATTCCATAATGACCGTCTGTCGGTCTAGGGTGTCATGCGAAGAACCCTCTTGAGATTCAAAGTGCCTGCACTACTCTAGATACGGCAACGACACAGATACAACGGAGGTGACCAGCTGTCGTGAAATCCCACATCTCACAGCATACAAACTATTTGCGTCCCGTCGTCTTAATATGTCTAGTCATTACCATTCTAGGGTTAAGTACGGCGTGCCAGAATGCTCCAGCTACAGACAAGACCGCCACGGCTGCGCCAGAGCGCTCAGCAGAGACAACATCTACGTCTGCATTACAACCTCTCGAACTGCCGGGGCACGTCCTTCAGGCTCCAACCAAAATAGCCAACTTGGAATTGGAGATAGACGCCGATGTCACGTCTCCTGAAGGCGCCAGCTTTCTGCTTCTCGAAGTTGAACCCCATATTTTTGCAGAGTCGGAAATCCAGGCAATTGGAGAAACGGCAGCTGGGATAACAAATCTCGAATTGTATTCGCAGTATGAACCAGGGAGGGCCTACTGGGAACGTAAGCTCAGCGAGGCTGTAGAATTCGGCACAGCCAGCAGCGAGCGCATAGAATACCTGGAGCAGATGCTGAATGAGGCGCCGGAGCAAGACGCGAAGACTATGTTTGATGGTACTGTCCCCTCGAATTCGAATAGTCAGACAGATCTGTATTTCGAGAATGGCACAGAAATCGGACGCCTAACTTTCTTCCCTGGAGGCAATCAGATGGGCTTTGAGCGTGACATGTCTGAAAGCTTTCTTCCTGAGAGTATCATGGACTCCAACAGCGGAGAAGTGATTCGTGATGAGCCCATCATCAGCGAAGAAGAAGCCAGAAGGGAGGCCGAAGCCTTCCGGGACAGGTTTGCTCCGGAACTGACAGAAGTCGCCGTCGAGCCATGTCTCATAAAAAACAGCAGCGGACGCGGACCAGTGACCGGCTGGTACTTCGCCTTCACCCGCCCTGTTGGCGGCCTGCAGAAATCATTCAGTATGCACGGATATTACATCAATCCAGAGTCTGCGCCAACACTGGCTGCGCCCTGGGAACCGGAACGACTGACCATAACCGTGGATGATCGCGGCATCGTGGCCCTGATGTGGACAGGTGCCTCGGAACCCACCGGGTCAGAACCGGAAATCGCCACTCTTCTCCCGTTCAGCGACATCCAGCAGCAAGCTATCACCCAGCTCGGATACATGTACGGACCAATGGAAACCAGTCAGGGGCTGGGTCTGGAACTGACAATTACGAATTTCTCGCTTGGAACAGAGATGCTCGCTGCCGCTGATGATCCTGCGACGGGCGTGTACACGCCCGTTTGGGCAGTGCGCTACAATTACAGTTCTGGAGAAGACGGCGACATATCTCATGAACAAATCTTTCTTGATGCGCAAAATGGTAGATATGTAGAGCCCCGGGTCACCACGGCTTACCTGATGGAGTACCAGTGAGTGTGAGATTTGCTAGGCTGACGTCCGGGGATCAGGAGTTTTGTCTTTCATGAGGAACGCACGAAAGGGCGGCTCCAGAAGTGCAGACTTTCAGTGTCTCCTTGGTAGCATAGCGCTGCTGTATACTGTTTCCAGCGCAGCCTCCTGCCCATCGCTAGGCACTTCTGTTGTGTGGCCCGTGCTGACTGGGCACTGAGCGTGTAGTGCCAAATCCAGACCTGACACTGTTCGTCTGCCAGGACTCACTGACCAACTCTGTTGTGATGGCAGCACTGCCTGTTTTGGCGGCGCTGCCATTTACCGTCACCGCGTTTGATTTCTGCAGCAGCATGAACGTTCGGTTCGAGGCAATTCTCAGCATGCGCGTCTTTCATTTGGCAGACGGACAAGTACACAGAAGGAATCGTTCCGCAGTTCTATCATATAGTAGTTATCCCACTTCTACACCAGGATCTGCAGCTGGTCGTAGCCATGCCCGTGATCGCCGTATTCCTTGGCGGAAAGCAGGCCCTGGTCCGTCCGGCGGTACACGCCGTCTGCACTGTTCAGGACCTCAAAAACAACCATATCTCCCCGCGAATAAAGTCTGACCTCAATGAACCGGTCTTCTGCCGGATCGACCCGCTGGCACGCCTCGAGCGCACTGTCCAGCAGATTCGCGGCCGCCAGGCCGAGCTGCACCTCATTTATACCCGTGAAATCCAGTGTCTGGGCTGTTATCTGTATAGAAATGTTCAAGAGTCGTGCTTGCGTTCTCCGAGTGCTCAGTTTCGCATCCAGACCAGCCGAGCCAGTTTCAAGGCCGGAACCCATGGCGTTCGCTGTAATCTGAAGATCTGAAAAATATTTCTGGATATGCTCTGCATCTCCGCGAAATAGAAAGAACGCGATCGGCTCGAGCGCGGCGCATGTCATGCCGCCATGTCCTCGCCGCCTCAGAACGTTTCTGCCCCGCTTTTCGCGCTGCAGGCTGCGCCAGCTTCTCCGACAGGTCGAGCCGCTGCTGCGTCACAACACCCAAATGTTCAAAGAGCAGAATATGGCTATGCCAGTGCCGAAGGGCGCGAAGTCATCCGTTCGATCGTGCCGTTCGTATGATGCAACGCGCCGTTCGTGTGATCATTCGTCTGTACTCCCTGCACTCAGTATAGAATACTGAAAGCACCACTGGGTTCGGTCTGTCAGGTGCAAGAGCAATCGGAAGATTGGACGTGACATTAAAAAAAGAATCGCCGCGCTGTATTCCGAGAGTGCGTATGAAAATCTTGTATTCAATATGACAGCTGTATCCACGACAAGTGGCATTCCGAACTGTGGTCTGCAAAGCCTGTGCGAATTGTGCGGAGCATAGTTGGACACCTGCTGCAATACCAGACCAGAATCACGTAGTGCTGTCACCACACAGGACTGGACTTCCGTACAGGACATGAGTTCGCGGGCATGGATCTGCTAGTGTGCCGTGTCTCCGTCAGGTTGCGGCAGCTGTTTATTTGATCTTGACCCAGCGCTTAACGCTCGATGCAGCAGCTGGCCTCACTGCTCATGGGTATGCTTTCCGCAGAAACGACAGACAGTCCGTACAGATCTGACTGCCGGTCCTTCAGTGAAACTGGGTGCGACAGAAGTGGCCTCAAGAGTCCCTAATGCCTAATGCGGGATCTGTACAAAGCTTGTACCGTAGTGGATCGGCTGCAACGACTCTATCGACACATTTGAATCTACCAATATGTCAACTTCCAGACATACCGCCGTCTCGCTTCGTGGTGCAGAGCACGAGAAGCAGTTTTCCAGCCTGCCCTGAATCAATTCAGCTGTCTGAGACACAGGACACTGCTGGAAAAGATTTCGAGAATCATACCTTGTGAGTCTCTAGGAGTCAAGCTTCGCTGCACGGAAAACAGCCGACGAACAGGAGGTACCAACTATTGTGAAGGATTATACCAAACGAAAGACGGGCTTCTCGCGCATTGTCGCCAGTATGTGCCTGATTGTTATGATAAGTGCCCCAAGCACGGCATGCCAGAAAGCACCCACATCTGAAAGCCCAGTCACAACCGACAGCCCGGCAGCAATCGCAGTAGAGCAAACGGACACCGATGCAGCCCCATCTGTCCCGCAGTCAATCGAGGTTCCGGAGTATGTAGAGCAGAGTCCAACTGAAATTGCCAATCTGGAACTGGAGATCGATGCGGACGTTACAGTGCCGCAAGACGCCAGCTTCCTGCTTCTAGAAGTTGAGCCAAGGAATCTCACTGTGACGGACGTCCAGACTGTCGTTGAAACGGCAACCGGAATAGCAGCTCCGGTTCTGTACTCGCAGTACGAGCCCGGCAGGGACTACTGGGACCGGAAACTCACCGAGGCCGTCGAGTCTGGCAGCGCAAGCACTGAGTATATAGAGTCTCTGGAGCAGAAGAGAAGCGAAGCTCCTGAACAAACTGAGAAGACCGTATTTGACGGCGCTATGCCGTCTGATTCGGATGGTGCTGGGATGTATCTGTACTTCGAAAACGGAAGCGAAGTCGGATCCCTGAATTTCCTGCCAGGAGGAAATCTTGTATCCCTGGAACGGGACATAACCGAGCACGCCATGCCAGAAAGTGCTATGGATGCGGAGAGCGGCGAAGTGATCCGCGACGAACCCGTCATCAGCGAAGAGGAAGCCAGAAAAGAAGCAGAAGCTTGCCGGGACAAGCTGGCTCCCGATCTTACCGAAGTCTTCGTTGAGCCATGTCTCATAACGAGCAGCGGCCGTGGGCAAGTAACAGGATGGCGCTTTGTCTTTACCCGCTCAGTGGCAGACCTGCAGAAGACTTTCTTCCCTGACAGCTTTTATATCAATCCAGAGTCTGCGCCTACTGTGGCTGCACCGTGGACACCCGAGCAGCTGATCGTAACCGTGGACGATCGCGGCATCGTAGCCCTGATGTGGACAGGCGCTTCGGATCCCACTGGGGCTGAGCCGGAAGACGCTTCTCTTGTTCCGTTCAGCGACATCCAGCAGCAAGCCGTGACGCAGCTCGGGTATATGTACGGACCAATGGAAAATGGCGATGGGCAAGGTATGAAACTGACAATCACGGACTTCTCTCTTGGAACAGAGATGCTTGCCGCAGCGGACAATCCCGAGATGGGCGTGTATACGCCTGTTTGGGCTGTGAGCTACGATTACAGCTATGGAGGAGCCAGCGAGATGTCCCACGGACAAATCTTCCTGGATGCGCAAAACGGCAGATACGTAGAGCCCCGGGTCACCACGGCGTACCTGATGGAGTATCAATGAGATCTGCCAGGCTGACATCCCGGGATCAGGAGTCTTGTCTTTCATGAGACGTACACAAAGGAGCAGATCCGGAGCAGCAGACTTCCAGCGTCTCTTTGGAAGCATGGAACTGCTGTATGCCGTGGCCGGCGCTATGCTCTGCGCAACGCTCGGCACTCCCATTGTATGGCCGGTTCTGACTGGCGCTGAACAGGTAACGCCGGAGCCGGACCTGACACTGTTTGTCTGCCAGGATGCTCTGACCAACTCTGTTTTGATGGCAGCACTGCCTGTTTTGGCGGCGCTGCCATTTGGCGCCGCAGCGTTTGATGATCTTCACAGCCGCTATATCCGCTCCGCCCTGCCCCGAACGGACAGACAGACCTATACTGCCTCAAAGCTGCTGGTAACCGCAGTGTCAGGGGCGCTCGTGGCAGCGCTGGGTGCCGTAGGCACGATCGTGATTATTGCTCTGGCATTCCCGTCCGCGGAGAGTCCAGAGCCCGATCCAGCCCAGATGCCGTCTGCAGTCCTCACCAGTGAGGTTCTTATGCTGTGCCTGCTTGGCGCCATGTGGGCTGTGCTCGGCGGCGCTTTGGCACTCCTCATGGACAGCCGCGTCATGACCTTTGCGGGACCGTTTCTTGTGTACTATCTGCTGGTTATCCTGGTCAGCCGCTATCTGCCGCAGCTGACACTGCTTGATCCCGACACCTGGATATCAACAGGCCAGTCAGACCTGGCGGGACAGGCCGCCGGGCGATGGTGGGTCCCTGCAGAGCTTTTTGCAGTCTTCTGCGGGACGTACTATCTCGCTGTAGAAAGCAGGACAGAACGTGCGTAGACTCAGGCAGATCTGGCAGGTCGCCGCCGGCGACTTTCTGCAGTGGAAAGGCAGTGTGCGGATCGGCATTGTCTTCGCTCTGGCATTCGTCCTCTGCTTTCTTCTCACAGAGAAAAGCATGGATTTTGCACAGTCAAGCGGTGTCTATCTGCAGATAGCAGAACCATTTGTATGGGCTTTCGGAGATGGGACGAACATTCTGATGATGTCATGTCTCCTGATTGTCCTGTTTGCGGATGCGCCGTTTCTGACGGCAGCCACCGCCTATACGTTATACAGAACAAACCGGCTGACATGGCTGCTTGGCACCATGCTGTATATGGGACTCGCAACGCTCATCTTTGTGCTGTTTGTCTTCGCCGCCACCTGCCTGCTGTGCGTCCGGCTGGCCTTTCCGGACAATCAGTGGTCGGACGCGGCAAAAATGCTCGGCTACTCCGGCGTTGGCAAAACCCTGGCGCTGCCGGCTGCGGTGCGCACGCTGGAGATGTCAACGCCGTACGCTGCCACCGGCCATATCTTCATCCTTATGCTGTTCTATTCCCTGCTGCTGTCAGCGCTGATGATGGCGGCCAATCTTTGGAAAGGCGCTGTCGCCGGCATTGTGGCCGGGGCGGCGTTCACCCTGGTCGGGTACTTCCTGTCCCCTCAGGTGATTATTGCTATGCTGGAAATTCCCCGCCAGCTGTACTGGCAGGCCTATGCCGCCGTCGTCTGGATCTCACCCGTAAACCATGCCACGTTCTCCCTGCACAATTTCGGCTACGATCAGTTTCCGCGGCTGTGGCAGTCGTGGCTGGTCTTTGCTTCGGCCATAGCGGCGGCTGCCGCAGCTTCACTTCTCGCCGTGCGCCGCTACGAATTCCATTTCACTGGGACAGATCCGGTATGAAAGACATCTGCATCAGTATCCGGCAGGTATCCAAATGGTTCGGCCGGGAACAGGTTCTCAAAGAGATCACGCATGATTTTGAGGCAGGCCGGATTCACGGTCTGGTCGGCAACAACGGGTCCGGCAAAACGGTGCTGTTCAAGTGCATCTGCGGCTTTCTGAGACCGACCGAAGGAATGATTCTTGTTGACTACGAGCAGGTCGGCCGCGATGTGGATTTTCCGGATAATATTGGACTCATTATTGAGACGCCAGGATTTCTGCCAAATTTCAGCGGCCTGCGGAATCTGGAACTTCTGGCCGCTCTGCGCGGCAGAATTGGCCGGTCCGAGGTCCGCAGCACAATGGAAAGAGTCGGACTGGACCCGGACCTGAAACGGCACGTGTCAAAATACTCCCTCGGCATGCGGCAGCGGCTGGGCATTGCGCAGGCCATCATGGAAGATCCAGCGCTGCTGATTCTGGACGAGCCGTTCAACGGCCTTGATCACAGCGGCGTGCTTGAGATACGGAATCTGCTGAAAGAACTCAAGGCTGGCGGCACCACCATTCTGCTGGCAAGTCACAATGCCCGCGATATTGAGGAACTGTGCGACACGGTATGTGAGATGGATGCCGGCATTCTCAGCGAGGTTCGGTAATGCGCGCTTCGGGCGTGTCCGTCGCCAAGGTGCCCCCGCTCCAGGACGGGTACGGGGCGGAGAGAATCGAGCTGTTCCAATCGCGAACGCCTCTCCGGGGGTTGCAGAATAAGAGGCGGTCGTACGATTGCGGTTCGCTGCAGCACAATTCTGAGGGATCGTATTCCAGCATCCGGGAAGCAGCATGCCGCGCTGCCCGGAGTGGAGACTGACCATAGCAAGGAGGATGCGCCAGCGTGTCTCGCACCGTGCGCTTTCAGCGACGCAGGTGTGAGTCCGGGCGCGGTAGGATGAAACTGATTGCACTGCTGCTGATCATGCTTGTTGCCTGCGGCGCTGCCTGCCCAACGGAAGAACCCTCTGGGCAGCCAGTGCTGGAGATTGATCCGTCCGGTCTGTACCCTGGCATGGATACTACTTACAGTGAAGGCTACTCGCCAAGCATCGCGGACGGAACTGTACATATCGTACTGCCGCTTGTGGGGACGCGCCCGGTCCGCGACAATGTTATCCGAGTTGAGATTGTCTGGCCGGAAAGTGCCCAGGCGGCCTTCGTCGTTCGTAATTATGATTTTCAGGTCCGGGCCGAGAAGACGCTGGACGACGCAGAAGAGAACGCGCAGCCTGTATTCCTGGTGACGCTCGATCTCCAACTGCGACCGGATCCGCAGGCTGGTATGTGGCCAATCGGCATCAGGACATCTGGGTGGGCAGAAGGCAGCTGGTTTGATCAGCAGTTTATGGTTGGTGTCCAGCTTCTCGAAGAGTCGCCGGCAGAAACGCCCACACCGGACCCAGCGGGTGACTCTGGAATGGACGAGATGGAAGTCCCGGATATGGGAAGCGGTGACACGTCCCCTTCCGGTAGCGGCGGTGAGGAACCAAAACCAACGGAAACGCCTGCACCCGAACCGCGGCTCATGCTGACTTCCTTCATCACTGACCCAGACCCGGTTACCGCTGGCGGGCCGTTTCAGCTTCGCGCCTTCATGCAGAACATGGATCCGAAGCAGACTATCCGCAACGTACGAGTTGAACTTGAGCCTGCTGGGGGCATCCTGTATACGGACGGCAGCGCCCTCGCGTTCTATTATCCACAGATCGGACCCGGCGAAAGTGTTGAGCTGGCGGCAACGCTTATGTCGAATGAAGTCGATGCGCCTTCTGTACAGCAGATCACTGTCTCGGGCAGCTACGAGGGCAAAGACGCGCAGGACTACAGCGCTGAGGATCAGATGCTGATCAATCTGCTGCCGACTGCACGTCTTGAATGGGACCCGCCGGAGATCCCGGAAGTTCTGCATGCCGGCGATACGCTCGGTGTCCATATCCAGGCTATGAACTACGGCCGCAGCACTCTCTACAACGTAGCGGCCAGCATTGAAGGCGATGGACTGCAGCCGGAAGGCACCCTGTATATGGGGACGCTGGAAGCTGGCAGCGCGCAGGAAGGAGATCTTTATGCGTTCGTAAGTCCGCTTGACGGTAGCACTGCCGGCGCAGCGGAGACGCGGTACGGCCAAACCACAGGCAGAGTTGTGCTGCGGGCCGAAACAGGCACCGGCGCCGTCATCGAATATGAGAGTCCCTTTGAAGCAGAGATCGAACCGGCCGTACTGCCTTCGGCATCTGCGTCAGAAGAGCCGGAGGACAGCGCTGCCGCCGGACCAAATGGCGTGCTGATCACAGCACTTGCCGGAGCAGCAGCTGCAGTCGGAGCCGTCGTCTTGACGCGGCGAGTGGACCAGCGCAAATACCAGCGGCAGAAAAGATCATAGGGGGCGCTCAGCTACGAGCGTCCTGGGAGTCAGCGACCATCCCATCCTGAATGCGCAGCGTCTGGGTAGCCCAATCAAGATGCTCGGTATCATGCGTGACGACCACGAGCGTCGCGTGGCGCCTTTCAGCTTCTTCAGCGAGCAGTTCCATGATCCGAACGGCATTGCTGCTGTCGAGGTTGCCGGTGGGTTCATCGCAAAAAAGCAGGCGGGGTTCTGGAATAAGGGCTCGTGCGATCGCAACCCGCTGCCGCTGACCACCGGACAACTCGCTTGGAAAGTGATCCAGGTGAGCTGAAAGTCCCAGGTCCCTGAGCAGATCTGCAGCCTGATCCTCGCGAACGTCCCGCGGTACTCCGCGCAGCATCAGCGGGAACGCAACATTGTCGAGCGCTGACATATCCAGCAGTCCAAAATCCTGAAACACGAAGGCCGTATAATCCTTACGGAACTGCACGAGGGATTCCTCCGGCATATCAGAAATCTCCTGGCCAAACACGCGGACCTGACCTGAGGTCGGATAATCAAGCCCGGCGAGTAGCTGCAGCAGTGTCGATTTGCCGCTGCCGGACGGACCCGTGATTGCAACTTTTTCGCCGTCTTCAACGGTGAAGCTGACTCCTCTGAGCGCCCGGTACCGAACGCTTCCGGTATGAAAAATACGAATGACATCCTCGCACACAATTGCGCTTCGCTGCCTGTCTTCTTCGTTTGTCCCCATCATCGATCTCACCTGTTTCATAGTGGCCGCCGCTGCGAAATGCGGCTCTGCCGACGCGGCCCTCGCCAGAAGGGCCTGTCCGTTTAAGCTATACTGACGAGCCGTGACATCTGCCAAATCAACGTGGCTTCCTGTGCCCACAGAACCGAGGCTGCTCGAGTCGAAGGCAAATCTTGGTGCCCGTCAGTATAGCTGCACAGTGATGGGAAGGGAGTATGAGCCTTGAATGCGGGATCATGCCGGCAGCTCTGCTTCGCCAGGAGATGCTCATCTCTGTCCCAGCATGGCTTCGCGCGGGCTCAGGGCTGTGGCCTGCTGCGCTGGATAGAGCCCCGCAATAACGGCCGTGAGCGACGAAGTCAGCAGTGCAATCAGGGCCGCCGGCGGTGGAATGGACAGCCAGGTATCTGCTCCGCTCTGCATGCCCAAAAGAAAACCCTGTCCAATGCCGGCATTGAGAAGCCAGACCAGCACGTAGCTCACGCCAAGTCCTATGAGGCCCCCGGCAACGCCGATGCCAAGCGATTCAAGCAGAAACAGCGCCCGGATCTCGCGGCTCCGCATTCCCAGTACCTTCATAATGCCGATCGCTTTGCGCTGTTCCAGCACCGTCGCATACATTGTATTCGCAATACCGATGGCCGCTACGATCAGGGAGATCACGCCGGTGAGCAGCAGCTGCAGCAGCTGCCTGCTTTGCTCTTGGCGCAGGCTGCGAACGTAGGTTATGTCCGAACTCACAGCGAAACCGATGCTGCTGAGCTCGTCCATCACCTCCTCAGTATGCTCGATGCTGTCCACGCGGACAAAGGCCAGATCAAAAGAATCTTCCGATATTCCCAGAACCTCAGCCAGCTGGCGGTTCTCTGAAATCAGTTTCCTGGCGGCTGGTACAGACAGATAGATAAACTGATCAGAAGTATACGGATCTGACGCTGCCGCAACGCCAACCACCTCCGCACGGTATTCGCGTCCCGGCGGCTCAGAGTCTGGGTAGCCGACCTGAAGCCGGACAGAGGTATCCTGCCAGCTGACAGCCGGCCGGTAATTCTCGTAANCCTCCCGGCTNCTGAAGTCAGGCGGATTCAGTGGATCTGTAAACATGCGCAGGGCGTCCGGCCCAATCACGAGCGCCGCGTTCTGGCTGTCCGCTGCATACATGCGGCCTTCCTCCAGATCTATACGCAGAACTGCCGGATCCACGCCCCGCAGTGAGNCAGCTGCGCCATACGGTCCGGCTGTGATTTCTGCCGGCAGGTCCACAACCGCGGACGCCGCNTCTACGTGCGCCAGTTCTGAAAACATGACGATATTGCTCGCTGTTAGCCCGTCCCGCAGGGCGTCACCAGAGTACACTTCAATCAGAGTCAGCGAGCTCATCTTCTCAATCTGATCCTGCAGCTGACTGTAGCCGGACCAGCCAACGGCCAGCATCAGCGTGATGCCGGCTGTCCCGACGATNACGCCAAGCATGGTGAGCAGAGTCCGGATACGGTTCCTGAACAGACTGGAGAGCGCCAGGCGGACGATGTCCGCGAAGCCNGCTCCGGGTGTTTTTTGCATTCAGCTTCTCCGCGTGAAGAGGAATCCTNAGACGCCAAAAAAGAGGCTCTCGTCACTATTCTACGCTCAGCCTCCATTCTTTAGGCTTTGCATTACACCGAATGCTGTTTTCNTCACACGAACGGCACTGCCGCAAGTCTGTTATCTGAGCAGCAGCATCATTTCGCATCTACGGNCATGCCGGGCTTNGACTGGATCACCCAGACGGCNGCNACTGACGNNGNCAGAANTCGCAGCTTGCCNGTNATCTGCCNGCTCGCAGATGTCGAGATTGCACTNTGCATCCAAGTCNAGGCNNANNCATTCAGANATNCGGCNTCGNTNNGAGCCNGNCNNAAGGCGGNTCCGGANAATCANAGNTNNGCNAAGCTNTTCCGCCGCCCATTGCANCCNGCNNCNCCTCGNNNCAAAATGCAANCAGCGGCCTGCGCNTCCAGACCTGAAGGCGCAGGCCGCCACTCAATNTAANTACTCTACTTGGCTTCTATCCTGACTGCCTTGCCGTCTCTGTAAACGACCTCAGCCCGCAGTCCCCCGGGAGTCTGGTCCGAGGAATCAAAAGTGAACACATGATTATCGTCCTCGTCCACGAAATGGTTCACTGGGCGGCCCTGATAAAACAGATTATATCTTGCCGTCCCGTCTGTCCGGTCCGTACTGAAAGTCAGTCCCAGANGTGCGTAGCGGGCGAAGATGCTTTCAAACGTCTGCCCNCTCTGCTCCTGCACGTCTGTTNCCATGACAACCGTCGTTGCTTCCTGACGGTGTGTGCACTCATGTTCTCTAAGGCCTGTCAGGCGGCTGCCGTCATACACCGCTTCAAGATCCACCGATCCAGCGAGGTCGTAACCGTGCATGTTGTTTGCGACCCACAGGGCCTCTTTTTCATCGTACAGACTGTGNACAGGCTTTCCCTGCCGGCTCATACTGAGGCCCCCGGGACCCATCTGCCACTGCAATCCAAAGGCCGCGTACGGTTTGAGCACCTCCGCACTGATCTCCCGCTCTTCCGAGATCGCCTCCTGGACNGCAAGGTCTTCGGCGACTACNGTCGTTTCCTGCTGTGCGCTGNCAAGATATTCCTGGATAAGTGCCTCNGCTTCCGCACNNGAAAGCCGCTCGAGACCCACAAGTCTGCCAAACGGATCCACNCTGCCGTCTCCGTTCGGNGTCGCTTCNCGCACTGTCCGCACACTGACCGTTCCCTCATCATTCAGATAGTTGCATTTACTGGCGGACATACCGGGNTCCAGTTCCACGCGGTCTGTGAAGAACCGGACTTTCTCTCCTTCATAGCGCAGCGTTCCNTCTGCATCTGCATCCAGCCCATAGGGCGCATAATCTTCCGGAGTCATATCCGGTCCTTCCNCCAGAATNGCGTCACCGGAACCGTCTACACTTTTGGAGACCAGCAGCCCACTGCGGATCTGTGCAAGAACCTGCTCATACATGGCAATCGTCTCGTCAATCTTCTCCTGNGTCCAGACGAATTCACCATCGACATTTGTCCAGGCCTTTGTCCCGAGCGCATTCTGCAGCGCAACCTTCTCGCTGGCAAGCCACGCCTCGTACTCTTCGGCGGTCCACCACTCGACATCCGAAGCCTCATCCATCGCTTCCAGTTCTGCTGGCGTCAGATCCGAATATGTGCGGCTGACTGCCGCATCATCTGCCGCATTTGGCGGCGTTGTCGCGAGCGCTGTGCTGATACCAATAACCAGCACGGCTGCCAGCACAACCACAAGTACCGTATGCCTTTTATGTTTCATGATTGATCGAATCCTTTCTTCCAGTGTACTGCGGCTGAAGCTGCTCGCGAACGGCATCTGGACCGACCTCNGCTCTGCCATNCTGAGCAGCATCCGCGCGTAACTGCCGCTGTTGCCGCGGCGGTTCAGCACCCCTTCATCGCAGCTGAGCTCAATGTCCCGGTCCGCGAGAATGTACATTAGCCAGACAAGTGGATTGAACCAGTGCAGACTTACCGCAGCCATCAGGATCAGCTTTGTCAGCGAATCCAGACGGCGTATATGCACGTATTCATGCATGAGAATCCAGTCGAGCGTTTCCTTGTCGAGACGGTCCGCAGAGCGCGGCAGCAGAATGACCGGCCGCATAATACCGTACGTAAGNGGCGTCATAATCCAGTCGGACTGGCGGATCNGGNGCCTGCGGCGCAGCGGGTGCTCTGACATCCAAGCAGCGATCTCCGCGCTATTGGCAGGCAGTGAAGCCGCAAACCTCCGGATCCACCGCACATAGAGCACAATGAAAACCGTCCCGGTTACCAGCNCTCCCGCCAGCCAGATCCAAAGCCAGATGCTCCCGGANTCTGCACCACCCGCGGGCAGAGTCCCCTTGCCGGCAGCACCGGCATCCTGCAGCACCACTGTTCGCGCCACCGGCATGCCGACCGTTGCCGGCATCCGCGGTCCCGGTACAGCCGCATAGATGCTCAGTACAGACGGNAGCGCCCAGGGCAGCACCAGCCGCAGCGCTGCGATAAGCCACAGTATCACAAATGTCTGCCGCGGCAACCGGTACAGCGCCAGAGCCCGAATCAGCAGAATTGCCGCAATCATAACGCTGCCCTGCATGCTCAGTTCCAGTATGCTCATTGCTTCCGCTCCTGCTCTGAGACCATCTCTTTCAGGCGCTCGATCTCGGCCGCGCTCAGCCGGCAGCTGCCCAGCAGGGCTGCGAACAGCTTTTCCACAGAGCCGTCGTACAGCCGCCCGATCAGCTCTTCCGTTTCCGTCTTCTGCGCCTCTTCTTTGGACACCAGCGCGTGACACAGGAAATGCGGTTCAGAGCGTTCAATAGCGCCCTTCTTGATACATTTCTTGATCACGGTGTATGTCGTGTTAATGTTCCAGCCAATCTCATCCTTCAGCAGTTCTGAGATGGCCTTGGCCGTGAGGTCTCCGTGCGTCCACAGAGTCTCCATTACTTTCAGTTCTGAATCGAAGAATTTCATCAAGCACCTCATACTACTGCAATAGTTTATGCTGTTATACTACGGCAATAGTATCCCCTTTGTCAATACTATTCTCGTAGTATACTGCTCTGCGTTCACCTGTCTGTTGTGCGCCTCACTGCAAAGCACAAAGAGTCACACGCCNGCCGGCTTGTCTGGACAGCTGCTGCAGGNCTGNNGNNNCAAATNGATAAGGGTGCGGCGGGCGATCAGTTTCCTGCAGCACGCGAACGATCCATATGCAGCCCCGAGACGCCGCATAAAGCAGATGACCCGTGAGNCAGCCGCGCAGCACAGCGTTAACTGCAGCTGCAGTCAGGCTGAACGCAGNCAGCAAGAGTGCGCCCGCAATTGTTGCCGTTTGTGCCGCCGCTGCAGTATGATAGCTATCGAACCAAACAACCGCTGGGTGTGCTGTAAAAAGCTGAGATCATAGCCCTAGAACCGGTCATGACAATTCATGTGCAGGGAAGCGTAATTATACGGTATGNCCTGCCTGCGTGCAGGTTTTTTGTTTCCCTACATCAAAAAGGAGGGATGCAACGTGAATAATTGGTTCGAGCAAGCTTTTGGCGGCTTCCNGGANATGCAGTGGTTTTCCTGGCTCCTGGCCGCCCTCGCCATCGCTGCCGGAATCGGCGGCTTTCTCTGGTACCGNAAAANACATCCCGNGGGAAGCGCCTCTACCCGCCGNGCNTGGACAACAAAAGAACTCTCGACAGCAGCACTGTGNGTCGGTCTGTCNTTTCTNCTGAGTTTCATNCAGCTGTTNCGCATGCCGCAGGGCGGTTCCATTACGCCGGCGAGCATGCTGCCGCTGCTCGCTTTCGCCTATATTTACGGGTTTCGCAAAGGGTTCCTGGCAGGTCTTGTGTACGGTCTGCTGCAGCTGATGCAGGATCCGGTCATCCTGGCGCCGNTCCAGGTCCTTCTTGATTACGTTCTGGCCTTCGCCTCTGTTGCNCTGGCNGGGCTGAGCCGCCATCTGACGCTNGGCATTATCTATGGCTGCAGTGCGCGCTTTGTCTGTCAGTTTCTGAGCGGCTGGATTTTCTTTGGCATGTATGCCCCGGAAGGAATGCCNGCCTGGCTCTATTCTCTCGGGTACAGCGGCTCCGTCTGCGGCGTCGAATGTGCCCTGTGTATTGCTGTCGCCCTGATTCCCCAGCTNCATCACATGTTCATCCGGCAGCGTGCGCAGGCGCATCGCACAGAACAGCAGCTCCGCGAGCAGAGGATCTGATCTGTTCTGCTGCGAGTCTGGGCGCACACACTGCTGCCTNAATCATATCAGGGGGACTCTCGCGNGTCCCCCTTGGCATGTTTANTTAAGAACAGCGGCTCAGTCCTGCCAGCCGGCAACCAGTTCCTCGCCAAGGACCCGAGCCCGGAGACACTCCTTGGGGAATTCCTCATTGCGCCGCTTCATCTTCGCGTTCCCGTCAAACATCTCGCTCGCATAGCGGCTGTAGTCCGAGAACTGGACCGTATCGGGCACGGCATAATACCGTGACGGACCCAGCACAATATTGAACGTGTCTCCAATCCGTTTATACAGATNATCATAGTAGTGGATATCGGACGCATTCATGNTGTAGATAAGCAGGGATGGGACCTTCCTTTTGTAGGCCGAATGATAGTCCTTGGAATAGGTCAGCCCCGGGAACCACAGACGCTCAAAGAATTCCCGGGTCATGCCNGGNGCATCCCCAAAATACACGGGGATGGANACAATCAGGCCGTCTGAGGCCAGAATCTCTTCCAGGATCGGGCTTAATGCATCTTTTACGCCGCAGCGACCAAAGCTCCTGCCGCCGAGCTCCTTGCAGGCAAAACAGCTGATGCAGCCAAAGTATTTTTGCCTCACCAGGTCGTATCTCANCACCTCAGCACCNGCCTGCTCGGCTCCCTTNATCGCNTTNACNAGNAGNGTCGCNCTGTTTGCCTCGCGGCGCGGGCTGCCATTAACACAGACNATCTTCTTCACNGAAAATTCCTTCCTTATATATACCGCTGTACAANTCTTCTGCTATATATACCGCTGTACAAGTCTTCTGCTTCGCCTGCTCTGCCTGCTTCCTTCATGTANTCNGCNCGTCCCNGTTCAGCTTCGCGGCCGAGNGTCCCNGNGATTTCCTTCGCTTGCGCTTCAGATTCAACCGGCAGAGAATATGAAGGNCNCATACAGTTTTTCCGCGGAGACCACCCCGGGNATCTGCAGTCAGTTCATCTCTGCCCCACAGGTATCAATCCGNCCTCAGTTTAGAATTTCTGAACCGGGAAGTCTACACCGAACAGCCGTCCAGAGGCCATCGCNGNCTGCTGGACTGACAGCGAGAAGCGACAAGGAGATAAACATGAGCACAAACAGCACACANCCNATCCGCACGGGACTAGCTGGTTTTGGCCTCTCGGGCCAAGTTTTTCAGGCACCCTTCATCTCAGCGGATGACCGGTTCGAATTACGCAAGATTTATGAACGCAGTTCCGACCGGGCGAAAGAAGCCTACCCGGACGCCCAGATTGTCCGCAGCTTTGATGAGCTTCTGNCCGACGACATAGACCTTGTCATTATCTCCACGCCGGTCGCCTGTCACGTCCCCATGGCCCGTCAGGCACTGGAAGCCGGCAAACATGTCGTTGTGGAAAAACCTGCCGCTGTCAGCAGTGCTGAGGTGGAGGAACTGTGTCAGCTGGCCAAGGAAAAAGGCGTCATATTTACGGTCTACCAGAACCGCCGTCTGGACGGCGATTTCCGGACGGTTCAGAAACTCATATCCGAGGGAACGCTCGGAGAAATTGTGGACTATGAGAGCCGTTTCGACCGCTTNGTGCAGGGCGCNAGTGCCAAACCCTGGAAACGGGCAGGCGGTGACGGCTCCGANGTGCTCTACGATCTGGGGATTCATCTTCTCGACCAGGCATATGCCCTGTTCGGGATGCCGGAAGAAGTCTATGCGGATCTGCGTAAGGAGCGCGAAGAGTCCGGCGGCACAGACAATATCGGCGTCATTCTGTACTATCCGGACAAGAAAGTCGTTCTGTCCGCGAGCGAGATCGCGGCGCTTCCAGGTCCCCGCTTCGCGGTTCAGGGACGCCGCGGCAGCTATCTGAAATACGGTACGGATCCACAGGAGCCTTCGCTGCGGGCTGGCGCCCGTCCGGTAGATGCAGGCTTTGGCGNGGACGATGAGGAGGCCTACGGAACGCTCCGCATTGTCAGCGACGCCGGCATGGAAACGCAGAAACTTCCAACTGAGCGCGGCGACTACGGTGCCTATTATGACAATCTCTACCGGGCTATTCGCGAAGATGGAGATCTCCTCGTTCCGCCCGAGCAGGCCGCAGAAGTGCTCAAGATTCTGGAAGCTGCAAAGAAAAGTCAGGAGGAAGGCAGACGTATTCGGCTGTAGGTGCGCAGCTCGAGGACAATGGAGTAGAGGGGGGCGTTTAAGCCCCGCCCCTCTCGTTGAACCGTACGTACGGGTCTCGTATACGGCTCGTCGTGATGGTAGTAGATTTCATGAATTGAGTGACAGATAGAGTTCAAGGGGATCGATCAGTCCAGGTCGGTCCCCATTTTTCATACCCAGCACTTTTGGGCTGAGCAAGTAGTTGACCGTACGCATGCCGCTCGTGCGGTACCATCCAAGCCGCGAGTTCGCGGTCTGCCGGATTTGCTCCTTATCGAAGCCGCACCCAAACATGCGATTGAGCGTCGCGAGATTTCGGAAGATGGTCCCGGGCCTTTTCCACTGCTTGAGAATGACCACCCTCACCTTGTGCCGGAGCCATGGCCCGAATTCATTCTTGAGGAATGTTTTCATACTTCCTATCCGGAAGTAGTTGATCCATCCCCGAATGATTCGGTTCACCCTCATGAAGATTACACTGAGTGGTGTGGCCGCTGCCTTGCGCCGGCACAGTACCTCTTTGATTTTGTCTTTGAGTCGCTGTTTCCTGTCATCTGCCGGTTTGGCCTTCCAACCCACTTTACTTTTCCAGAACGTAAAGCCCAGGAAGGTACTTTGTGTAGGCCGAACCACTTTGGTTTTTGTGGCGCTGACTTTCAGAAACAGCTTGCGCTGCAGTCAGCTGGTCACCGACGCCATGACGCGCTCTGCGGCTCGTTTACTCCTGCAGAAGATGACCACGTCGTCTGCATAGCGGCAGAAACGCAGCCCTCTGCTTTCCAGTTCCTTATCAAACGAATCAAGATAGATGTTCGCGAGAAGCGGCGAGATGCAGCCTCCCTGCGGTGTGCCCAGATCATTGGGCTGCACGGATCCGTCTTCCATGACTCCTGCCCGCAGAAACTGCCGCAGGAGATGAAGAGTTGCCTTGTCATTGACCTTGGTCCGGACAAGCGAGATCAGCTTATCGTGGTTAACGGTATCGAAAAACTTCTCAATATCGAGGTCAATGATCCATTCGTAGCCATCGTTTATATATTCCAGTGCCTGCAGGACAGCATCCTGTGCACTCCTTCCTGGCCGGTATCCGTAGCTCGATTCACTGAATTCTGCCTCAAAGATCGGGGCAATCTCAATTGCCGCCGCTTCCTGCAGCACCCGGTCAATCACCACTGGTATCCCCAGCGGCCGCTGCTTGCCGTTCGGTTTCGGAATATATACCCGCCTTACTGGCTGCGGCTGGTATTCCATAGCCACAACCTGTCTTCTTAGTTCTTCAGCGTGGTCCTGGATGTAATCTCGGATTTCCCCGGTTTCCATACCGTCCACGCCGGCTGCCCCTTTGT
>JAAUYQ010000053.1 GCA_014805015.1 Clostridia bacterium | reverse complement strand
ATCATTGTTTGAAGTTCCTCAAAAACTGAACTTCGATATCTTTGATCCCGTTCGCGAAGCCGTTCATTATGACAGCGCCACGCAGCACCTGATTCATCTCTTGGGCACAGGCGGACAGCTCTTTGGTCGGCAGGGTATACGCGCTGCATAAATGTGACGTCAAACATTTCAAGCAGAAAGTCCACACGAAGTCCCCGCGGCCTCCTGTCTCCGGGCCTCTTGCGCTCGAGTCCGCGCAATGTTATCATGACGGCTGTGAGCAGATATGGCCGCCTGGAAAGATGGCTGAGCTGGTCTAAGGCGCACGACTGGAAATCGTGTGTGCGTGATGAGCGCACCGAGGGTTCGAATCCCTCTCTTTCCGCCATGCTAGAAGAAACCCCGTAATCATACAAGATTGCGGGGTTTCTGTTTGTTCTGCTGCAACGCTCGGTGCAACGGTCTGCTTGCAATGAGACTGCGCGGCGAACCAGGTCTTCACCAAACGGCTGTCCTGCCACGGACCCCGATTGTGCAGCTGAAGCTGATGTACGTGCCGACGCTGCCGGATCTGATGTCCTTATGCCCGAAGACCAAAGTTACCCGGCCGCAGTGAAGCCGCTTGCTGCGACCCTACATCGAGGCTTTCAGCACGTCCAGAATCTCGTCCTTTGTCAGCACATGGTAACCGCCTTCCATGATGAACGTTCCCTTGACGATGTCGTCGAGCATGTCTTCTGTGACCCCAAGCTCCGTGAGGTTTTTGGCAACCCCAATCTCCTGCATCCATTCTTCCATACGCCGGATACCCTCTTCGGCCACCTCTTTATCGGTCTTACCGGCCGGATCGACGTCCCAGACGTGTTCAGCAAACCGCTTGAACCGCTCCAGCCCGAACGGCATGATCAGACGGTAGTAGGCCGGTGCGACGGCGGCCAGGGTGAGACCGTGCGTAGCGTCCGTCAGGGCACCCACTGCCTGACCGATCATGTGCACTTCCCAGTCAGTGGATTTTCCAAGGGCAATCAGGGTGTTGAGTGCCAGCGAAGCGTCCCACATAAGGTTACTGCGGGCCTCATAGTTTTCCGGATCCTTGACCGCGTGCCGCCCGCTCACGATGACGTTCCTCATCAGACCCTCGGCCAGATAATCGGAAGTGTTGTCGTCATCACCAGAGAAATACTGCTCTGTAATATGGTTGAACATGTCAAAGATGCCCGCCACCATCTGCCGCTCGGGAACCGTGAAGGTCAGAACTGGGTCGAGGATCGAGAACTTCGGAAAAACCTCGTCGCCAAACACGTGTCCGATCTTCAGCTTCTGTTCCGGGTTGGTGATCACGGCGCCGCCATTCATCTCAGATCCCGTCCCAACCATGGTCAGGACTGAGCCCACGGGGATGATTTTGTTGTCCGGATCTTCCATGCGCAGGTAGTATTTGTCCCACGGATCCTCGTCGCACCAGGCGGAGACGGAAACGGCCTTCGAATAGTCAATGACGGAACCGCCGCCGACAGCCAGAATGAGGTCAGCACTGACTTCCCGGGCCAGTTTGGCACCCTCACGAAGCTTGTCAGCTGTCGGATTGGGCATGACACCCGGAAGTTCAACGATCTCCTTGCCCGCATCAGTCAGGATCCCGACGATCCGGTCGTAGAGCCCCGTCTTCTTGATCGAACCGCCGCCGTAAGTGAGCAGCACGGTTTCGCCGAAACGGGCCAGTTCATCTTTGAGCGAATCGAGTGCCTTGTCACCAAAGTGGACGCGGGTGGGGATACTGAAAGTGAAATTTCCAAGCATATATAGATTTCCTTCCTACTCTACCAGGCTGAAGACTGCAGTGATGTTGCCGTTTCCAAGGGCTTCCTCCCAGCCGTCCAGGTCCTCCACAGTGCCAATCGGGGTATAGTCCCAGGTATTCTGCCCATAGAACAGCACTATATTGCTGCCGTTATAGAGCATGATATCGCCGGGTCTTGTCGTGATGGACTCGTTGCTGGCTGTCAGGCTGCGCCCCAGGGATCCGACTTTTTCAAAGCCGGAATAATCGGCCATCTCTATTGTAACCGGATTCTCTTCCAGCATGGCTGTCAGTTCTCGGGCTGCATCGCTGTCAGCAGAACGAATGGGAAATGTTCTGCCGTCAATAGTCACCTGCATTGCTGTTTCCTCCGTTTCACTGGATGGACCTGCTGTGCTGTCTGTCTGCCCAAGCAGCTCGCGCACCTTGACGTCAATCTCCTCCCGGCTGCCTGATGCGTCCTCAGCCCGTACGGACAGGCCTTCGGCGACCTTGGCATCCGGCTCCAACTCGGCTATGACATCCAGCGAGTCCCCGAACTGACTGCCGGCGTTAGTGGCAAAAGCATAGATCGTTCTGCCGGGCATCGGATATTCTGTGAGGAAAGAGCGCACCGGGGCCGGCAGCGAAAAGTGCCACACCGGGTAGACCAGAAAGACGGTCTCGTACTGGGAAATGTCAAGGAGACTGCCGCCAAGCGCCGGAAGACGGCCATCCACATCCTGTCCCTCGCCGACTGCCACGGTCATGTCATAGTCGAACGGATAGGTATGTACAGTCTGAATAGCATAGAGGTCGCCGCCGGTATCCTGGGCAATCCAGGCTGCCACCTCCTTGGCGCTTCCGGGCGTGCTGCCGTCGGCATTGATGAGACTCGCAGAAGTGATGCCGTCCAGATTTCCATCCTCGGGCATGGCAGTGTTGTCAGCCCGTGAGAAATAGGCGACCAGGATGCTGCTCTCGGTGCCGCGAGCAAAGGGGACCGGCTCTGAAGTGCCCGGGACATAGTTCGCATAGGCCGTGAAATTGACCAAGTCGTCCTCTTCTGCCGCGGTTTCCGCCGGGACGGAGGCCGCGGCGCCGGCCGGAAGTGCGGAGCCCGCTCCGGCTTCCTGCTCAGCGCTGCAGGCGCACAGCACAAATGTCAGGATGCAAAGACACAGAAAGACTCTTTTCAAGGCGCGTAATCTCCTACTCGGCCAGTGTGATCAACACGTCGTAGCTTCCTGTGAGATCACGGATACGGTCAAGCTCACAGTCCAGGACGCCGATGTTGACCTGGTAACCGTACTGCTCCGAGCTTTCCTCATCCGAATGCAGGATGGTGAAATACGGGGCGTCGATCGCATAGTCAATGTCGCCGTTCAGCCAGCCGTAGTGCACCTGCGCTTCATCGTAGGGAAGGTCGTCCGGCATGACTCCGCAGAAGTCGTGGGAATAACTGTTCATGTGGACTGTGTAGGGCAGCATCTCAATCAGGGCCTGCGCTGTTTCGGAATCGTTGAGCCGCCCAGGCAGCACGGTGTCTCCAAACTGCATGTTAATCCGGGTGCCGCCTTCCAGAACGCGGGTTGGCATCTCCGGATTCTCCGTCTGCACGAGAGTGTCTTCCCAGGCGGTGCGCTTTCCTTCTTCCGAGGCAGAAGGACCCGGCGCCGTTTCTGCTGCCGTTTCTTCTGAGAATGCCAGGGCGGAAGCCGGCACCGAGCCTGCCGCAGGGCTGCCGGCAGGAGCGCTGCACCCGCTCAGGATGCCGCCTGCAAGAAGAAGGGCTGTGATCAAAAAACGCTTCATATTAATGGCTGTCCTTTCCGTGTGAATGGCTGTATCATCTTTCTATCTCAGCGTACAGAAGAAAGAGGTTATAGGGAAATGCCTAGTTTCTCTCGGAGCTTATGCTTGCAGAGCATAGGGAGCGCCGCTATACTGAACCGGGAGGAACGGCTATGGAACTGCGGCTTTTGCGTTATTTTGTTACAGTTGCGGAAGAGGAAAGCATTTCCAGGGCGGCCGCCCGTCTGCATATTACGCAGCCAACCCTGTCACGGCAGATACGGGACCTGGAGGAGGAGCTGGGCTGCCGGCTGCTGATCCGGTCGCGCAGCCGGCATAAGGTTGTTCCGACAGAGCAGGGACGGCTGCTGCTTGAACGGGCTAGGGAGATCCTGTCGCTTTCAGACAGGCTGAAGAGCGACTTTGCGCAGGAAGGACCTGTGCGGGGCGAGGTAGCGATCGGAGGCGGCGAAACGCAGGGAATGCGGCTGCTGGCGCAGACAGCCGCGGATCTGCACCGGATCTGTCCCGGGATCCGCTTTCACGTCTACAGCGGCAACGCTTCCTTTGTGGCTGACCGCATGGAAAAAGGGCTCATAGATCTGGGCGTTCTGGTCGGGGAGACGGATCTGGCCAAATACGACTACCTGCCACTCCCAGTGGACGACGTCTGGGGACTTGTCATGCGCCCGGACCACCCGCTCTGTGCCCGAGCGTCTGTCAGCCGGGAGGACCTGTCCGGAGTTCCGCTCATTGTCTCGCAGCAGACGATGACGGAAAATGAGCTGGCTGGCTGGAGCGGCGGCTCGCTCGACCAGCTGCAGATCGTAGCCACGTACAATCTGCTCTACAATGCGGCGCTGCTCGTGGAGTCGGGACTTGGACTGGCGCTGGCTCTCGACAAACTGGCCGGACCGGAGCTTGCCTTCCGGCCGCTCGAGCCACGGCTGCGGGCGCGGCTGAACCTGGTCTGGCTGCGTCACCGGACACTCTCCCCGGCAGTGCAGCTGTTCCTTGGGCACCTGCGGCAGCGCCTGACTCAGCACGTGGATGAGCAGTGAGGCCAGAAACGGGAAATCAGAGGAACATGATATGCAGAAACTGGAAATCAGGCGCGGTGATATAACAAGGGAACACACGGATGCCGTCGTCAATGCCGCGAACACCTCTTTGCTGGGAGGCGGCGGTGTGGATGGTGCGATTCATGCGGCGGCGGGTCCGGGCCTGCTTGAAGAATGCCGCAGACTGCACGGCTGCGAGACAGGGCAGGCCAAGATAACGGGCGGCTACCGGCTGCCTGCGAGATATGTAATTCATACGCCCGGACCTGTCTGGCACGGCGGCACCCGGGGTGAGGCAGAACTGCTCGCCTCCTGCTACCGCAACTGTCTGGAACTCGCGGAGGCACATGGTCTTCAGTCGGTGGCTTTTCCTTCCATCAGCACGGGGATCTACGGCTACCCAGTGGACGAGGCGGCCGCCGTGGCCGTGAGCGTAATCCGGCAGTTTCTGGCGCGCAGCCGCAACGTTCAGAGCGTTGCGATTGTGTGCTTTGACGACCGGACACTGCAGGCATACGAAGCGGCGGCTGCGGACCGGCAGGCAGAACCCGGCTGAAGCAGAAAGGCCGGAGCTCTATCTTTTTTGGCGTCCCAGAAAGCTTCCGCCGGCTGCCCCGGTTGCGGCAGTCAGAAGGAGTATGCCGGCTGCCTGCGTGCTGCCGCCGTCTGTTGCGTTAAAGGTGTCCTGCATGAGCCGGACAGCGTAGGTCATCGGGAGCCAGTCCGAGACAGCCAGCAGTGTGGGGCTGAACAGCTGACGCGGCAGTGTGGCGCCCGAAAGAAACATCATCAGAAAGTAGACTGTGTAGCAGACCGCCAGTGCTGCCCGGGGTCCCGGTACGGCGGCGGCAAGCAGGAATCCGATTGCAAAGAGAGCAGCAGTGCTCAGGCAGGCGGCCCCGCCGATCGAAAGCCAGCTGCCGCGTGCAGAGATGCCAAAGACCGCCCAGGCAAACAGAAACAGAATCACGAGGCCTGCCAGGGTCAGGATAAGCTGCGCGGCGAGTTCGCCCCAGATGATCGGCAGACGCCCGGCCGGGGAGGCATCAAACCTTTTATAAACTCCCCGCTCCATATTGGCTGTGAGCGTGAGCGGCAGGCCCATCAGACCAGTGACGCCCATGACCATGCAGCTGTAGGCCGGTGTCATATCATCCAGCATGGTCGCGCCTGCCTCGCCGGGAAAGGTCCCGAACAGACTGCCGAAAATGAGCAGCATCAGGGACGGGAACACCAGCGTGAAGAACGTTGTGAAGAAGTCCCGCAGGGCAAGCTTCATTTCGGTGCCAAGTATGACCGAACAGGTTTTCATATCAGTTTCTCCAGCGGCAGAGCGGGGGCCGGAGCTGCTACAGACAGATAGGCATCTTCCAGCGAGAAGGCTGCGGGGCCGCCAGCTTCTGCCTGTGCCCAGCAGCGGAAACCCAGCAGCGTGCCGAGATACCTCTGCCGGCCGTTATTCAGCAGCAGGATGCGGTCAGCAAGGTCCTCCAGTTCATTGAGATAATGTGTCACCAGGATCATGGCCAGTCCCCCGGCAGCAGCATCGCGCAGAAACGTCCGCACTGCCTGACGTGACTCAGGATCGAGGCCCGTGGAAAGCTCGTCCAGAATGAGGAGCTGCGGACGTCCCATCAGGGCCAGCAGAACAGAGAGTTTCTGCCGCTCGCCACCGGAAAGACTGCGCACACTCCGCCGCATCAGCGGAGCCAGTCCAAGCGCAGTGAGCATCGATCGCCAGTCAGCGGGACGATCAAAAAAAGAAGCAAAGAGTGCGCAGAGTTCTCCGACGTGTATCCGCGGCGGATAGTCTGTATCCTGAAGCTGTACCCCGAGATACCGGTAGATCTGGCGGCGATTCACGGCCGGATCGCCGCCGAACACGCGGACAGTGCCGCCTGACGGACGCTGCAGCCCTTCCAGGCAGGCCAGCGTTGTCGTTTTGCCGGAACCATTCGGACCGGCTATCCCGAGAACCTCTCCAGGGGCCAGAGCGAAGTGAAGACCGGCCACGGCTGTTTTGTCCCGATAGCGAACTGTGAGATTGTCTGCTTGAACGATGGGCTGCATTTCTTCGGGCTCCTTTCGGCAACAGTTTAGACAGCCGGCCTCACAGGCACAATCCATTCCGGGCAACAGGGCGTCTGCGAGAGGCAACCGGCTGTTTCAGAGGTCTGAAGTGCACGCAGCAGTGCTCACGGGTATGGTACAGTGGGAACGGAGGAGGACGGAGTGTGAAAGTGGACTGCCGTATAAGCCCGGACGAGCAGGAGCCCTATGCTGTTATCTGCGCCCGGCGCATGAGCCCAACACTGGCGGAGGCAATTGCCCTGCTGGAAAGCGAAGATGCTGCCGTGCGGATTATTCCCGGGCGGCAGGACGGCAAAGTGTTCTTCCTGCGTGCCGATGATCTGGACCTTATCCGGACTGAGGGGCGTGAGGTGATCGGTTACGATGTTTCCGGACGCCGGTTCCTACTCAGCAGTCCCCTCTATATGCTGGCTGATATAGTTGGCGAGCGCTTCGTCCGCATCTCCAAATCGGCGCTGGTGCGCCTCAGCGCCATTGACCACGTGGAGGCTTCCTTCCACGGGACGATGCGTATCGTTATGCGGAATGGCACGGAGGACAGTATTTCGCGCAGTTTCCGCAGGGCTTTCAGGGAACGGCTGGGAATCTGACATGTGGCAGTATATCAAGTACACACTTTTCGGTATCGCCTGGGGATGCACCTGGCTGGTCGCTATGGGTGTTGTGCTGTCAGCAGCAGATCCGGCGTCCTTTGCAGGGATGATGAGGAATTACCCGCAGCAGGCCCTGGGAGCCGCTTTGGTCGGGGTCGCCTCGACGCTGCCGGCCCGCGTATACTTCTGCCGCCGCCTTCCATATATATGGCGGTTCGCTGTGCATATGGTCATTACGCTCAGCGTGTATTTTCCGGTGTCCTTCAGCCTTGGCTGGATACCGTATCGTCCGCAGGCTGTGGGTATGACAGTTCTCGAGATCCTGATCGGTGTTGCAATTTTCCTTGGCATCTGGACTATCTTTTTTCTCTGCAACCGGAAGGAGGCCCGCCGCATAAACGCGCGGGTCCGCGAAATGATGCGCCGGGACGGCGAGCCCTGAAAGGGACTCGCCGTTCGCGTGCTGTTTCTCTGGCGGCTGCGGCCCCATGCCATATAAACATATTGAATTGGTATGAATATACGGGTATGATGTCGGGAGTGGCTGGCGGATATAGCCGTGGGCGGTCCGAAACAGCCGGGGAATGCGTCAAAGAGGTGTCAAGGCCCGGATTGATTAAGATCGGAGGTTTTGCATATAATAATTTGGCACAATTTTGGCTGTAGAAATGAGGAGAGGATTTTGAAGTGGCAGGCAAGTCCCAGGTGAACGGGCCCATCATCCGCATTGAGGACCTCAAAAAGGAATTCACTGGCAAGAAACAGACGGTGGAAGTGCTTGAGGGCGTCAATATTGAGATTGGACGCGGGGAGGTGTTCGGCATCATCGGTAAGAGCGGTGCCGGCAAGAGCACACTCGTGCGCTGCATGAACTATCTGGAGCGTCCGACTTCCGGGAAGGTTTTCTTTAACGGTACGGACCTCGGAACCCTGACAGACAGGGAGCTGCAGCAGGTACGCCGCAAGATGAGTATGATCTTCCAGCAGTTCAATCTGCTGATGCAGCGGACGGCTCTCAGAAACGTGTGTTTCCCGCTGGAAATTGGCGGCATGAAGCGCGAGGAGGCGGAAGAAAAGGCTCGGCACATGCTTGAGCTTGTGAGCCTCGCTGACAAGGCGGACGCTTATCCGAGCGAGCTTTCCGGCGGACAGAAGCAGAGGGTCGCGATTGCGAGAGCCCTTGCCACGGACCCGGAGGTCATTCTCTGCGATGAGGCAACAAGTGCCCTTGATCCGGAGACGACCAAGTCCATCCTGGCGCTCCTCAGTGACATCAACGAAAAGATGGGAATCACGATTGTCGTGATCACCCATGAGATGTCGGTCGTGGAGCAGCTGTGCAGTCAGGTGGCCATTATTGATGACGGCACGATCGCGGAGACCGGATCGGTCACGGACATCTTCATTCGGCCGCAGTCGGAAGCTGCGAAGCGGCTGGTGTTCCCGAGCCGCAAGAGCATTGAGCGCTTCAAGAGTCACCGCGCCTGCCGTATCGTCTTTGACGGCCGCTCATCGTTTGAGCCTCTCATCGCCAACATGGTGCTTGACTGCAATTATCCGGTCAATATCCTGTTTGCGGATACCCAGGACATCCGGGGCAAGGCCATGGGACAGATGATTTTTCAGCTGCCCGACGACGAGAAGCTTGCGGACAAGATGCTTGCCTACCTGAAGGCCAACCATGTGGAAGCAGAAGAGGTGAAAGGCTATGTCTAGTGACCAGATTGCAGGCCTGCTGATCCAGGGACTGTGGGAAACGCTCTATATGACGCTGGTGTCGACGGCGTTTGCCTACCTGATTGGGCTGCCGGTCGGGGTCATTCTGGTGACGACCGGCAAGCACGGCATCCGTCCGAACCCGGTCCTGCATCACACGATCGGTGTCATTGTCAACATCCTGCGCTCGGTGCCTTTCCTGATCCTGATGATCGCCCTTATTCCGTTCACCCGCTTCGTGATCGGCACGACGCTCGGCTCGACGGCGACGATTGTGCCGCTGGTCGTGGCATCGGCGCCGTTTGTGGCCCGCATGGTTGAGTCGTCGCTGCAGGAAGTCGATCCCGGCGTCGTGGAAGCGGCGCTCTCGATGGGCGCGTCCACCTGGCAGGTCATCTGGAAAGTGCTGCTCGCGGAAGCGCGGCCGGCCCTGCTGATGGGCAGCACGATTGCGGTCACCACGATCCTGAGCTATTCCGCTATGGCCGGCATCCTCGGCGGCGGCGGCCTTGGGGACATTGCTTCGCGCTACGGCTTCTACCGCTATCAGTACGACATCATGCTGCTGACCATCATTGTTCTGGTGCTGGTGGTGCAGGTGCTGCAGGAGGCGGGTTCGAGAGCCGCGCGGGCCGTAGACAAACGTCAGTAATCCAGTGCGGGGAATCTCACGCTGGATGAAAATATACAAATTTCAGTACATGGAGGAAAAGACCAATGAAGAAACTGGCTACCCTGCTGGCAGTGCTGCTGATCGCGGCCTTCGCCCTCACAGCCTGCAGCAGTGCAGAAGAGGCTGCCTCAACCGCGCCGGAAGCATCTGCTGAGGCAGAGACATCTGCCGAGGCTGACGCTACGGATGCTGCCGCGGAAGCATCCCAGGGCAGCAGCACGTCTGCAGATGACAACGTTATCCGCGTCGGAGCGAGCCCGACACCGCACGGCGAAATCCTCGCAGAGATCAAGGATGCGCTTGAGCAGGACGGCTACACGCTCGAAGTGGTGGAATTCACCGACTACATCCAGCCGAACGTGGCCCTCACCGGCGGCGACCTGGATGCCAATTACTTCCAGCACATCACCTACATGAACAACTACAATGATGAGAACGGCACCGACATGGTCAGTGCTGCCGGTATTCATTACGAGCCGTTTGCCATCTATTCGGAGAATATCACCAGTCTGGATGAGCTGGAGGATGGTGCTCAGATTGCGGTTCCGAACGATCCCACGAACGAAGCCCGGGCACTGCTGCTTCTGCAGGAGCAGGGCCTGATCACCCTCAGTGAGGATGCCGGCCTGGATGCCACCAAGCTCGACATTGCCGAAAATCCGAAGAACATTGAGCTCGTTGAGATTGAAGCGGCCCAGCTGCCGCGCTCGCTTCCGGATGTGGCGGCGGCTGTCATCAACGGCAACTATGCGCTCGAAGCCGGTCTCAGTGCGCAGAGCGATGCGATTGCTACGGAGAATTCCACCTCGGATGCGGCGCAGGCATACACGAATGTCATCGCCGTGGTGAGCGGCAACGAGGATTCGCCGAAGATCCAGGCGCTCCTGAAGGCGCTCGAGACAGATGATGTCAAAGCGTTCATTGATGAGAACTACAAAGGCAACGTTGTCGCTGTCTTCTAGATAATGGGAAAAGGCCGGCTGCGCCGGCCGATGCGAAAAGAGGCTGCTTCACCGGACCGGAATGTCCGGCGGAGCAGCCTCTTTGTCTTTGGGCAGCTTTCAGGGATGCAGGTGCGTGCCGGCCACGGAGTTTACCAGCATATAGAAGTCGTTGGTGAAATTCTCCTCAGCCATGAAGGTTGCATCATGATAGGTGAGTGCGCGCAGCACGTCCGGCGCCGCGGTGACTGCGCCAATTCCGTGCTGACACAGATCGAGGATCTGCTGGCTGTTCTTGAAGCTTGCCGCGAGCACTTCCGCCTTGAGGCCCTGAACGCGGAAAATATCGTGAATGGTCTTGGCCACACGCACGCCGTCGGCTCCCATATTGTCAAGCCGGTTCACATAGGGAGCGGCGTAGGAGGCACCGGCCTTGGCGGCCATGAAGGCCTGCATGGCCGTGTAGATGGCGGTGGCCGTCACCTTGATTCCCTGCTGCACCAGGCGCGGGATGGCCCGCAGGCCCGGTTCGGTGACCGGAACCTTAATGTAGATGTTCTCGCCGATATGATCCATCAGGAACTGGGCTTCCTGAATCATGCGGTCCGTCTGGTCACTCACCACCTGCACGTGCAGCTGACTGGTCGGCGGCAGGATCCGCCGGATCATCTTCAGCTGCTCAATCGGGCTGTGACCGGCCGCCTTGAGGATGGAAGGGTTGGTCGTGACCCCGTCGTAGGGGTACTTATCATAAAGGTTTTCAATCTCTTCGATGCGGGCATCATCAATGAGAACCAGCATATGTGTCTCCTATCTGCGTGAACGCCGGCTCAGCATTTTTTCCACTTTGCGGATGTTTTCGATCGAACCGACCACGTAGATGCGGTCCTCAATCGCAATGGGGTCGCTGGGCAGCGGGTTGATATTGAGGTCACTGTCGCCGCGGCGGATGCCGATGACGCTCAGGCCGTAGCGGCCGCGGAACTCCAGCTCCACGAGCGTCTTGCCGATCCACTCGGGCGGGGCACTGAATTCGGCCGTACTGTAGTCGTCGCTCAGGGCAATCGACTGCAGGATGTCTGAGGAGATCAGCTTATGGGCAAGAGCCGCGCCGGCATCCCGCTCGGGATAGACAACCTGGTCGACACCAAGCTTGTAGAGGACCTGGCCCTGCATATCGCTCTGGGCCTTGGCCACGACTCTCTGCGCGCCAAGCTCCACGCACAGAAGCGCCGTCATGATCGAAGTCTGCTCGTTGGCAATACAGATGCAGACAGCCTCGAACTGCGGGATGTCGCACTCAAGCAGCGCTGCCTTGCTGGTGGAATCGAGCTCCATAGCCGTCTGGCAGTACCCCTCGAGCTCAATGGCGGCAATTGCCTTGGCGCTCTTGTCGACGGCCATGACTTCCGCGTCGAGCTGGGCCAGGGTGGCCACGAGGCTGCGGCCGAAGCGGCCGAGGCCGATGACCAGAAATTTCTTTTTGCTCATGTCTAGCCGGCCCGATGCCGGCCTCCTTTCCTTGTTTTCAGCCGATGGTGAGACGCCCGTACGGATAACGCACGTGCGGCACCGGACCGCCGGCGGCTAGCGCGACGGTCAGCGTGAAGAAGCCGACGCGTCCGCCGAGCATGGTGACGATGATCAAAAGCTGGCTCGGCACGGACAGCGACGCGGTGATCCCCGTCGAGAGGCCGGCGGTCCCGAAAGCCGAGGATGTCTCAAAGATGATGTCGGGCAGCGCCAGTTCCGGCTGCAGGACGGAAATCGCGGCTGCCACCATCACGATCGCGAAGAAGCAGATCACAAAAGTGGCCACGGCACGGGCAATCAGATGGGGATGAACGCGGTGATGCCAGATATTGACGTCGCGCTGTCCCTTGAGAACCGAGCGCACATACATGAAGACAATGGCGGCCGTGGTCGTTTTGACGCCGCCGGCAGTGCCGGCCGGGCAGGCACCCACAAACATCAGCATGACGGTGGCAATTTTGGAGACGCTGCGCATATCGCCCTGCGGAAACGTCATGAAGCCGGCTGTCCTTGTGGTGATGGACTGAAAGAGAGACCCGAGAATCTTCTTCTGCCAGGTGTCGTCCGGTGCGCCCAGTGTCAGTGGATTGGTCCCCTCGGCTGCCAGATAAATCAGAAAGCCGGCCGTGATCAGCACGGCTGTGAGGGTCAGCACCAGCCGGGACTGCAGAGAGAGAGGAGCAATCCACTCGCGGTGCTTTTTGGGCTGCAGCCACTTCATCAGGCGTGCCCGGCCCTTGTCCCAGCACTCGAGGATCACGAAAAAACCGAGACCGCCCATCACGATCAGCACCATGGTCACGACATTGATCAGCGGCTCACTGACGTAGGGAACGAGGTTGTCGCCGCGTCCGAGAACGTCAAAGCCGGCGTTGCAGAAGGAGGAGACGGCATGAAAAACGGCCAGGAAGACGCCGCGGAAGATGCCGTGCTGCGGAATGAAAACGAACATGCACAGCAGAGCACCGATGGCCTCAAAAAAGACAGTCACGCCGACAATCCGCACCGCCAGCCGCGTAAGGCCGTGCAGCCCCGTTTCGCTCAGCGATTCCCGCAGGAGCACCTCACCCTCGAGCGACATGCTGCGCTTGGCCGAGGTCAGAAAAAACGCCGTCAGTGTCATGAACCCCAGTCCACCGATCTGAATGAGGCAGATCAGCACGGTCTGGCCGTAGAGACTGAGTGTGGATCCGGGATCAAAAACCGAAAGGCCCGTCACGCATACGGCCGAAGTGGCCGTAAAGAGAGCCTGCATGAAATCCAGGGTCGGAACGCTGCCGCGCACCGCGGCCGGTGACAGAAGCAGCAGCGTCCCGATGAAAATCAGGGATGCAAAGCCGATGACCAGAACCCGGGCCGGGCTCTGATGGTGAACGAACCTATGCAGCTTTTCTCTGAAACTCTGTGAAACGGCGGCCATGACGCATTTCTCCTGGTGTTAGATCACCGGCGCCCTCCCCCGGCGCCGCGGTCCACTCAAAAAAAGAGACGCCCAAAAGGCGTCTCTTCCCTTACGGGAACTCAGGCTTTCGGACCTGCGTCCACGATATGTTTCGGCATGTTCGGGTACTTCTTGGTGAAGTTCTCGTAGAACTCGTGCGCCAGATTCTTCGCCGACTTGTCGTATGCTTCCTTGTCCTGCCACGTGTCACGCGGATTCAGGATCTCACTCGGTACATCCGGGCAGCTCTGCGGCACTTCCAGATTGAACAGCTCGTCGTGCTTGTATTCCACCTTGTCGAGTTCGCCGTTCAGCGCTGCCGTGATCATAGCGCGGGTATACTTGAGGTTCATCCGGTGGCCGACGCCGTAAGGACCGCCGGTCCAGCCGGTGTTCACCAGATACACCTGCGTGTTGTACTTTTTCAGTCTCTCGCCGAGCATTTCCGCATAGACCGAGGGATCAAGCGGCATGAACGGTGCGCCGAAGCAGGTCGAGAATGTCGGCTGCGGCTCGGTAATGCCGCGCTCTGTGCCGGCCAGTTTACTGGTAAAGCCCGTCACGAACTGATACATGGCGGCGTCTTCGCTCAGCTTGCTGATCGGAGGCAGCACGCCATAGGCATCCGCCGTGAGGAAGATGACCTGCGAAGGAATGTTGCCGATACCTGGAATGGCTGCATTCTTGATGAAGTTGACCGGATAACCGACACGCGTGTTCTCCGTGAGGGAGGCATCGCTGAAATCCGGTATACCGGTGCGCGGATCGAGAATAACGTTCTCCATCAGAGCGCCGAAACGGATCGCACCATAGATGTCAGGCTCTTTTTCCGGATCCAGGTCTATACACTTTGCATAGCAGCCGCCTTCAAAGTTGAAAACGCCGCCTTCCGTCCAGCCGTGCTCATCGTCGCCGATCAGCATACGCTTCGGGTCTGCGGAAAGTGTCGTCTTGCCGGTGCCGGAAAGACCGAAGAACACCGCTGTGCTGCGCGTCTCCGGATCCATATTGGCGGAGCAGTGCATTGGCAGAATGGATTCTTCCGGATATACGAAATTCAGGACCGAGAAGATGCTCTTCTTGATTTCGCCTGCGTACTGGGAACCTGCAATGATGACCATGTGATTCTCATAGTCAATCATGATTGCGGCTTCGCTGTTGACACCGTCTTCATCCGGGATTGTCTTGAAACCAGGAGCCGCGATAATCGTATAGTCGGGTTCGCCGTAATCACCGAGCTCATCGGGCGTCGGGCGCACGAGCAGCTGATGAATAAACAGATTCTCGCTTGCCAGTTCGCAGATGACGCGGAATTTCTTGCGGCAGTTGATCACCGGATCGTCGAAATTGTAGCCGGCAAAACCATCGAAAATAAAGATCTCACGGCCCTGCAGGTAGGCGCACATCTTGTCTTTGATGTGGTTAAACTTTTCCTGCGTGGTGGGAACGTTGACCTTGCCCCAGGCAATTTTGTCGTGTACGCCGGGCGAATCCACGATGAACTTATCGTCAGGCGAACGGCCCGTGTACTTGCCGGTGGTGACTGTCAGCGCACCTGTATTGCTGAAAACACCCTCTCCTCTGCGGATCGCAGCTTCAATCAGCTGCGGCGGGGACATGTTCAGATGTACAGCTTTGGGGTTCAGGATCCCCAGCTTTTCAATCCCGTAGGTTTCCATTATGTCGTCAGTACCTCCTTGAGCCGTGGAGACCGCGCCTTCTATTGCGGCGCATAAGGTTGCCGTTATTATAGCCAAACGCTACGGCATAAACAACCTTGAGCCGGACGGAACCAGGAGGCGGCAGCGCGCCCGATGCGGCCGTATTTAACAGAAAACCCATCTAGGAGTCGCAGTTTCCTACAGACCGCCGCCGAGCAGGGCGAGCAGATAGGCAGCCGGAACACCATGAAGCTTTGGCAGCGGCGCGGACGGCAGAGGGCCGGATCGTCCCGCCTGGTGCTGGGCCTCAATGAGAGCACGGCGCTGGGAGGCGCTGCTGAGCAGTTCGGAGGCGAACTGATGGCGCTCGAGTGCCATCTTCTGGAGCAGGCGCTCAAGGCGCAGCCGGGCTGCAAGGTCCGCATGGCGATCCGGGGCTGTGCTTCTTTTGGGCCTCGAACGCTGCCAGGCGGCTCCTGCCGATTTCGTCTCATAAAGCGAGGCTCCCTGCCCGTTCATGTAGCCGGGGAACCAGCTTTCGGCGCGGTATTCCTCCTGGGAAGCCCCGAAGGAATGCACGGTGTAGGAACCACCGCAGAGCGGCCCCCAGACATCGCCCCTGCCAAAGTCGTAAGCAAGCGTGTCGAGTACCCAGGCCTCATAGTCCAGATCCTGCTGCATGGCCGCAAGAGCCGCATCCGGAATGTGCACGGCAATAGAGGCCATGGACTGGGACGGATGCACCGGCAGTTCTGAGATGCGCTCACAGATCTGTCTGCGGTAATCTTCCAGGCTCATAGCGGTCGGATCTGCCATGGATGCGGCCGCTATGAGGGCTTCCTGCATGCTGACAGCGGCATCTGCGGCGGCCGCTGTCGGCTGGGATGCCGCCGGCGGCAGAGCTGCCTGCCCGGTTTCTCTTACGTACATTGTGTGAGTCCTCCTTAGTCTGTTTTTCCAGTCGGACGGCGAAGACGCTTTCTGAAGCAGAATTGCCTGAAGGACGCCCCTGATGCAGCGAAGGGAGCAAAGGCAGTCGGGTCGACCGTTGACACGGGCAGGCCGGCAATGCGAACATGACCGACGGAAGGAAGTGTCACGTCCGCGGACTGGACAGTCTTCCAGCAGAGATAAAAACACAAAGCACGTACCAGTGTGCGAGAGCCGGTAGGTAGTCCGGCCGTCCTGCCTCACCGCAGGGTAAGTAACCTGCCCCTCCCGGGTTGTCCGTTCTCTGTCTTCTGGAAACGAAGGAGGGAACAATGGAGACAGTACAGATCTCAGTCACAGTGTGCTTTGAGGAACCCTTCTGGGTCGGTATCTTCGAACGCGCGGAAGGCGGCCGGCTTCAGGCAGCCCGGATCGTGTTCGGTGCTGAGCCCAGGGACGCCGAAGTTTTCAGCCGGATCCTCACGGAATGGACGCAGCTGCATTTTTCGCTGGCGGTCGCGGCGGGAGGCCGTCAGACAGCGGACAGCCCCAGGCGCCGCCGGCGCGCTGCCGTCAGAGCCGTGGAGGCGAGGGGCACCTCGACCAGATCGCAGCGGGCCCTGGCCGCACAGCGGGAGATGCGCCAGGCGGAGCAGCGCAGGGAAAGCAGGGAACGCCGCGCTGACGCTGCGGAGCGGCGTTTCGAGGCCCGGCAGAAAAAGCGCAAAGAGAAACGTCGGGGTCACTGATCCTCGGTTCGCAGCCGAATATTCAAGCTGAAAAAGAGCTGGAGACCGCTTCAGAGAGCGGATATCCGGCTCTTTATTTGTGAGCGGAGCGGCGGCCGGGCAAGCTGGGCGCCGGAATCATTCGTAAAGCAGAACGGTCCGAAATGCTGTCCCGCTGCGTCTCACTTTTGCCGCTCTCTTTCAGCGAGGCAGGCAAACTGCTCCGGAGTGAGCTCCTGGGCGCGGGCTGCAGCGCGTATGCCGCAGCTTTCGAGCACGGAAGCTGTCTCCGGACCGAAAATGCTGCGCAGATTGTTCTGTATAGTCTTGCGCCGCATGGCAAAAGCGGCATTCACAATCCGGCGGTAGTCTGCGAACGGCACCGCCGTCACAGCCGGATGGGCAAGATCGATTCGGATGATGGCGGAATCCACGTCGGGTGCAGGATAGAAACAGCTGCTCGAGACGGTAAAGAGCGTCTCCGGGGCGCTGTAGTAGCCGGCGAGCGCGGTGAGAGCACCGTAATCGGAATCGCCCGGCCGGGCTGCGAGGCGGTCTGCCACCTCCTTCTGTACCATGGCCGTAATGGCCTGGATCGGCAGGAGGGATTCGAGCAGAAGCATGAGAATCCGGCCGGTAATGTAATAAGGTAGATTGCCGCACACGTAGAAGGGCTGATCCCCAAAAGATGCGGCAGCAGCTTCGAGGTCTGTTTCCAGAATGTCGCCCTCGACAAGGACGGCATTGTCGGGAAGCCCGATGTCTTCGCGCTGCGCCCGGATAAGACCGCGGTCAATCTCCACGGTCACCAGGCGGGAAGCGCGAGCGGCCAGAACGTGCGTGAGGGCCCCGAGCCCCATGCCGATCTCCAGGACGCAGGCGCCCTCCGGACAGGCAGCGTCAGCTATTTTATGAAGTATATTCTCGTCGCACAGAAAGTTCTGCCCGAATTTCTTGAGCGGAGACATGCCTTTTTCTTTTAAGTAGGCAGCCACTTCCCGGGGGGAAGTGAGCCGCGGCGGCGTTTTGGACACGGAAGAGCTCCTTTCGAAGAGGGGAATTACGGTTCCTCCATATATAAACAGAAACGATACAGCAAGGGAGGTTTTATATGAAAAAATGGACAGCCCTTTTCCTGGTGGTCATCATGCTCTTAGGAGCCCTGCCGCTCAGCGGATGCACCACTTCGAGCGGCAGCGATGTCGAAGGTGCGGCAGCCACCGGCTACGCCTTTATCCAGGAGCTGCTCGACCGCAACTACGAGGCAGCATACGAAAAAGTCTATTCCTTTACCTCGGACGTGCAGAGCCGGCAGGATTTCGTTGACCGGTTCACGAATATTTACGATGCGCTGGAGATCAGCGACATAGAGCTCCTTTCGCGCAGTGTCACGCAGACAGCGGACAGTGAATATCAGCTCAATTATTCGCTGCGGCTTGAGAGCGGCCTGCTCGGCACACTCGATTACGATTACGAAGCCCAGATCGTGAAAGGACCGCTCGGGTTTGCGGTCATCTATACGCCGGCGCTGATCCTGCCGATGCTTTCGGAGGGCGACAAGGTGCGCGTCTCCTACCAGGAAGGCGACCGCGGCGAGATCTTCACGGCAGACGGCAAGCTGCTTGCCAAGAACGATTATGCAGAGACCATCTACCTCGACATGGAGAAGGATCCTGACATCGAGGAGATCAAGGATGTGCTCTCCGAACTTTTTGATGCCGATGAACAGAAAATCCAGAAGCGCTACGAAACCGCCCTGGAGAAGGAGTATCCGCTGCAGGTGCTGCTGACGTTCCCAAGAAACACGATCACAGCCGAGCAGAGCGAACGGCTCAGCAGTGTTCGAGGTCTCGGTCTTGATGATTCCTCACTGACCGAAAAACGCTACTATCCGATGGCGGACAATACAGCCCACATCACCGGTTATCTCGGTTCACCCACGGAAGATGAGCTCGCTGCAGACGAGACGCTGACAGAGACTTCCCTGATTGGACGCACCGGGCTTGAGCAGGCTTTTGAGAGCGACCTGCGGGGCAACGACGGCTGGCTGATCTATATTGAAGACGGCCGCGGTGAAGTCAAGGAAGTCCTCTACGAGGATGCCAAGACAGACGGCAGCGACGTGTATGTCACAATCGACAGCACACTGCAGAACAAGGCCTATACGCTGCTGCAGGCCAACTGCAAGGACGACCAGAGCGGCTGCGTCATCGTTATGGACTATAAGACCGGTGACATCAAGGCCATGGTCAATTATCCGTCCTTTGACCCGAATCTTTTCAATCCGACGCCGGCGGAAGTATGGAAACACTACAGCGAGGATCCGCTCACCCCAATGTTTTCGCGGTGCACCCAGGCTGACTATATGCCGGGATCCACGTTCAAAATGTTTACGGCAGTGCCCGCCATCGAGGCCGGCAAGCTGGACGAGGACACGCATGTACACCTGAAGATCCAGCGCAACGACAATGGCACGGAAATGTGGAATCCGGGTGACGATATTGCGACACTGCGCTGGTCGTTCCCGTATATCACCCGTGTGTCAACGCCGAGTGACTCCGATTTTGAGAATGCCGTCAAGTCGTCGGACAATATTTTCTTCGCTTACTATGCCCTGCTGACCGGCATTGAGCCGATGAAGGACTACCTTGACCGGCTCGGTATCGGAGATGCACCTGACTTTGAGCTGCCGGTGCGCAAATCAAGCTACGGCAACGAATCCACGGACTACAACCTCCACTGGCTCGCCCAGACCGGCTACGGCATCGGGGTCTCGGTGACGCCGCTGCAGATGGCGTCGATGTATACAGCCCTGATGAACGACGGCGACATTGTCAATCCGACCATTGTCTCCAAGGTCTCGCATACTTCAGGATCGGAAGAGACCGTGGAGAAGACCAATTCCCGGACCATCTTCCGTGAGAATGTCATGAGCAGCAAGGCGATTTCGATGGCCAAGACGGCTATGCGCCGCGTTATTCTTGACGGCACCGCCTACGCCGCTAACCTCGGGGATCTGCCGGACCTGATGGCCAAGACCGGAACGGCCCAGTATGACGGCAAGGACCGGGAGATGAACTGGATCATCTGCATCAACCCCGGGGACGGCTGCGTATACCTCGTGATGGTGGACGCCAAGACGGATGAGGGAACGCGCCCGAAGCTGGCCATTCTGAACGGCCTGCTGAAGCCGGCCGGCTACAGCAGCGCCCTGCAGATGGAGGCCGCACCCGGACCGGCGCAGACACCGCGGCCGGGTGAGGTGAGCGCCGAGCAGTCTTCATCGCCGCAGACAACTGCGCAGCCGGAGGCCTCTTCGGGTTCAGCACCCGAGCCGGTCTCGACGCCCGAGCCGGTGCAGGCAGATCCGGAGCCGACCGATGAGCCGGAACCGGACGGCGGCGACGAACCGGAGCCGGAAGGCGGCGGCGACGAGGAATAAGCCGGGGCAGGATTTTCTTTCGCATGTGTCGAAGCCTTCCCGGATGGGTATACATATCGTAAAACTGTTTCCTGGTTGGGAAGCGAACCACTACAGACGGAGGTCAGATTGATGAGCAAAGACAACAATGCAGTAATCTCCGGGTCTGTGCGGATGATTATCAATATCCTGATTCTGATCCTGGGTATTATCTTCATCGCCAACCCGGGTGCTGCTCTGCAGGGCATTACGATTACGCTCGGCATCCTGCTGATCGTGTACGGCGGCATGATGATTGCCGTGCATGAGATCCGGCGCGGCCAGGGTCTCACCCCGCCCCCGATGGGCTGGCCGATCGTGTGGATGATCGTCGGCATTCTGCTGCTGATTTTCCAGGAACCCGCTTCGCAGTGGCTGCTGCCGCTCGTCATCGGTATATGGATCATCATCCTGGGGATCATGAACCTCCGCAATGCGCATGAGATCCGCAAAATGGGCGGCAAGACGCACACTCTGGCACTGATTCTGGCGGTTTCTGAGATCGTGCTCGGCATTCTGTCCCTGGTCAGCATGGCCTTCAACGGTGTGGCGCTCGGCATCATGATGGGCGTGTGCATGCTCATCTACGGCGTGGCTTCGATCATCAGCTGGGCTGTCAACTTTGTGGCTTTCAAGAACGCCTGAAAAGGGCATAGAGAATCTGCACGGCAGAAAATAACTGGGCGGAACGTTTTTCGGAGCGTGCCGCTCTTTTTTTTGCGCCGCGCGGCATATTGCCTGCGCAGATAAAAAATGGTGTAATGATGGACGGGGCCGGGCGGGGGCCAGTTTCCGCCTGTCCATCCTTTCTATGTCCGGAAATGTTCCGGTCCATCCTGTTGCCGGAGGTCAAGCGTGAAGTTTTGGACGCAGCAAGATACTGAACGGACGCCGTACCTTGACAGCATCCTGCCGCGGGAAGTGCGGCAGGAGCTAAGCCGGGGCAGGCTGCCGCTGCTGCGCTGCGACAGTCTGAACCTTGCGGCCGGCGAAACCTGCCACTATGCGGACTCGGCCATTTACGAAAAGAAGATCCGCCGCCTGCGAAGCGCGGTGCGAGCGCGTCCAAGCGGCATCTTCCGCAGCCGGGACCGGACAGCGCCGGCTGCAGCCGATGCCGTTGTGGACATTGCTTTCGAGCAGATAGACGGCTTCCTGTATATTACCAGCAGTCGCGTGCTTTTCTCCGGCGGCGATGAGTTCTGGGAACGCAGCCTGCGCGAACTGCTGGCGGTGAAACCCTACCTGAACTGCGTCAAGCTGCAGTTCGGCCGCGAGGCTTTCAAGGTGTTTGTCCCCGACGGCAGCCTGCCGTACCGAGCCCTCGGCCTGCTGCGGCAGGCTGCGCACCAATGAAACAAAACCCTGCCAAGGCCCGTCTCAAGAGGAAGGCTCAGTATTATGTCCGGTTTACATCTCCGGACGGACGATAAGCGGAAAGTGAGGGCCATCTGATTGAGAAAAGGATTCGTCGCGCTGGTGATGGCAGCGCTGATGATCTGCTATATATTGCCGGTGTCGGCTGAACCGGATTTTGAGCCGGAGCCTCCGGCAGTCAGCAGCGTACCCACTGCTGCGGAAAGCGCAGTGGCCGGTTCGGATCTGCAGACCCTGCCGCCGGAGGAAACGGCGGAAACGGAGAGCCCGGCGCCTTCAGCTGATGAGCCGCCCCAGGCTGAGGATCCGTCGCCAGAGCCGGAAGTATCCGCCATGCAGAGCGAGGAAGCGCGGCAGGCGGTTATCCGGGCCCGGATTGCCGGAGACGGGGCGCTCACGGTGTCCGAGGAGGACGGCCGGAGCGTTGACTTTGCTGACGGGGGCAGTCTTTCCGTTGACCAGGGCAGCACGATTCATGTGGAGGCAACACCGGAGCGCGGATCTGAATATGTCATGGCCAGGTACAACGGCCGCCGTGTAGACAGCGACAGCCGGCCGGGCCGGGCGCGCAGTTTCTCTTTTGTGGCCACAGAGAGCGGGGATCTCGAAGTGACTTTTGCGCCCCAGTATGAAGTGAAAATGTCGCTTGTGGGCAGCGCGTCCGTCAGCGCGGAGACAGACGGGACGCTCCAGAGTCTCTCGGATGGAGCCAGTGTCCGCGTGCGGGACGGCGCCGCTATTGCTTTTCGCATCACCCCAGTGAAGGGCAGCGAATTTGATGGCGCTGAGTTTAACGGCAAGCCCATTGCGGCGGCCAAGGAGGGCGCTGCCTGGGTCTTCTCCCTGCCGGTCCGCGAAAGCGGTACGCTGACCGTGCGGTGCACCACGGCCTGCACGGTCAGCACGATCCTCAACAACGCCGAACTACTCTATGACAACGAGGGGGAATGGCAGGTCGTTAAGGAAGGAGATAATGTGCTCTCCCTGCCGGGCGGACAGACAGCACAGTTTGCTGTGCGGCCGGCAGCTGGTCGCGAACTGACAACACTGCTGGTGAATGGAAGTGCTGTAGACAGACGACGCGTAGCGGGTCTGTACCGTTTCAGTATCCGCGAGGTACGCGGCCCCGTAATCATTACAGCGGTGGCGAGCGCCCAAACGCAGGCCGTCCAGGGAGTGGACCCCAAAACCGGAGTACACTACCTGCTGCCCGGCAGCAGCGACATGGACGAGAGCAACATCACGGAAGATTCCTGGATTTCGGTCGTGGAACTCAAGGAGGGTCCTGCCTACGACCAGGCGCTTGCGGATTCGCGCCCGTACGGCGTGCTTCTCTCTGCATATGATCTTTCGCTGCACAATGGCAGCGGAATCTATGAGCCTTCGGTTCCAGTTTCCGTGAGCTTTCCGGTTCCGCCTGCGTTTGAGGGNGGGCACCTGAAAGTGCTGCGGGCCAGCGGAGCGAGCATTGCGGAGATTCCGTACCGGACGGAGGAGATCCAGGGTGCCCCGTGCGTGACGGTCACGGTGGACGGCTTCAGCCTCTATATGTTGGTGGATGCGCCGGATGAAGTGACATCCATNGGTGGACAGCTAAGTGACAGCAGCGGCCTGGATGACGGGAANATGGCCTTGTTTGTCATGATTCTCGGCCTGATCTGCCTGGCGCTTATCCTGTTCTGGCGCAAGCAGCGNACGGCCCACTGAGAAGGNACCATCGTTCGGGGACAATACAGAAATATCGGGCTGGCCTTGCGCCGGCCTTTTTCGTTCTGCAGCAAAAACNGTGGGCGGACAGGCCTGCGGGCAGCTCTGAAAAAGAGTGCGGCCCGAGCGAACTTCCGCATGGGGCAGACTGACGTCCGGCGACGCTGCTGGATGGAAGGCAGGCCAAGAGACGTTTCGCAGGGCAAAGAGCCAATGGATTCCTGCACCCTGCCGCTGNCGGCCGCGTGCAGCGCTCGCCGATCAGGGNACAATTCGGTTTTCTGCCAAGTGTTGTGAAGAGTCTGGATATGTGCGGTGAATACGCTTTGCAGCCCTGCAGACCGGCCTTCTTGTGATCATGGAGGCTCCGCTGCACCGAACAAGGGGCCCATGGGAATGCACCAGCCAGGCGCAGTGAAACGGCAGGTATGCAGCTGCCGTTTTGCCCCTTCAGTCTTCTGATGCGGCCGGCGCTTGCCAGGGCAGAAGGGCTAGGCCCGTGTAGGGAACGACTTCCGTTGTATANGCATAGGGAAGTCCTGCTGTGTCGCAAAGTGCGGTCACGTCCACGCCGTAGGCCTCCAGGGACAGCACCGGACCCTGAGGCCGCACGCACGGTGCGTCCGGGTAGGTGCAGCGGCGGCATTCACGGCAGCTGCCTGCCCCAAGNACCAGAATGNCCGGACTGAGCCCCCGCAGGCCCGTCTCGATGCAGCGGCACAGCCCGTAGAAGGCAAGCGCTCCCGCTTCCATGGCCTCATAGTCAAAGGCGTCNGCAAACGGATAGTCTGCCTGGAAGACCAGACCGGAGCCNAACTGCAGGATCTGCTCCCTGAGTTCCTCTATNGAGGCCANNGCCGGCGGGCAGCTCCAGCTGCGNCCGTANTGACCGCACATATTCATTTCGCAGGAAATGCGGAAGGCACCCGTCGTCCGGATTTCCTCTGGGGAAATCCATGCCAGACGCTCAGCGCCGCAGCTGCGGCAGATCTCTTCTGCCTCCTCCGGCCGAAACGCGGCCTGTGCGCTATTCCTCGTCATGTGCAATCGCCTTCTTGAGACGCTGCATAGCCTTTCTAAGACGCGGGATCTCCCGGACCCAGTTGCCGTTTACCGCTCCAAGGATACTCTTTGCGACTTCAATCGGCAGNGTCCCGCCGGAGAAGGCGGACAGGGCGCGCAGCGGTGCCTGATCAAAGAACTGACGGTCAATATGGCGCTGTTCAGGCGGCGTGTCCTCGGCCAGGGCAGCCGTGGCTTCATCGAGCATAGCGCCGGTGATGCGGCTGCCAATCGTCGTGACGGCAAGATCCGCTGGTGTCGCATTCAGCGTAAAGGGCCGCGCGACGACAAACTTCGGCAGAGTTCCGCCAAAAAGATCCGCGAANGCCTGCGCGTCCCACGCGCCGTCCGGAGCGACCGGATAAGGAGCAGGCACTCCCGCATCCGCAAACTGCATNTTCTGNCCCCACTGATGGTCCCCGGCCCAGCGGGCAAAGAAGATTTCGCCGTTCTGCNGGTGCCATCCGCCGTTCTGATAGAACTGCAGCGTCCGGTCATCCAGCGTCATGAACACAGAAGCGCTTTCACCCGGCTCCAGATNTACCTTGCTGAAGCCAGCAAGCTGNGCATACGGCTGACCATCCCCGCGCGCATAGACCTGCACGAGATCGGAGCCTGCCCGCTCTCCNGTGTTTTTGACTGNNAGCGATGCGGTCATCCGGCCGTCCTTTTCNCTTACTGNAAAGCCGCTCCAGGCAAANGTNGTGTANGAAAGACCGTATCCAAANGGGAACAGNACGTCTTTNNCNGCTGCNTCATANAAACGGTAGCCGACATAGGTNCTCTCNCGGTATTCCACATTGTGTTTGGCATCGCGGAAAAAACGGTACGCGGGCGTGTCTTCGAGCTTCAGCGGGTAGGTTTCTGCNAGNTGNCCNCNNGGATTNGCNCNNCCNACCAGCAGCTCCGCTGCCGCCGAAGCGCCCGCCTCGCCGCCGAGATAGCAGTGCAGCACAGCCTCAACGCCGTCNAGCCACGGCATGACAACCGGCGCACCNCAGCACAGCACNACAACNGTGCGTGCNACTTTGGACACTGCTTCGATCAGCTCAACCTGCTCCTGCGGCATAGCCAGGTTCTCGCGGTCTACGCCCTCATATTCCTGGGTAAGCGGCAGGCCGGCCAGGATNACGGCNGTNCCCAGNCGNTNNGCGAGNCTGACTGCTTCTTCCCGGCGCTGGGCCGCGCCGCTCACATGTGGGTCGAGGGAATANCCCGGTGCATACTCGAAGGGCAGGCCGTACTCCGGGAACACATCGAACGCGTTCTCCAGGTCTTTGGGGTTGATCCGGGAGCTGCCGGCGCCCTGATAGCGCGGCTCCACGGCAAACTCGCCGATAAGGGCAATCTTTTCGTTCTCAGGCAGCGGCAGCAGACCGCTGTTCTTAAGCAGGACCGNGCTCTCGCGGGCAGCCCGGCGGGCAACNTCATGGTGCTCCGGATAGCTGCAGGTGCACGGCTCCGCTTTNCCCTGCTCACACCGCTCTACGAAGCGCACAATCCGTTCTGCGCAGGCATCCAGATCCGCCATGCTGAGAGAACCGGCCTCCGCAGTGCGCCTGATATCTTCGGCATAGGTCGGACCGGCATACGGCATCTGCAGATCCAGCCCGGCCCGCACGCCCTGAATCCGGTCGCAGCATGCACCCCAGTCACTGACCACGATGCCGTCAAAGCCCCATTCGCCGCGCAGAATTCCGGCGACCAGGCCCACCGTCTCGCCGCAGTACTGATTGTTCAGGAGATTGTAGGCACTCATGACGGCATACGGCCGGCCTTCCTTCACTGCAATCTCGAAGCCGCGCAGATAGATCTCATGCAGGGCCCGTTCNTCGACAATGGAATTGGCAACCATGCGNAAATACTCACGGTTGTTGGCAGCAAAATGCTTTAAGCACGCACCAGTCCCGGTGGACTGNATGCCGCGGATCANGGCAGCACTGAGNGTGCCNCTCACCAGCGGATCCTCACTGTAGTATTCGAANTTGCGTCCNCAGAGCGGCGAGCGTTTGATGTTGATTCCCGGACCAAGCACCAGCTGCACGTCCTGATCNTGCGCNTCCTCCCCAACGGCTCGCCCCACTGCTTCAATAAGAGCNGGATCGTANGAACAGGCNAGNGTTGAAGCCGGCGGNAAACACGTCGCCGGAANNCTNTCTTCAAGACCGGTGGAATGCAGGTCCGGCAGACGGCGCAGTCCGTGCGGGCCGTCTGTCATNGTGANNCTGGGCAGACCGGCGTCNTCGAAACNGCANGTCTGCCAGCCGTTCATGCCNGCCAGGAGCTCAGCTTTCTGCTGCAGGGACAGCGAATCCAGAATATCCTTGACTGATTTCATTGCAGGCAGGCAGCAGCGCGCGTTTCGGCTGCTGCGCCCTCCTTTCAGAATGGTATGCTTGCAGGAATGGACCTTTAACTGGCCAGGAACGGCACNACNGCCTCGGCATCGCGGTATCCTTTGGCATGGAGCGCTTTGAGTGGCGCCGTGTCACGCCCCAGTCGGCGTACGCCGCTGATATCGTCCGGAGCAATGATAAGGACGCGTCCCTCTTTTTCAAGNTCCTTGGCCCGTGCCACGGCTTGGTTATATGTATCGCTGTATTCAATGAGGCGGCGGGCTGCCTTTGGGTACTTAATCCGGATGCGNCGGGCCATGATGGGATCCGTGCCTGGCTGCCGAAGCGTGTCTTTCGGCCGGGACAGAATCACAACCACGCGGTCGCAGCCGCGTTCAAAAGCCTTGTCTACCGGAATAGGATCAGAAATAGCGCCGTCGAAATACGGCTCGCCGTCAATCTTCCAGGACCGGCAGAAGCCGGGGATGGCGCTAGATGCCTTGAACGGGTCATACCAGTCCTGCCGAAAATCCCGTTTATCAAAGTAATGAGGCTGACCCGTCCGCGCTTCTGTCGCTACAATGATGAATTCCGACGGGTTTTCCATCATCCGCGGGAAGTCCAGCGGATACTCGCCGTCTTTGCGGCTGAGCGTACCGTAAATGTATTCGAGGTTCAGGTATGAACCGGTACGCAGGAAATTGTGCAGTCCCATGTACTGCGGTCGCTGGGAATACTCTGTGTAGAAAACGTAGTTGCGCATCTTCTGCTGTGCAAGGTAGGCAGCAAGGTTGGCACTGCCAGCCGAAACGCCGACGGCTACATCCACATTGATACCGAGCTCAAGCCAGCGGTCCAGGACGCCGGCTGCGTAGATGGCACGCAATGCTCCGCCGGGATCGATTACCCCGAGCTTCATGCACCTGCCCTCCATAGACCAGATGCAGCGTCCCGGCAGCAACGGCTGCGGTCTGGGAACGCTGCAATTCTGTCTGCACACCAAACCATAGACTTATCCTCCAGCCTGAGTATAAACACCACCCAAATGGTGCCTAAAATGCATCCAGCCGGCCCTTGAATCATTGGGCCGGCAACATCTTACGCTCAACGCTGAGTATAGGATATTGCTTGAAACATGTCAAAAAGGCCGAACTCTAAAGGCCAGACTCTTTCACGGGTCTTGACTTGTTCCGTGGGCTCTGTGCTATCATGAGTCTCGTCCACGAACGATGCTTTGCAGGAAGTGATTGGAGTGGACCTTCCAGCTGCATTCAAAGGGGAATTCATATCGCAGCATTAATTCCTATATACACTCAATACAGATCTGATATCGCATGCATTCATTTGGCATGTTTTGTGTGTTGCAGCACTCAGAGTTCTTGACTGTACTTCACGGCACACGGGTCCAGTTGATTTCTATCCGTAGGCCAAAACGTGCCCATTGATTGACTGAAGTGCCCATGTCGGCGGATTCTATTCTGAGGAGATGCACAGACTGGCAGTATAGTGTAAGAAAAACACTGTACAAGCCACATATAAGATCGACGTCTGACACTCGCCCGATGAAGTTCCCATGGCTTCGGACCGCGCAGCATGCAGGCTCCATGCGAAGGCAGGTATTCAGATCAAAACCCAAACTTGGGCCGATGTGTGCGCACGAACGGTCATACAACGAAAGGAGGAGCGGCGTATTCTTGCTGCGGAGGCAACGATTTTAACGTATGGAAATGAACGAACAGGTATCAGCAACTGAAACTGCTGGCATGTCGCTTGCCGACATGCCAGCAAAAAGCTGTCCCAGACAGGCTATTGTGACACACAGCACGGCGGCCGGCGTCATGGCGCAGCTTTTGCTTGACAACTTTCTAAACGACACAGCCCGGCAGGAACTGGCCATAGCTCTGAGCTTGTCGGAGTCCGAACTTCATGCTTTTGTCGGGTATCTAGTGGCGCTTCACGATATAGGGAAGCTGTCCACGTCCTTCCTCTGGCAGATCTCGGGAAATCTGAAGGATGAAGGAGCACTGCGTACGATGCTGAAAAAGGAGGGTCTCGTCCCCCGGAAAGCGTCCAGCACACCGGTCGGGCACGAAGTAGTCAGCATGGATGCTGCTTCTGCCCTGTGGATAGAGCGATATCCCGAGAAGCAGGTCGAAGCAGAGTTCTTTGCCCACATCCTGGCGGCCCACCACCAACGCCGCCATTCGGTGCAGCGGGATCAGGCGCACCGGGCAAAATGGAGCGAGTACCGACGGCAGCTGGAATCAGCAATGGCTGCAGAGTTTGGATGGAACCAAGGGCTGCCGGAAGTGCAGCCAGGCAGGGAAGCGTATGTGGAGGTGATACTGAACGGACTGATGATCATGGCTGACTGGATTGCTTCCGGCGAAGCCTTCGTAGACGCGGACCAATGGCCCGTTCTGAACAGAGATGAGATTCTGCGGCGCGGCAGGGATTTCCTTCAGGTCAGCGGTCTTGCTGCTGATCCAGTCGCGATCCCGGACACTTTTGCTGCGGCGTGGCCTGCCATAGGAAAGTCGGTACGGCCGCTGCAGGCAGCGGTAGAGAAGTTTTTCCAGGAACAGGACGCGAGGACAGAGCTCCTCATTATTGAGGCACCTATGGGAGACGGGAAAAGCGAAGCCGCCCTGTTCGGTGCTGGGCAGCTTATGAAGCAGTGGAATAAAACCGGACTTTATGTAGCACTTCCCACGGCCGCAACAGCCAACCAGATGTATGGCCGCGTGCTGCAGTTCCTGAGACAGTTTCAGGCAGAGGCGGATACCAAGCTGCTCCATGCGATGGCATGGCTCGTGGACAGCGGTGTAACAGCTCTTGGTGAAGCCGCCCGTACAGGGCCGCACGACGCGGCCCTGGAGGCTGCTGCCGAATGGCTCAAGCCGGTCCGGCGCGGCCTGCTGAGCCCGTTTGCAGTTGGGACAGTCGACCAGGTTATGATGGCAGCTATGTTTGTCCGCTATGGTGTCCTGCGGCTCCTGGGTCTCGAAAACAAAGTCCTGATCATTGACGAGATTCACGCATATGACGCCTATATGCAGGAGATTCTGATGGATCTCCTTGCCTGGTGCCGGGACCTGCGAATTCCCGTGATTCTTCTTTCGGCCACGCTGACGCAGGAAAAGAAGGCTGAGCTGCTGGCGCCCTACGGTGCTTCTGCAGATGCAGACGCTGGAACGGACTATCCTCTGATAACGGCCGTTATGGAGTCAGGCGAGGTTAAGCAGGTAGCGTGTGAGGCCGGCATGGTCCGGCAGCCCATTACGGTCTCCAGGGCACCGATTCTGGATGATCCGAACCAGATAGCACAGCATGCTGCCGAGGCAGTTGCAGATGGCGGCTGCCTCGTTGTGATCGTCAATACTGTTGGGCAGGCCCAGGCAGTGTACGAGTCGCTGAAGGCCGTCTGGGACGGGGAGCTGATACTCTTTCACGCGCGATTCCCGGCGGATCAACGTGCAGAGATCGAAAAGAAATGCCTTGCACTTTTCGGACCAGACAAAGCGGACCGTCCGGCGCGCGCTATTCTCGTGGCCACACAGGTCGTGGAGCAGTCCCTTGATGTGGATTTTGATGTCATGATGACCGCCAACGCGCCTATCGACCTGATTCTGCAGCGGGCCGGCCGACTGTTCCGCCATGCGGAAACGCCGCGCCCGGCACACCTGCTCAAACCGCAACTGACTGTGCTTACTGACTCAGCCGGGGAATACGAAACAGATCAGAATGTCTATCCGCTTTGCCTGCTGCACCGCAGCGAAGCAGTTCTCCGGGAGACTGCGCAGATCCAGATCCCGCAGGATATGCGGCCGCTGGTGGAGGCAGGATACTCAATGGATGCCGCGCAGGCTGCAGAACTCGAAGAGTGGGTAGACAACATGATGGCTGATGAAATCAAGGCGGGTGCTGCGATGAACGTGCGACTTGGGACACCGGACTATGGATTTCGGCCTGTCCGGGAGCACCCGCCGTATGATGACCTCGAATCGGGCGCTTGTGTAGCGGCGAAGACACGTCTCGGCCGCCCGACAGTCCGTGTCGCCCTGCTGGATTCAGCTCTCGTGACCGAGCTGAAAACACAGGCCGATGCAGACGGTTCAATAGCTGTCAGAAATGTGGCACAGGCGCGGGATATACTCGGGCGCAGTGTCTCTGTCCCAGAAAGCTATATGAAGACATTCAAGCCTGAGCTGACCGGTCGTGGACTGCTCTACGGTGTGCAGATTTATCCGGCTCAGGATGGCGTTCATGAGCAGAATGGACATCAGATTGCCTACGATCGGGAACTTGGAGTTATTTGGAGAAATGTATGAGTGCAACATTTGATGTGACAACGGAGCCATGGATTCCTGTCCGCCGCAGCACGGGGGAGACGGCTGTGCTTTCGCTGACAGATGTGCTTGGGCAGGCGCATGACCTCGATGAAATAGCAGACACTTCAGCTATGGTGGAATACGGCCTGTACCGGCTACTGACGGTCTTTCTGATGGACGCGCTGCGCCCAGCGGACGACCGTGCCCTGCAGCAGCTCAGGGCAGCCGGCCGGTTCGACATGGATGCCATTGGGAACTATATCAGCACCTGCCGCGCAGAAGGCACGACATTCGACATCTTTGATACCGAGCGTCCATTTCTGCAGTCACCGCCGCAGGCGGCCTGGGATGGAGTGCGCAAACCAGTCGGATTTATCGACTATACGATTCCCACAGGTGGGAATCACGTCCACTTTGACCACAGGGACGCTGCGGAAACGGCCCTGTCCTATGCGCAGGCTGCGCAGCGTCTGCCGGCCGTGCAGCTGTTCTGTACAGCTGCTGTCCAGGGATACCCCTCTACTATCAACGGAGCGCCGCCTTACTACGTATTGGTGCGGGGAATCAACCTGTTTGAGACGTTAGTGCTCTCACTGGTCTCCGCGCAGGCTGTGCAGCCCGCTAAGCTCGATCAGCCGCCCGTCTGGTGGCGGACAGACGGGCAGATCGAGCCCAAGGCACCGGTTGTGCAGACATCGTGGCTGCACGGTGCACTGTTCCCTGCCCGCCGGCTCCGGCTCATCCCAGACGACGGCCTGGTCCGCGAAATGTACTTTGCCCAGGGCCTGAATTTCGACAAGGTTGCCCAGGCGTGGACGGACCCGCATGTCGCCTACGGCTATGACGAGAAGCGCGGAAGGTATAACTGGAAACCCAACGGCAGTAAAGCGCTGTGGCGGAACATTGGCATGCTGACCATGCGGGACCAGCTGCCGCAAATCCTGCGGCAGCTGAAATCGCGTCCAGGCGCATCCGACTATGTCCGTCTGCAGGTATACGGCGTAGAAACGAATCAGGCAAGCTACCTGGACAGCCGGAGGTATGATCTGGAACTCCCTGAAGCAATCGTCGGCGACCCCGAAGCGGCACAGATGGCCATGGATGCGGTCAGCCTGGCTGAAGAAGTGGCTGCGCTGCTTGTGAGGACACTGCGCTGGCGTGGTCGGTCAGATCTGGACCGGCCGATTGCCGACGCGGCGAGGCAGCAATTCTATGATAACTGTGAGAACAGATTCTGGCAGTATCTGCGGCGCCTCGCTGCTGAACCGGATCTACCCGCAGACGCCTGGTTTGAGGAGGTGAATGAGGCAGCCAGACAGACGCTTGATCTGGCCATCGAGAGTATGCAGCTGCGAGGTGTCGATCTCATGCATTTACAGAAAAATGCCCGTAAGCTCTACGCTGCGCTCGGCAGAATCAGGCGAGAGCTGGCTGAGCAGGTAATCGAGTAGATCGCTGCCCCTGCCCCGTGCTTCAGCGCAGTGCTCTGGTTCTGCGCTCTGATGGCTGGGGCGCAACAGAAAGGAGAAATACGGTTGCCGACATGATGCTTCTGCATAGACGGCACTGGAACTGAATATCAATGAATCGATCAGAACGGATTACGCAGTTCATGACCAATATTGGGGAACTGCAGACAGGAGAACGCGTCCAGCTCAGACGCGCTGCCGGACAGCGGCTGGGCGAGGCCAACGGGACGGCCATGGGCGCCTTTTACAAGGCGTTGCCGCCCGGCCCCGAGCTGTATCCAAGCGATGCGGACGCATGGTTCGCAGCTGGATGCCTGCAGTGTCTGTGGGATGCGCCGGGAAAGGGAGAATCCCTGCCGCTCATTCTGAGCAAAATGAGCCGGGCAGAAGACGCAGCCGACAAGTATGAGCGGCGTTTGGCGAGCCTCTTTGACACCGCATGGAGCGAGGACGGGTATCTGCTCAGAAAGATCAGCCGTCTGGTGAAGCAGATGCGGCAGGCGGGGTATCGTGTGGACTGCAGCCGGCTGCTGCAGGATCTCATCCGCTGGAACTATACAGACCAGCCTGTCCAGAAGTGCTGGGCGGGTGAATTCTACGGAACAACCAAGACAGACAATGACACCAAGATGGAGGCAGAAAATGCTGATTGAGATTCATATGCTGACCAACTATCCACCCACGAACCTGAACCGGGACGATACAGGTGCCCCAAAAACATGCCTGTTCGGTGGAGAGAACCGTGCACGCATTTCGAGTCAGTGCCTGAAGCACTCCTGGAGAACGTCGCCTGTGTTTATTGATGCGGTGGGCGCCGAGAACCTGGGAATCCGCACCCGGCAGCTGCCGGAGCTGGTCGCCGAGAAGTTGCGGGAGGAAGGCGTGGACCCGGAATGGGCGGACATGATGAAGGCGAAGATCAGCGGAATAGCGAACAAAGCTGGCAAGGAATCGAAGGACGGGAGCACGACTGCCCAGATGATTTTTTACGCGCCAGAAGATATTGCTGCCGTTGCGGGTGCAGTGAAAGGGCTGCTGGACGACTGCAGTACACTGGCCGACGTGAAGAAGCTGAAGGCAAAGTCAGTTCTCGACGCTATCAAAGACGCCAAAACCCGACCGATCACGGTGGACATTGCGCTGTTTGGACGCATGGTGACAAGCGATGCTTTTGCTGATGTGGATGGTGCTATGCAGGTAGCACATGCCGTTTCCACGAACAAGGTCATGCTGGAAAGTGACTTTTTTACTGCAATGGACGACCTGCTGGCAGGGGACACGATGGAGGATCTCGGGGCCGGTATGATGGGTGAAACTGGATACGACTCCTCCTGCTATTATGTGTATGCTTCGGTCGACACAGACGAATTGAAGAAGAATCTGAAAAACACCCCAGATGCGGACGTGCTGACCGAAAAGATCGTGCCGATTCTGGTCGAGACGATGGCCTATAGTGATCCCGGCGGTAAGCAGAATTCCTTTGCAGGTCACCCCCTGCCGAGTGCAGTCCTGATCGAGTGCAAGGAGAAGAAAATACCAACCAGCCGTGCCAACGCATTTGCAAAGCCCGTTCGCCCCGGTTACGATGCGGATCTCATCGAACGGAGCATAGAGCGTCTGGCCGATGAGACTGCGCGGATGGACACCAAATTCGGAATCCCCGTGGCAAAGCGCCTTTGGTTCACATCAACAGAGAAGGAAATACCACTGCCTGAAAACTGCGATGGTGAAAACTGCGCCACTTTCCCTGACCTGATCGCCGCATTGCGGGAGGTCGCGAAGTAGCCATGGCAGAAACCAAGATCCTCCTCCTGCGGCTGGAGGGCGTCCTGCAGTCCTGGGGGCGCGAGGCCTACTGGAACGATCGCGGCACTGATCTGATGCCCCGTAAAGCAGCTGTAATCGGTATGATTGGCAGCGCGATGGGGTTGTCACGCGGCGACAGTCGGCTCCGCGATCTCAGTTCCGGGCTCACCATGGGCATCCGGGTGGATGCCCATGGCGTTCGCCTGACCGATTTTCAGACGGTCACCGGGCACCCGCTGATGACAGCGGAAGGGAAACGCCGGACGAGTGACACGTTCATCTCGAGACGTGAGTATCTGCAGGATGCAAGTTTTCTCGTTGCTCTTTCCGGCAATGCAGATGCGCTCGCGCAGATCGCGGAAGCTCTCGAAGATCCAGTATGGCCTGTGTACCTGGGACGACGGTGCTGTGTTCCCACCCGCCCGGTTTTTGAAACGCTCACTGATGAGTATGCAGACGTCTACAGCGCCCTTGCCGAGTATGATCTGCCTGAGACAGCCACCCGCCTGACGATAGAAGTGGAGGGGCCGGAGCCGCAGAGCGGCATGATTTCTCTGCGACGTGACGATGTGTCCGGCGAATGGCCGGGCCGGAGCTATGGACAGCGCCGTGTCTGGCGTGGGAATTTGGAGAGAGAACGTGTACCTGACGAGAATTGAAATCGATCCCTACTCGCGAGAGGCCGCCGGACTCCTCGGCAATGCCTACACAATGCATCAGGCGCTGTGCGACCTCACGGACGCTTCCCGCAGCGAGTCGAAGATGCTCCACCGCATTGTTCGCATGCCGGACCGGACGTCTGTGTACGTCTATACCGAGGACCCGATCGAGCCCTCGAGCACTAGGCGCGGGTTCCGGGTAGGGGCAGCCCGGGATATGCAGCCAATGCTCGACAAGCTCAGACCGGGGCAGATGCTCGCTTTTGACCTGGTTGCTGTTCCATGCAAAAAGGCAAAACCGGACGATCCAGCCGTGAAGAACAGCCGCCGTGTGGTGCTGCGTGAACCGGAGGAGCGGATGAACTGGCTCCGCCGGCAGCTGGAGCGCAATGGATTTGAACTTGTGGCGGCGCTTGAAAAGGCCCCGGTAGACATGTCGGCGCGCAAACGGGGCACAAAGGCCGGCTTCCGCCTGAGAGGATATCACTATGCAGGACGCGTCCGCGTGGTGGACCCCAGGCTGGCACAGCGGGCCCTGGCGGAAGGCATTGGATCTGAGCGGGCCTTCGGCTACGGAATGCTGCTGGTGAGGCCTGTATGAATCTGCAGGAGCTGCCCAAACTGCGGGACCGTATCAGTTATTTGTATCTTGAGCATGCTGTGATTCAGCAGGAGGATGCGTCCATTGTGGCTATTGACAAGGATGGCAGCACACCGATACCGGTCGGCACCATGTCGTGCATTCTTCTCGGACCAGGAACGCGCATCACGCACGCTGCCATCCGCGCTATCTGCGACAACGGCGCCATGGCAATCTGGTGCGGGGAACGTGCTACCCGGTTCTACGCCGCGGGGATCGGCAGCACGCGCAGTGCGCAGAATCTGCTGCTGCAGGCCGAAGTGTGCATGAATCCAGACAAACACATGGAGGCCGTGCGCCGCATGTATGCTCTACGGTTTCCAAAGATGAACACGGATCGCGTTTCCCTGCAGCAGATCCGCGGTATGGAAGGCGCCAGGGTGCGCAAAGCGTACGAGCTCGCAGCGCAGATGAGCGGCATTCGCTGGAGCAAACGAGCGTTCTCCAATATGGACTGGGACGACAGCGAGCCGGTAAACCGCGCGTTGTCGGAAGCAAACGCCCTGCTGTACGGAGTCTGCCATGCCGCCCTCGTTTCCCTGGGATACAGTCCAGGCCTGGGGTTCGTCCACACTGGGAAAATGCTCTCGTTTGTGTACGATATCGCAGATCTCTACAAAACAGAGACGACGATTCCAGCGGCATTTGAGGCAGTACGCGAGGATCGGACAGACCTCTCGCGTACGGTACGACTGCAGTGCCGAGACCGGTTTGCGCATGCCCACATCCTGTCGCGAATCGCAGGGGATGTTCACTTCATTCTGACCGGGAACAAGCAGGACAGGAACAGTCGGGACCGGCCGCCCGAGGAGCCGGGCGATCTGTGGGACGGTTATCATCAGACTGTCAGCGGAGGACACAATTATGCTGAAGACAGTGGAGGTGAGCTGGAGTGACGGTCATTGTGCTCGAGGCAGCTCCGTCTGCTGTCCGCGGCGAGCTCACCCGATGGTTTCTGGAAGTGAAGGCAGGTGTCTTCGTCGGAACAGTAAACAAAAAGATTCGTGAACTGCTGTGGAACCGCCTGTGTGCCACAGAGCAGGTTCGGGGTGCAGTGCTGATGTATTCTACAAACAGTGAGCAGGGGTATGTGATGCAGATGCATGGAACTCCGCATCGAAAAATAGTAGAATTTGAAGGTGTGCAGCTTATCTGCCGAGACAGCGGCACTCCGACGGAAATAGAAGAGGATGCCTATGACCCGATTAGTGCTGCAGAGTTTTGGGAAGAGAGGAGCAAGGACGCATAGAGTGGCTAGTCACCGCGTGAACGCTATGAATTGGTGCGAATGCGAATATGTGGGTTCTATACTGGTCGGGTCTTTTTAGGCAATTTTTGGCTTAAAAGCAAAGTGTCAGCCCCACACACGTGGGGGTAAACCGGATCGAGCCGCAAGTCGGTGAACTGGAAGAAAGTCAGCCCCACACACGTGGGGGTAAACCGTATATTTCCTGCGTCTCGTAGTTCAGTATTTCGTCAGCCCCACACACGTGGGGGTAAACCGGCGGCTACCGGATCTCTTGATGGTCCGATGTGGTCAGCCCCACACACGTGGGGGTAAACCGGTTTTAGGTGGTTCTGAGCAGGCAGCAGTGTAAGTCAGCCCCACACACGTGGGGGTAAACCGATCAAATACAGAACAGGCAGCCGCCCAGAGCCGTCAGCCCCACACACGTGGGGGTAAACCGTTGAATCATTGGTCGATTCTAAAAAAATGGGTAGTCAGCCCCACACACGTGGGGGTAAACCGTGATGTTGCCGGTTGTCTGATCGATCGTGTTTGTCAGCCCCCCACACGTGGGGGTAAACCGAATAAGAATTGTTTCCCCAAGCATACCTTCATCGTCAGCCCCCCACACGTGGGGGTAAACCGGTTGATCTGGTGACGATCTCAAAGGCAATGCGGCGTCAGCCCCCCACACGTGGGGGTAAACCGGTTTTAGGTGGTTCTGAGCAGGCAGCAGTGTAAGTCAACCCCACACACGTGGGGGTAAACCGGACGGCTACGCCGTCCCTCTGCCGTAGGCCCGGTCAGCCCCCACACGTGGGGGTAAACCGCGATCTCTTTGCGCTGCATTCCGGGGGTGTAGGTCAGCCCCACACATGTGGGGGTAAACCGGTGGAGCTGTACTGCAGATCGGTCATGACGGGAGTCAGCCCCACACACGTGGGGGTAAACCGCTGAGCCTGGTGCTTACAGACCGCACCTATAAGTCAGCCCCACACACGTGGGGGTAAACCGCAAAGTGGGGTTGTCCAGGGCGCAGCATACAGGTCAGCCCCACACGCGTGGGGGAAGCCGACGTGGGGAAAATCATGGGAAAATGGCAAGATGTTAGCCTCACATGCGCAGCGATGAACTGGTAAGCCTGCAGGCTCTCCTTAGCGGCCGTATCTTTACTCCGTCCTCCTTAGCGATAGCGTTTCGCCAGTGTTAATCTCGCTCGATCAGCTGCATTTCAAAACGATCAAACGAAATCCGATCGATGAAATCTTCCCGGGTGAACACCATTTTCTGAAAATCCCTCAGTTGTTTTGTGTGCGCGCTGTGCCACATCGGTGCCTCCATATCGAATGCATGACCAAAGTATTCAATGCACTCTTGCAGCGCATCTGACATGTCATGTTTTTCGCTCACGCATGTGTCCGATGCAATCATTTTGCCATTTCTCCAGAGCTGGCCCCATGTCTTAATCACACTGTGCCTCCTCAACTTTTTATCTGTCGTTCCAGAATGATCTATTTTAGCATATGGATGCATTCGTGATAACATAGAAAAGATTGTGGGCGACTAGCTCGCTGTGTGACAGAAAGGAGAGTACTATGGGGCAAACATTAACGAACAAGATTCTAGCGAATCACCTGGTCTCAGGTGAGATGACACCTGGCGAGGAGATTTCGATCGGCATTGATTATACGCTGACCCAGGACTCAACTGGTACAATGGCGTACCTGCAGTTCGAGGCGCTGGGAATAGATAAGGTACGGACGAAAAGATCGATCGCGTACATTGATCACAATATGCTTCAGAGCGGTTTTGAGAACGCAGATGACCACAACTATATTATGAGTGTGGCAAACAAGCACGGCATCTATGCGTCGAGGCCGGGGAATGGTATCTGTCACCAGGTAAATCTGGAGCGCTTTGGCGTGCCAGGTGCAACGCTGCTCGGCTCAGACAGCCATACGCCTACGGGAGGCGGCATTGGTATGCTTGCCATCGGAGCGGGTGGGCTCGACGTTGCGGTCGCCATGGGCGGTGGCCCGTATCATCTGACGTGCCCAGAAGTTCTGAATGTAGAGTTGACGGGATCGCTGCAGCCTGGGGTGTCGGCCAAGGACGTTATTCTGGAAGTGCTCCGCCGCCTGAGTGTAAAAGGCGGGGTCGGCAAAGTAATCGAATATACGGGTGAGGGGGTAAAAACACTTACGGTCCCCGAGCGCGCCACAATTACAAATATGGGTGCTGAACTCGGTGCAACAACCAGCATCTTCCCGTCTGACGAAGAGACCCGGAAATTCCTGGCTGCCCAGGGACGGGAAGAAGACTATGTACCGCTGGCGGCAGACCCGGATGCCGTCTATGATGACAAAATTGTCATCGATCTGAGTGAACTGACGCCGCTGGCGGCAAAGCCGCATATGCCGGACAACGTGGAGACGGTCAAAGATATTGGGCCGATTAAGGTTGATCAGGTCTGTATCGGCAGCTGCACAAACTCATCGTACCGGGATCTGATGCGGGTTGCAGCTATTCTGAAGGGTAAGACGGTCCATCCTGATACCAGCCTCACAATTTCGCCTGGTTCAAAACAGGTCATGAATATGCTGGCTCAGAATGGCGCGCTCTCTGATATGATCGATGCCGGGGCGCGCATTCTGGAATCAGCCTGCGGTCCGTGTATTGGCATGGGACAGTCGCCGGCGACAGATGCCGTTTCAGTGCGGACGTTCAACCGGAACTTCTACGGCAGAAGCGGTACGCCGAGTGCCAATGTGTATCTCGTAAGTCCGGAGACTGCAGCTGTCACAGCGCTGGCTGGACATCTTACGGATGCACCGGAGGCTCTGGAAGATCTGTCCATTCTGGACGTGGATATGCCGGAGGAGTTCGTTGTCAATGACAATATGATCATCCCGCCGGCAGAAGACGGTTCACAGGTGGAGGTCAAACGGGGCCCCAACATCAAGCCATTCCCGGAGCACCACGCGCTTCCGAATGACATCAAGGCTCCTGTGCTGCTGAAGATGGAAGACAATATCACAACGGATCATATTATGCCGTCGAACGCGAAACTGCTGCCATATCGGTCCAACATACCGTACCTTGCCGAGTTTTGCCTGACTCCAGTGGATGAGACCTTCCCGGAACGGGCCAAGGCAGCGCAGAGCTGTTTTCTGGTGGCTGGCGAAAACTATGGCCAAGGCAGCAGTCGGGAACACGCGGCGCTGGCCCCGCTATATCTGGGAGTTAGGGGCGTGATTGCAAAGAGTTTTGCCCGCATCCATATGGACAACCTGATTAACAACGGTATTCTGCCGCTAACATTTGTCGATCCGGCAGCGTATGACTCGGTTGATCTGAGAGATGAACTGGAGATTGACGATCTGCATGCGGATGTCCGGGACAAAGATACGTTCATCGTGAAGAATCTGTCCAAGGGGGCCACGTTCGAAGTAAAACTTGCAGCATCGCCGCGTCAGCGTTCCATGCTTATTGCTGGCGGTCTGCTGAATTACACGCGGGACCAGGCGCAGCAGAGCGCGTAGCCGGGGCGCTATAGAAGGAAAGGAACTCGTATGAAGTGCACAAAATGCAATCATGAGTATGACGACAGCCTGGCAGCATGCCCGCTGTGCGGAGAGCCGGCACCGGTCAGAAGCAGTACTGCAGAACCGTATACGCATACAGAGCCGCACCAGTTCACGCCCGCAAGGTCGGTAGCAGAGGTGCCGCAGGTAATCGCGACGCCCGAAACGTCTGGAGCGGCGCCACTCGTGCTGGGAATCCTGAGTCTGTTTATTCCGTTTATCGGTATTGTGCTTGGCATTATCGCGATCGTCATGGGAAGCTCGCAGCGCCAGGCGAATCCGCCCGGCACTGCACACCATGCGCTTGGGCAGGCCGGCTGGGTCCTGGGAATTGTGGGACTAGTCTTCCAGGCGCTGCTTATTGTTTGGTTCTTTGTCGTGATCGGATTTGCTATGAACGCGTTTCAGGACGTAGTTAGCTATGCGCCGTACAGGTACGACATATTCTGATCTTGGGAGTTTCAAAGAGACTGCTGCGCGAGACGAAATCGTGTTCTCGCACGGTAGTCTTTTTTTGTGCTGCTGACGCGATACTCACTCGGGTTCCTGACCCATGCTCCTGACCCATGCCGATTTGACCAGGCAGCTCTGCATCGGAGGACCCTGCATCCTTTTGGAGGAGGCGAAAGCCGGCTCTCTTAATGGCCCTCGGCAGCCTGCCAGGTGGAGTCTGCCGTCAGGAAGAAGGGGTCTATGCTATCCCAATCACGGCGCTGTTCCTAAGGCTGCGTCTCTCGCCGCCTTCCGGTATTCCTTGGGAGCCAGGCCCGTCTGTTGGCGGAATTTGCGTGTGAAATAGCTGGGATCATTGAAGCCGCAGGCGAAGCAGATATCCGAGACAGGATCTTCTGTCAGGGCGAGGCGTTCCGCGGCCATGTTGATACGGTATTCGAGTACGTAGGCAAAAAAGCTCATCTGCAGCTCCCGACGGAACGAACGGCTGCAGGCACGGCAGCTGACGCCGGCACTGGCGGCGATCTCTTCCAGAGTGATATCCTTCGCGTAGTTGGCGTGATAAAGGACAGCAGGTTTTTGATGTACGGGTCGGGCTCGACGGCCTTCTCGGGATCGATCTCCGCATTCGCCATCAGCAGCAGCCAGACTTCCGAGAGCAGGCTGCGCAGCTTCAGCTCCAGACCAAAGCTGCATTTATCGTACACGGAGTGGATTTCGGCGAGCAGATCAAGCACTTCGCGTTCCCATGATGCACCTGTATTCAGTATGCAGGCCGGAAAGCCGGCATTTCGCAGTACAGGCAGAACGTACCGGGTCTGGAAGATGCTGGACGGTGGGCCGCCAAGTACATCGGCATCAAAGACAACTGTTACCATACAGCAGCGTTCGTCAGATCCAGGCCGCATCGCGTGCAGCGTGTTGGCATTCATAAACGCGCAGGAACCGAGTTCGAGGACAGTCCTGTTCCCAGGTGTCTCCAGAAGCAGTTTTCCAGACGTGACATATACAAGCTCGCACTCGCTGTGCCAGTGCCAGGGGACGAAATGCGAGGAAAAGGCAGACATATCGTTGTCGTAGACGCTGAGCGGAAAAAGCGGTGTACCGCGTTCGGCGATCTCCCGTCCATCCTTGTCCATCAGAATCTGTTCAAGCTGCATACTGTCCTCCCTCCGATTGACCGGATAATCCTATTTCCTGTCCCTGTGGATCAAGAATGGCCCGACCGTTTTGCTTATTATAATAGCAGAAGACGCGAACGCGAACAGCGCTCAGAAAGTAAAAAACTGGAAGCCGGCCTGGAAGGCGGGCAAAGAAGGAGGAGACAGATGAAACTGCATAACGTGACCAATATTTCCGGACTTTTCAATGTGCTGGACCATTCCAGAGATGATGTCACCATCACGATGGCGGATGGCGCAGATTTTGACTGGAGCACTGAAAAAGACGTCCTTCGCTCTATGATCGCCAGTCTGGAGGTCCCGCAGCTCGGCTCGATGACGCTGCAGTGCAAGAANAAGAAGGANACCAACGACGTGATGAACTTTCTCATGGAATGTCGTTCCGTGCGGCGGGCAGCGTAGAATGCACCCCGTTCCGCGCAAGTACAATACAGNGAATCTCAAACGGCCGCNGGACTCAGAAGTCCGTGCGGCCGTATTTTCTTATTTAGAACACAGTTGCGCTGGCAGANGGGCAGGAGCAAAAGGTCAGNACGCGTTCCGCTGCCAAAGGCAGGCGGCCGTCAGGACAANANAGTATGCGCTGNTTATTCNATCGTCACCCCCACGATGCCGCGGCTGCGGGTTCCGACAACCAGGCGGTTGCCGAACACAGCGGGCGAAGCCTCAATGTTGGATCCGACGTTGATCCAGTCGAGANTCTCGCCGCTTGGGCCGTCAATCAGGAAGATGTTGCCCTTGCAGTCGCACTGCACGATGAGNGCCTCCCCNTCTTCGGNGTACACGGCCACCGGNGAGCTCCAGGCGTAGTGATGCATTTTGATGATCCAGCGTTCTTCGCCGGTTTTCTTATCCAGGGCCACGAGGTAACCGTCCGGTTTATGCGGCGTACGGGCAATCGGGTAGATGATAAGATCCGAGATCAGCTCCTTGCCAAGGACCGGTGTTGCCTGAATGCCGCCGGAGATGCCGTAGACCGTGTGCACTTCGTAGGGTTTTTCCCAGATCTTTTCCCCCGTTGTTGCATTCAGTTTGAAGATGGAACAGACTCCGGTGTTGGTTTCCTCATCTTTCTGCCAGTGCAGCGAGGCTGCAATGTACAGAACACGGGTGCCGTCCGCCTCCACTTCCATAACCGGCGACGAGTTGGTNTCGTCGAGCGTGTCCTGGACCCAGACAAGCTGCATCGTGTCGAGGTCAATGCACATCATGTTGCCGCCGTTATCAGCAATATACATGTAGTGCTCCCAGATGACGGCGCTGTCTTCCATGCCCCACCAGAACGATTCCTCGCTTGTCCTGTCCGTGGTGTACGTCCACTTGACGATATCTGACGGATCGATGGACAGGGTTCCGGCCTCCGNATCGTAGTCCGTATTGAGCTTCATCGTGTACAGAATGGCGTTTTCNGCCGGGTAGAACATGGTGTCGGTGCNGGCATCGACCAGGGCGCTCGAATCGTAACCGTGAAAGATGCGTGGAGCAAACGGGTCCTTGGCCCCGAGCTCGTAGAGGATCTCAAAGTCAATGAGGCTGAAGATGAAGGCCCGGGCATAGCCGCGCGGNCCGTAGGAGTCAGGCAGCGAATCGCCGGCGCCGCACCACATCATTGGAATTCCCCGGGGATCCATGGCGCCTGCACCCTTGAAAGGAAGACCNAGGTTGAGCACGTCCCGGGTCGGAGAGCCGTCTTCAATGTCCAGGAAATAGACCTTGCCGTCCATCGTTGCGTAGAGNACTTCCGTCAGGTCTTTGTCTTTCTTGTCGGGATACAGGTTCATGATCTGCCGNGTTGCTTCCGGCCAGTGCATGATAAGCGGCTGCCCGGTCCATCCNCTTCCGGTCCAGGCAGCCGATCCCTTGCCCTTGCTGATGTCACTTTTCTCCAGCGATCCNGTGGGTACGTTCCAGTATTCCCGCCGNAAACGTCTGCGGGTAAGACGNGGAAAGNCGAAGCTCGCACTGTCGCGGAAATTGTTGCCGCGGAAAGTGACAATGCCGGGCATGTCGGTGTAATCNGCACCTGGTCCGAAATTCACCGGCTCGGCGCGGTGAAAACTCTTAGGATCCACTTCCTTNCCGTCCACTTCCAGGCGCTCGGTGAAGCCGAATGCCGAGGGCTGCGTGCTCTCCACGGCATGGGGTGTTCCATCCTTGGGCTGCGCGGCANCTTCCTTATTATAGACAACGGGCAGGCTGCCGCGGGTGCGGCGGCCGATTTTGCGTTCAAAGACCCAGATTCCGCCGATAATGACAAGGACGAGAAAAGCAAGGGCCAGGTATACAAGAACCACTGTAGCCTCCTTACAGCGGCCGGGCGGGGCCGCATTTTCCGGCATAAGGCCGGCCAAAGTCCTTCCGATAGTACCTTGTTTGCCCATCTTTTGGAAGTGGGAACCAAAGCGGCTGTCCGGTGCGTCAAAATGCAAAGAAACGGCCCGCTGCGTCCTGCCGGAGGCAGCGNTGGGCAGGAAATGCGGAGTAAATGTATGACAGTTTTGGATATTCAGACATACCAGACGTGTGCGATGATGAATGTGACGCGACAGGTACGGGACGTCCTGCAGCAGAGCGGCGTGCGCGACGGCATAGTGGTTGTGCACTGCCCGCATACGACGGCAGGCATGACAATCAATGAAAATGCGGATCCGGACGTGGTCCGGGATCTGCTCCGAGCGCTTGAAGCGATGGTGCCGAAACTTGACTACCAGCATATGGAAGGGAACTCACCGGCGCATCTCAAAGCATCTCTGATGGGAAATGCGGTTACCGTGCCGGTCTCGCGCGGCGAAATGGCACTCGGAACCTGGCAGGGTATTTACTTCTGTGAATTTGACGGCCCGCGCTCGCGAAAATTCTGCGTGGAGGTTGTTCCGGCCTGAAAAAAGCAGGACGCTCAGGGCGGCCTGTATTATATAATGGAAACGGACAGCGCGCCGGCCTTTGGCGTGCACGGACTTAAGAACAGAACACAGGGTGGGTGAACATGTCTAGACGGATTGGTTCGGGTCCCGAAAGCCCGAACACCAGCGAAGAAACAAATACTGCGGCGCCGGCAGAGATGCCGGCTTTCCAGCAGCCGGACAGCAGCGCTGCAGCGCTCGCGGCTGCAGAACCGAAAAAGCGCCATACAGGACTGTGGATTACCCTCGCTGCGCTCCTGACGGCGGCAGGTATCGGCGGCTATTTCATGCTGTCGACTCCGAAAGCCGTGGCAGCCTACGATGAGCACACGCAGATCCTGGACGACGGGACGTTCTACCAGGGCGTCAGCATCACGGGTGTGGACGTTTCCGGCATGACGGTGGACGAAGCGCGCCAGGCCATCCAGGACAAGGCCAAGCAGGAGATGAGTGAGCTCTCGGTAACCTATACGGTGGACGGCGAGGAGTATACGCTCGGAGCGGAACAGCTCGGTGCGGCCATTGACACCGAGACAGTACTGAACCGGGCGCTGGAACTCGGCCGCCTCGGTCCTTTTGACAAGCGGCACGGGGAGATTGCGACAGCCCGCGACCGCGGCACCAACTATGAGATTGCCTTTACGTATGACGAAAACAGCATCGCGGACGTCGTGGCCGAACAGCTGGCGCCGCTCGCAGATTCGGCCAAGAACGCGGCAGTCGTGGTGAACACCACGTCCGACGAAGGCAGCAAGCGGACTGGCTACAGCATCGAATACACCGATGAGGAGCCGGGAATCGCGGTAGAGCAGGAGAAACTCGTTTCTGACATTCTGACAGCTGTGCAGAACGGCTCGACAGAGCCGGTGGTGGCGGAGACGACAGTGCGCGAGCCGGAGATTACGCGCGACATGCTTGAAGGACAGTATGCCGTGCGCGGGATCTATAAGACTTCCTACGGCGACAGTGCGGAAGGACGCCGCTACAACATCTGGAAGATGAGCGACACGATCAACGGTGTCGAGATCGGTCCCGGAGACACCTGGTCGATCAATGAGGAAGCCGGTCCGCGCACCTATGACCGCGGCTGGAAGGGTGCTCCGGGCATCAGTGACGGCGAATACCAGACGGAGGCCGGCGGCGGTATCTGCCAGGTTTCCTCAACGCTCTACAATGCCGTTCTGCGTGCAGAGGTGGACGTTGCCGAGAGAACGCACCACAGCTGGCCGCTCGGCTACGTGCCCGGCGGACTCGATGCCACGATCTCGACCGGAGCGCCGGATTTCAAGATCCACAACAATCTCGACGTGCCGATCTTCATTGCCGTGAATTGCGACGGTGAGAGCGGCCGCACGGTGGAAGTGGCCATCATCGGGCCGGAGATCGGAGACGGGCTCACGCGCGACTTCTACAGCGAGCTGGTCGGCACCAAGAGTGCCGGCGGCGTGCAGGAAGTATACGATTCTTCTCTGCCGGCCGGAACCAGACAGACGATTATCCAGGCGCATGAAGGCAAGACCTACAAGATCTACAAGCGCTACTATGATGCGGACGGCAACCAGGTGGGCGAAGACGAGTACTTTATGACCGACACCTACGCTCCGAAGCCGGCCAAGGTCCGCGTCGGCACCGGCCGCTCCTACACACCGTCCGTGAGCCGCTCCGATCCGGATCCGGAACCGGCTCAGGCCGATGACGGCGGTGGCGGTGATGAAGGCGGCGGGGACGACGCGGCCGAGGAATAAACCTGAATAATGAAAAGCTGCCGCGAGGCGGCTTTTTTGCAGACAGCCTTTTGCTCTCTGTATCCGGAACGGCTGCCCGCGGATGTGAACAATCCGAAAACATTTGACCGGGTTTCTTTACCCAAGGGGCTGTATATCCGATATACTCAGAGGAGAAGTCTATCAAAAATACAATTCTAGTCAGAGGAGAAGGAATGAGAACCAGTATAGGAGTGAGAAGAACGAGGGTGAACGGCCCCCGGCTTGCTCTCGTGATCGTCATTGCCGCATTGGCGGTTGCTGCTGTTCTGTATCTTTTCTACATGTTCGGGCAGGTGGAGCTTGATGACGCAACGTCCCAGGAACTGCTGGCGACCGGGACCTACCAGCAGGGGGTTTCGATTGGCGGTGTCGACGTCTCCGGCCTGACCATGGCGGATGCAGAAATAGCAATTTCGCCGGTGGTGAACCGCATGCTGAACGCAGGGCAGATAGAGTTCACGGTTGAGGGCGTGGACAGCCCCTACCAATACTCACTGCAGGACATGGGCCTGGTCGTGGACCCGAAGCCCGTCCTTGAAGAGGCGATGCTGTACGGCCGGGAAGGTACGCGCTGGGATCTGCAGTTCAGCGATCCGGAGCCGAAGAATTTCCAGGTGCAGCGCACCTTCAACATCGGGGAAGTGGAAAACCAGATCAAGGCAGCTGAGGAGACCGATGAGTGGGGTGAGCCGGCCATCAACGGCCGCTACCGCGTGGAGACGACGCAGGACGAGGCCACGCTGCAGACAGACGGCGATCTGGTGAAAACGGAGCCGAAAGACGGCTACGCGATTGACACAGATGCCATTATCTCCACGATTGAAAGCCAGATCATGGACGAGCACTATGAGCCGTTCGAAGCACCGGTGGAGATCCTGAAGAGCCAGGCTGTTGACGGGGATGATGACGGCGAGCTGACGCTGATGGGCCAGAAGTCCACGACATTTGCCAGTTCCGATTCCAACCGCAAATACAACATCTGGAAGATGGCCAGCATTCTCAACGGAGCTGTCCTGGAGCCGGGCGAGACGTTCTCGGTGAACGACACCGCCGGTGACCGCAATGCGGAAAACGGCTGGAAAGAGGGCAACGGTATTGAGAACGGTCAGTACACGCCGCAGTACGGCGGCGGTATCTGCCAGGTTTCCTCCACCCTCTACAATGCGTGCCTGATGGCTGAGCTGAAGATGGTGAACCGCGTACCGCACACGATTGCAGCCAGTTACGTGCCGAAGGGTCTCGATGCGACCATCTCGACCGGCGGTCCGGATTTCAAGTTTGAGAATACGTACAGCAGTCCGATCTACGTTGTCATCAAGACAGACGGCTATGGCGGGGAGATAACGGCGCAGATCTGGGGCACCGATCCACGCGACTACCGCGTCAATATCTATAGCGAGGAAGACGTTTCAGAGCGGGAAGAGATACCGCCGGTAGAATACCAGCGCAACAGCAGCCTGAGCGCCAATGCGGTACAGCAGGTGCGGAAGGGTCAGCCCAAGGAAGTCTGGAACGTTTATAAGGATCGCATCGACCGCGAGACGGGAGATGTGATTGAAAGCAAGATTTTCGTAACTAAGTCCACATACAACGCGATTGCCCCGCTTTACGAAGTGGGAAGCGGCATTTCGGTGCCGTCGAGCGGCACACCGGTAAGCTCCCTTGGGGGCAACGTCTCTTCGAGCAATGACAGCATCCAGGCAGATCCGGGAAGCTCGGGCGCCAGCTCCTCATCCGGAGGCTCCAGCAGTTCCGGTGGCAGCTCCTCGGGCGGCTCTTCCGCAAGCGCCACGCAAAGACCGTCGTCAAACGGCAACGGCGGGGGCGGCGGTGGAGGCGGCTCGTCGCAGACGCCTACGCAGGCACCGTCTACACCGGCGCCGACAGATCCGCCTTCCGGAAACGGCGGAGGCGGCGGTTCTGAAGATGGCAGCGGCGGTGGAGGCGGCGGCTCCGAAGACGGCAGCGGCGGCGACTCTGAAGAGGGCGGCAGCGACGTCGCCTGAGTTGTTGACAAACCACAGGCTACCACGTAGAATTGACCTTTAGTAAGCGGTCACCGCAGGATATCCGCCTGCCTGCCAGGCAGGCGGACTGTCCAGGCGCGACAGCCGCCGTACGTCAGGGAGATGGGTACATCTCTTGTACACGAGTACGCCCGCCGGTCCTTCCCGACGGGAGGGACGGAAGTAACCCCAGGCCATGGGGGGCTGTCGAGGTGTAGACTAGATTTCAGTGCATGTGCAAAGGATGTGCAAGGAGGATTATTTAGAGAATGGCAAAAGCTAAATTTGAAAGAACGAAGCCGCACGTGAACATCGGCACGATCGGCCACGTGGATCACGGCAAGACGACGCTGACAGCGGCGATCACGCAGGTACTTTCAAAGCAAGGCAAAGCGCAGGCGACCAAGTACGATGAGATCGACAAGGCACCTGAGGAAAAGGAACGCGGCATCACGATCAACACGGCCCACGTTGAGTACGAGACGGACAAGCGCCACTACGCGCACGTCGACTGCCCGGGCCATGCTGACTACGTCAAGAACATGATCACCGGCGCAGCCCAGATGGACGGAGCGATCCTGGTGGTCAGCGCGGCTGACGGTCCGATGCCCCAGACCCGCGAGCACATTCTTCTGGCCAGACAGGTCGGTGTTCCCTACATTATTGTGTACATGAACAAGACTGACCAGGTCGATGATCCGGAACTGCTGGAGCTGGTGGAGATGGAAGTCCGCGAACTGCTCTCGCAGTATGATTTCCCGGGAGATGACATTCCGATCATCAAGGGCTCGGCGCTGAAGGCGCTTGAGGCTGTCGAGAAAGATGACCTGGATTCTCCTGACGTGCAGTCGATCAACGAGCTGATGGATGCAGTCGACAGCTACATTCCGGAACCGGAACGCGATGTTGATAAGCCGTTCCTGATGCCGGTTGAGGACGTCTTCTCGATCACAGGCCGCGGCACCGTCGCGACCGGCAGAGTCGAGCGCGGTACCGTCAAAGTCCAGGATACCGTCGAGATCGTCGGTCTGACCGATGAGAAGAGAAGTGTTGTTGTCACGGGTGTGGAAATGTTCCGCAAGCTGCTTGATCAGGCGATCACAGGCGACAACATCGGCGTGCTGCTGCGCGGCGTGCAGCGGAACGAAATCGAGCGCGGCCAGGTTCTTGCAAAGCCGGGTTCGATCCATCCGCATACACACTTCAACAGCCAGGTGTACGTCCTCAAGCAGGATGAAGGCGGCCGGCACACTCCGTTCTTCAACGGTTACCGCCCGCAGTTCTACTTCCGCACGACGGACGTGACAGGTGTCATCGATCTGCCGACCGGCACCGAGATGGTTATGCCTGGTGACAACGTCGAGATGGAGATCAAGCTGATCACCCCGATTGCTATCGAGGAAGGTCTGCGCTTCGCTATCCGCGAGGGCGGCCGCACAGTCGGCTCGGGCGTTGTGTCGGGTATTGTGGAAGACTAACAGCTGAATAGATCAAAAGGACGCGGCGGGGCTGCGTCCTTTTTTTTTGGTGTGTGCCGGGCATGGCACACTTCTTGCCGGTGAAAGTCCGGTCGCGGGTACTTGTCGCCAAGCGTAGCGACCTGCAAGTCGAAAGCCGTGAGGCTGGGATGAAAGAAGCAGTGT
>JAAUYQ010000052.1 GCA_014805015.1 Clostridia bacterium | reverse complement strand
TGGGGAGGATCAGAGCAAATGCAGGGAACAGCGCGAAGAGCCGGATGCGTCGAGAGGCGCACGTCCGGTTCCGTGAGGGGCTCGGGGCGAAATTCCCCGGGCCTACTCGACTAGTATAAGTCGCTGTATTACAAGATCAAGGGGTCACCGAACCAGGCGAAATACAATTGTTTCCGGAAGGGCTGCGTTTACTTTGGGAAACGGTATAACATCACGTTGTTTGCGACCTCCCTGCAGGCATACGTCATGATTGATCGTGAACGCGCCTTGCGAGACTATGAGAAGTACATGTCGGAACATGAGGCAGAGTATGAAAATCATTCGGCCAGCGAGAAAATTTGGGATNGTGTCCGCTTNGGCTATTTTGTCCTCNTNTCGAACATAGANGAGACACCNCAGGANATACTGANCCGNTATCTCGATCGTGTTCAGATCGAAGANGTNTTCAAAAGCAGCAAGTCCTTCGAAGGTCTGCTGCCGCTGTCCAAATGGANCGCNTTAACCGTGAAAGNCAAGATACTGACCGACATTATCGACACGATCATTCGCACAGTTCTGCTTCAGTTGCTTCCCCAATACACCGGCAACCTTATGGACTTTTTTATAATGCCTCCGCTGTCGACTNCTTTCGGGGACCTAATTCGACTCTCACTGTCGAGACTCCGAANAANNAGGCNAAAGCAGCGTACGNCCTNTTCAAGGAAAAGATCCCTGGCGCGATCGATATCAANGCCTGGAAAGGCCAANTGNANCAGCGGTGGATGTAGTGAACCATTTTTGCAACTCTACGGTTGAAGTGCTAGGAAAATCTGAACTTCGACATCTTTGACCCTGTTCGCGNAGCCGTTCATTNTGACAGCGCTACGCAGCACCTGATTCATCTCTTGAGCACAGGCGGACAGCTCCTTGGTCGGCAGGAGATACGCGCTGTATAAATGTNATATAAANCATTTAAACCAGAAAATCCACACGAAGTCCCCNCGGCCCGCGCAGNGGGCAGAGCTTGCAGGATCGGGCCGATTGTGCTACTGTAGTTGTTGTACAAGAAGCAGAAACTGCCCGTTTCTCACCTGCATGTTCGGCATGNACGGTTTTATATTTGTGAAGGAATCTGGATTCACAACGGGTAGTTTTGTACTGCCCTTTTTTTTGTGGGCGGAAACCGAAGCGGTTAGAGCAGAAAGAGAGGTTGGGACTCATCGCGAACGAATTAGCCACCAATGAACAGATCAGGGACCCGGAAGTGCGGGTGATCGCCGCCAACGGCGAACAGCTCGGCGTGATGCCGGTGCAGCGTGCGCAGAGACTGGCCGATGAGGCGGAGCTCGATCTAGTCAAGATCTCACCAAAAGCTAATCCCCCGGTCTGTAAGATCATGGACTACGGGAAATTCCGGTTCGAGCAGGGGAAGAAACAGAAAGAAGCCCGCAAAAACCAGAAAATGGTTGAACTCAAGGAAATGCGGCTCTCTTCGACAATCGACCGCCATGACATGGAAGTCAAGGCNAAGAATGTCCTCAAGTTTCTTAACGCCGGCGACAAGGTGAAGATCTCAATCCGCTTCCGCGGCCGTCAGCTCGCTCATACGGACCAGGGACGGCTCGTTATGCAGGAATTCCTGGAACTGCTCGGAGATGCAGCTGCAGTGGAGCGGAACGCCAAGATGGAAGGGCGCAGCATGTTCATGATTCTGACGCCCCGGAACAACTGACCGCTTCGCCTAGATTGAAGGAGGACCACGCGATGCCAAAGATGAAAACGCACAGGGCTTCGGCGAAACGTTTTTCGTTCACCAAGTCCGGTCGTGTGAAAAGAGCACAGGCATACAAAAGTCACATTCTGAACAAAAANTCCCGGAAGAGAAANAGAAATCTCCGGCAGGGTGCCTACGTGAGCAAGGCTGAGGAAAAGAATGTCAAGCTCATGATTCCTTACAAGAAATAGACGCCCGGAAAAGGAGGTCGGAAAATGGCAAGAGTCAAGAGGGCCGTCAGCGGTCACAAGAAACGCAGGAAGGTTCTGCGCCTCGCCAAAGGGTATTTTGGAGCCAAGTCCAAGCAGTACCGTTCAGCCAAACAGGCTGTCATGAAGTCCATGGCCTATGCCTATCGGGGCCGGAAGGAAAAGAAGCGCAATATGCGCCGGCTGTGGATCGTCCGCATCAACGCCGGTGCCCGCCAGAACGGTATCAGCTACTCACAGTTCATGAACGGACTGAAAAAGAGCGGTATCNACCTGAACCGCAAGGTTCTTGCNGATATGGCTGTACATGACAAGGAAGGTTTCGGAAAGCTTGCAGAGACTGCCAAGCAGACGCTGCACGCCTGAAGATCTGATATACAGGAGGCTGCCGGCAGGTAGTCTTCTTTGTCCTTTAGGGAGATTCGCATGCGGGAGATTACCAGCAGTTCCAACAGTTACATCAAAGAGCTGCGGTCGCTCAGGAGCAAGAAGCACCGGACGCACCTCAAAAGGTATCTGATTGAGGGNAGCCGCACGGTNGAGGAAGCACTGAAGGGAGCCGCTCTGATTGAAAGCGTCATCACCTGTGATCCCGATAACGAAGTGGCGCTGCAGGCAGAGAAGCGCGGCCTGGATGTCATCCTGGTGCCGCGGCCGATTCTGCTGACATTGAGTGACACGAAGACGCCGCCGGACGTGCTTGGCTGTCTGCTGAAGGAAAGCGAGCAGGCGGAGCCTGAAAGCGGGCTGGTTGTCATCTGCGACGACGTGCAGGACCCCAAGAATCTGGGTGCCATTATCCGGACGGCAGATGCCTGCGGCGCCGCCGGGGTGATCGTGTCGCCTGAGAGTGCAGACCCATACGGTCCGAAGTGTCAGCGGGCGGCTATGGGCAGCATGTTTCATCTGCCGGTTACCATCCGGGAGCCCGGCAGTTATCTGCGCGGGTTCAAGGCGCGCGGCGGCAAGGTGGTCGCGGGTCTGCTCGAAGGGACAAGTGCCCTGGGAGCAGTCAGGGAGAATACGGCAGTCGTTGTCGGGAACGAGGCGCGAGGCGTGTCGCAGGAAGTGCGGGAACTGGCAGATATCGCCTACCGCATTCCCATTTACGGACGGGCGGAAAGCTTGAACGCTGCAGTGGCCGCAGGTATAATGATGTACGATATTGCACGAAGACTGAAAGGATAAGTCATGGCACATGAAGAGCTGGTCGCAGAGGCGCGGCAGCGCATCCAGGAGGCGGAAGACAGCGCCCAGCTGGATGCGGTCCGCGTTGCTTTTTTGGGGAAAAAAGGTCAGATTACACTGCTGAGCCGACAGATTGGATCCATACCCCAGGAAGAGCGTCCGGCCTTTGGCCAGGAGCTGAACGCAGCCCGCGAAAGTGTCCAGCAAGCCCTCGATGAGCGGCGCAGGCAGCTTGAGCAGGCAGAGGAGCAGGCCCGTCTTGAGGCGGAGAAGATTGATGTGACGCTGCCGGGAACGGTCAGTGCCGCCGGCGGCCTCCACCCGCTGACCCAGGTCTACCATGAAGTGCGGGACATCTTCGTCAGCATGGGCTTTGATGTGTTCCATGGCCCCGAGGTGGAGCTTGACGAATATAATTTTGAAAAGCTGAATATCCCGAAAGAGCATCCGGCGAGAGACGCGCAGGATACATTCTACATTACAGACGATGTGCTGCTGCGCACGCACACGTCGCCCGCGCAGGTACGCGCCATGCTGAACGGGGAGCCGCCGCTGCGCCTGATTGCACCGGGACGGGTGTACAGGGTTGATGAGGTGGATGCGACCCATTCGCCGGTTTTCATGCAGCTTGAAGGGCTTATCGTGGACAAGAAGATCCGCTTCTCGGATCTCAAGGGCACGCTCAATGCGTTCCTGCGCCGCTACTATGGCCCGGACGTCAAGACCAAGTTCCGTCCCGGCTTCTTTCCATTTACTGAACCGTCGGCAGAGGTCGACGTCACCTGCACGCGCTGCGGCGGCAAGGGCTGCTCTGCCTGCAAGGGGGCCGGCATGATTGAGGTGCTCGGCTGTGGCGTCGTCAACCCGGTTGTGCTGGAGAACTGCGGCATTGATCCGGCGGAGTATTCCGGCTTTGCCTTTGGGCTCGGCATTGATCGTCTTGCAACCACAAAATACGGCATTTCAGATATCCGTCTCCTGTACGAAAACGACGCACGTTTCCTTGAGCAGTTCAGCTGACTGCTGAAGCAGCTGCGCAGCAGCATCAGTGCGCCCTGATTTGCGGCGCTGATCCGCGAAGGAAGAGTGCACATATCAGATTTGAGTCTCAGAAGGATCAGAGGAAGCAGAAAGTATGCTTGCACCTTACGAATGGATTAAGGACTACGCGGAAGTCACGTCGGATCCGCAGATGCTGGCGGAACGCATGGTCATGATCGGGGACGGCGTCGAGGGTATCGAGACAGTCGGCGCCGATATTCGCAACGTGGTCGTCGGCCGCATTGAGAAAATCGACAAACATCCGGATGCAGACCGGCTCGTGGTCTGCCGGATTGATGTCGGGGCGGATGAACCGGTGCAGATTGTGACCGGTGCAACGAATGTTTTCGAAGGTGCTTATGTGCCGGTGGCGCTCGCGCCGGCACAGCTCCCGGGTGGCAGCATCAAAAAGAGCAAGCTGCGCGGCGTGGTCTCGCAGGGCATGCTCTGCTCCGGCGAGGAGCTGCAGGTTACGGAGGCGGAAGTGCCGGGTGCGGGCGTGGACGGCATTCTGATCCTGCAGGGCGAGCCGGCTCCGGGCACAGATGTGAGCGAGCTTCTGGGCCTGAAGGGCGCGGTGATTGACTTTGAGGTGGGGGCGAACCGGCCTGACTGTCTGAGCATGCTCGGTATTGCCCGCGAGGCGGCCGCTGCGGACCGCGTCCGGTTTTCCTATCCCGCGTTCGATTATGAGGAGGAAGGATCTCCGATCAGCGACTTCGTGAATGTCGATGTGGAGGCTCCGGATCTCTGCACGCGTTACGTTGCCGGCGCTGTCGAGGACGTGCACATTGAACCGTCGCCGGCCTGGATGCAGAAATGGCTGCGGCAGGCCGGAATCCGTCCGATCAACAATATTGTTGATATCACGAACTTCGTCATGCTGGAGACGGGGCAGCCGATGCACGCTTTTGATGCGGACAAGATCCGCGGCAGCCATATCGTCGTGCGCCGAGCCAGGGACGGCGAGCAGATGACGACGCTCGACGGAACGGACCGCACATACAATGATTCCATGCTACTCATCTGCGATGCGGAAGGGCCGATTGGGATCGCGGGCGTAATGGGCGGCCTGGACTCCGAAATCACGGAAAATACCAGGCGGGTCGTCTTTGAGGCGGCCAAGTTCGGGTACGGCAATATCCGCCAGACGTCCCGGGCGCTGGGTCTTGCCACTGAGAGTTCGATGCGTTTCTCGAAAGGCGTGGACGCCCAGATGTCGATGATGGCTATGCGGCGTGCTCTGCATTTGGTGCAGGAACTTGGAGCCGGCAAGGTCGCAACGGGCATGATCGATGTCCTCAACGAAGATCTCGCTTCGCGGATTATCAAGACAACCGGCATGCGCATCAACGCGATCCTGGGAACTTCGATCAGTACGCGGGAGATGCAGCAGCTACTTGAGCGGGTTCACATCCGCACGGGCCTGATCGGCGATGAGCTGATCTGCACGGTGCCGCACTTCCGGAGCGACATCTCGGGGCTGCACGACCTCGCTGAGGAAGTAGCACGTATGTACGGCTACGACCGTATCCCGGAGACCGAAGCGCAGGTCAACCTGCATATTGGCGGTGTGCCGGAAGAGGAGCAGCGGGCGGACACAATCCGCGATTATCTGATCCATCACGGCTTTTATGAGTGCCTGACGTACTCCTTTGCGGGGGAGCAGGACTATGCGAAAATCGGGGCGGAAATGCCGCCGAGCGTGCGGATCCGCAACCCGCTCGGAGACGATTCAGCGTATCTGCGGCGGCGTCTGCTGCCGAAGATGCTGGAAGTGGCAGCGATGAATCTGTCGCGGGGAAACAGCGATCTGCGGCTGTTTGAGATTGCGAGGCTGTTCGTACCGAAAGAAGGCGAAAAACTGCCCGAGGAGCAGCAGGCCCTGGTTGTGGCTATGTCCGGTGACGGGGCGGATTTCCTGACACTGAAGGGCCTGGTTGAGAATATTGTCCACCTGGCCGGCGGCCGCCGGCTGCGGGTGCGGGCGGGCAGGGCAGATGCCATGAGCCCGGCGGCGAGCGCGGTATTGTACGCGGGTGACCGGGAAATCGGTTCTATGGGCGAGATCAGCGCGGCCGTAGCCCGTAACTATGATATCAGTCAGAAGGTCTTTGCGGCGGAAATCAATCTCGACGCGCTGTTCAGTCTGGACCGGCCGCGGGTTCGTTACGAGGAGATTGCGAGATTCCCGGCGGCACGGCGGGACCTGGCCGTCGTGGTCGGTCGCGATGCCGGAGCCGGCGATCTGCTGGAGACGATCCGCGAAGTCGGCGGCAGGGAACTGGAAGGAGCGTCCCTGCTCAGCGTCTACGAGGGCCCTGGAGTGGAAGACGGTTCGAAGAGTGTAGCTTTCTCTCTGTCGTTCCGTTCACCCAAGGGGACGATGCAGGACAGCGATATTGCGAAGAGAATGGACCGGATCCTGAAGCGCCTTGGGGAGGAGCATGGTGCGAAGCTGCGCTGAGATGCGGGCGGTTGAAGCCGCTTTCCGGCCGGGTGTATAATGTAGGAAACGGTCAGGGAGGATGGCGTTTGTGGCAGTAACGAAAACCGTTGTGAGTATCGGCGGCGTGGAATATACGCTGTGCGGTGACGAAGACGCAGAATACATCCACCGGGTCGCCCTCAAGGTCAACAGCAAAGTCGACGAAATGAAAGAGCAGCATCCGGATCTGACAAACGTGCAGCTGGCGATGCTGACCGCAATCAACCTGGCAGACGACTACATTAAACTATACGACGAATATGAGGCCGCGAGACGGGAGCTTGAGAGTCTGCGCAGCATGCAGCCGACCAAAAGCGCGCAGCGGCAGACAAAAAAGTAGCCCGTGAACTGGGAGAAGAGGAAAACCGTTTCTGGGAGGCCGGAAGACGGTTTTTTTGATTTTGGGAGATTGTTTGTCAAGAACCCCCACCTAATCGCTGAAGCGATATGAGGTGGGGGCTTGCGGGAAACCGTGAGCCCGCTTGATTAGCCTGAGCTGCCCGGGATGCAGTCTGCTGCAGCGAGGCAGCTGCGTTGGGACGGAATATACAGGCACGGCAGAATTCGGTGCTCGTTCTGCCCATTGCGGCCATGCGTTAAGAACCGGTGCAGGGTTAGCCGGCGTGCGCATGGCATACAAAACCCACCCGCAACATTGGCAATGTGGACCCCGCCCGCAGGCTGAAAAGCCGGCAGGCGAGAAACCGGCGATTCCTGCTCTTCACCAGAAGAGAAAGGGCGACCGGAAGCGCGTAAGTGCATAAGGAGAAATGATGGTTTGTGTGCTGGCCAGAGGCGGAAAACCGCTGATGCCGACAAATATCAGAAGAGCAAGACAGCTTCTCAGGAAGGGCCGGGCTGTGATCGCAGGGCACCATCCCTTCACGATCCGGCTTCTGGACCGTGAGGACGGCGAGACGCAGCCCATCGAGTATAAGTGCGATACGGGAGATCATCATATCGGAATCTCCATCTGCACGGAGAAGCAGGAGATCGTGTCCGCTCAGTA
>JAAUYQ010000051.1 GCA_014805015.1 Clostridia bacterium | reverse complement strand
CGCAGCTGCCTCGCTGCATAAGACTGCATCCCGGGCAGCTCAGGCTAATCAAGCGGGCTCACGGTTTCCCGCAAGCCCCCACCTCAAATCGCTTCAGCGATTAGGTGGGGGTTCTTGACGATGTCTTTTTCGGTGCAGTAGGGATGCGCCTCCAGCTGAATAACCTGCGGTTTGATCTCGCATTCGTCGAGAAGACGCTTAAGCTTGTCCCCATAGAAATTCGAAATGCCGATTGAGCGCGTTTTTCCTTCCTTATATGCCTGCTCAAGCTGGCGGTATCCGGCCGTGTAGTCGCCGGCCGGCTGATGAATGAACAGCAGGTCTACGTAGTCGGTCCCCAGTCTTTCGAGCGTTTTCGGTACTGCATCTGCAGAACGGTACACAGTCGGTCGCAGCTTGGTAGCGAGGAACAGGTCCTTGCGGTCAATGCCGGAAGCGGCCACGGCACGCCCCACGGCTTTTTCGTTGAGGTAGGCATTGGCCGTATCCACAAGGCGGTAGCCGTCTTTGAGGGCGGCTGCGACAGCAGCCTGTGCCTGATCCGGCTTCATCATGAAAGTTCCGATCCCGAGTGCCGGGCACTTCACGTCATTGTTGAGCGTTACATCAATCATCTTTTTTCTCCATCTCTGTTGCAGATTTGGTCTCTTTGAGCCAGGGCTTGAGTAGTGCCGGCAGCAGTACGCTGCAATAGCTGTCTATAATGCGGTTCATGTTGAGTGAACCGGACGACATGCACCAGCAGGTCATCTGGCCGTACAGCTGGCAGGCGATAAGCTCTGCAATCTGCTCTGCCGGTGTGCTTTTCTGCAGTTTCCCATCTGCAATTCCCTGATGAAGCAGACGGGTGAGCGCAGCGAGGTCGAAGCGCAGTTTGTCGCTGTCGGCGGATTCCGGGGATGAGCGCGGGTCTGCCACATCCCGCACCCACTGCTGGGTTATCGCCAGACCGTACTCCTCAAGGCAGCGGGTGAACTCCCGGACATAGGCTGCCAAACGTTCCGTCACGGAAGCATCCATGGCCTGCACTTTTTCCTCCAGATCCGCAAACGGTACGCGCGTGTACTCGTGAATGACGTCTGCTTTGTTCCGAAAGTATATGTAGAACGTGCCGCGCGCCACGCCGCTCGCTTTGACAATATCGTCTATGGACACATTGCTGAAGCCGTGTTCAGATACAAGTTTTCCCGCTGTCTCCAGGATTCTGCGGCGGGTTGCCTGGGCTGCCTGCTGTCTTGAAGTCATTCAATCCTCCCTGAGTGAAAAGAATAGTCATTCGGTGACGAAATGTCAATGACATAATGTCACCGAAAATTCAGGAGCTCCGTCTGAGGCAGGAAGCGTATCTGCCGGCCGCGGGCGCCTCCTGGCAAAGGGAGAAACGCTACGGCCGCTCAGCTGCCCGGGCAGGCTGTCCTGTCCGCGTGGAGCAGGCAGTCTGGACCGCACGGGAACAGGCATGCAGCACCAGGAAGACATCGGGCCGAAATATGTAGAACTACAACGATTATTTTGGCTTATCTGACGAAGAAAATGTGGCCTCTGGACGGCATTTTCCGCAAACTGTGTAGTTCTACATGCAGACTACATTTGTCAGGCGGGACCGGAAATCCAGCCTATCCCGATTGCCGCAGAGCAGATGGGCGGCTTCCCAAGCCTGACCTGGGAACAAGAAGTGCCTCGGAACGCCTGGCACATTCTGGACGGCCCCGCACAAGAGGCGGGCAGGTGCCCTACGGCGTGCGCGTCCTGCCCGAAGCAGGGTCCGCACATTGTTGAGACCTGTTCACAAAATGTCTATAATTGAAGCGATGTACATGCTGTTTGGGAAACCTATCTGTGCCGTAAATACACGCCGCTGGATAGCGGCGTTTCTTGTTGTGCTTATGGCTGCTCTGCCGGCAGCCGCCAAGGCAGCAAACTCGGACCTCACGTTCAATCCATCTGTCATGAATGACACGATGACGGCGGTCCTTGTGGACGCTGATACCGGCGAAGTGCTCTACAGCCGCAGTCCCGATCAGATCATCTATCCGGCCAGTACGACCAAGATTATGACTGGCCTCCTGTCTATTGAGCTCAATGGCGGCACTCTGGACGGGGAAGTGACAGTCGGGGACGAAGTGGATGCCTTTTCCTCGACTTCCAGTCTGCTCGGGCTGCGCCGGGATCAGACCGTGAGTATCCGTGACCTTATCTACGGTCTTATGCTGGTTTCGGGCAACGATGCCGCGGCGGCGCTGGCCGTCCATTTTGGCGGCAGTCTTGAGGGCTTCGTGCAGCTGATGAATGAGAAGGCCGCGTCACTCGGCATGGTGAACACGCAGTTTGCCAATCCACATGGCCTCGATCAGCGCAGTATCGGGCTTGATCACCACTCGACAGCTGCTGATATGGCGAGACTCGCCCAGGCAGCATATCAGAATCCTGTCCTCATGGAAGTGATGGGAACGGCTACCTATGAGATCACCTCCACGGAACTGAACCGCCGGATCCGGACCGATCCGGTTTTGCATAACGGGAATTATCTGCTCGACACGCCGTCGCAGGAGCCGCAGCGTTCGCGCTACGCCCAGTACCGCTATCCACATACGACCGGCATGAAAACCGGGCTCCTGGCCAACGTGGACGGCTACTCCTACTACGGCTGCCTGGTGGCTTCGGCGACCCAGAACGGACGCAGCCTGATTGCGGCCATCTTCGCAGATACCTCAAACAGCGCTGCCCAGGGAGCGGCCACGGACCGCTGGCGGACAGCAATTGCGCTGTTTGAATACGGCTTTGCCGGGTTTGAGGAAGTCGACCTGAGCCCATATCTGACGCAGCTTGATGTGGCAACGCAGGTGCTGAACTGTGCCGAGAACGATCCATACGGCGGTTTGCTCTCGTTGGTGCCGGCAGCCGGCACGGATATGCGCGTAGCTGTGGACCGCAGTCTGTCTGCGGCGCTCGCGGCCGGCACGGTGCAGTTTGAACCGGAGGCAGATGTGCCGGCAGAGATCGCTGCACCAGTTACGCAGGGAACGGAAATTGGCTCGGTCACGTACAGACTCAACGGCCAGGAGATGATTACGCTGCCGCTGACAGCTGCACGGAGCGTGTATGAAGCAGGCGATGAGGCGGTGACGAGCACGCAGTATGATGTGCCGAACCCGACTGCACTGCCGCCCTGGTGGGTGTGGGCAGCTGCCAGCGGCGGTGCGGTATTTGCCATCTGGTTTTTTGCCTTCCGGCCGCGCCGCACTTCCCGGCATATCGGCCGGCCGAAGTTCGGCAACGGCCATTACGGCAGCCGCCGCTACAGCTGGGACGATAAGCCGTCTCAGATCCGGAGTCAGAGGCCGAAAACCGGCAATGCAGACCGTTTTCGCAGCCGGCGCTGAGCGAAGAAAGGAGAATAGGACGGCCGCATGCCGTCCTGCCTGAATATATGGATCAGCAGGAAAAGGCTCTTGCAGCCCACAAAGCCTGGAACGGAAAGTTTGAGATCCGTTCGCGTGCACCCCTGGGGACGAGGGAAGATCTAGCCACTGCCTATACTCCGGGCGTTGCGGCCCCATGCCTGGAGATCCGTGACAATCCGGACAAAGTCTACGACTATTGCCGCAAGGGGAATTACGTTGCCGTGGTGACTGACGGGTCGGCTATTCTTGGACTCGGCAATATCGGACCGGTTGCGGGTATGCCGGTCATGGAGGGCAAGGCCATTCTGTTTAAGGAATTTGCTGACGTGGATGCTGTGCCGATCTGTCTCGGGACGCAGGACCCGCAGGAGATTGTGCGGACCGTGGAGCTGATGGCGCCCGGCTTCGGCGGCATTAACCTCGAAGACATCTCAGCGCCGCGGTGTTTTGAAGTCGAGCGGGCGCTCACAGAGAAACTGAAAATCCCGGTCTTCCATGACGATCAGCATGGTACAGCCGTCGTTGTGCTGGCGGCCGTGCGGAACGTGACGCGGCTGACGGGAAAGAAACTCAAAGATCTGAAAATTGTGGTGAATGGCGCCGGTGCCGCAGGCAATGCGATTACGCATCTGCTTGCAGCGCAGGGCGTGGGGGAGATTGTGGTGGTGGACCAGCAGGGAGCTCTTCATAAGGATCTGCCTGATATGGATCCCTACCAGCAGGAGCTGGCGGCACTAACAAATCCCAGGAATCTCACCGGCAGCCTCGGCGATGTGATTGACGGGGCGGATGTCTTCATTGGGGTGTCAGCGCCTGGCGTTCTGACCAAGGATATGGTAGCCAGAATGGCGCCGCAGGCAGCTGTCTTTGCCATGGCAAATCCGGTACCGGAGATAGACCCGGAGGAGGCCAGGGAAGCCGGAGCGTATATTGTCGGGACCGGGCGGTCGGATCATCCGAATCAGATCAATAATGTGCTGGCATTTCCCGGCATCTTCCGGGGAGCCCTGGACGTGCGTGCTGAGAAAATCAATGATGCGATGCTGCTGGCCGCAGCCGATGCCATTGCCTCCATGGTAAGCGACGAGCAGCTGAGTCCGGACTATGTCATGCCGGATCCAGTTGCTGAGCGGATCGCGCCGGCTGTGGCAGCTGCCGTCGCCAGGGCCGCACGAGAGAGTGGTGTGGCCGGAAACTGAGTCTGTAGCAGCACAAGAAGGCCCGCCCGGGAAAAGTCTGGACGGGCCTTCCATGTCTGGCGCGTCGGTCAGCCCGGGCTGCCGGCCATGCCGATATCTTGCAGATACTTGCGGATAGCGGCAAAGGACTTCTGCAGGGCGTCGCCGCGGAAACCATGACCGGCGCCTTCGATGGGGATGAACGTCGCCTGGCTGTAGATCCCAGCTGCCCGTTCCGAACACGAGATATCCACGATCTCGTCGTCTGTGCCGTGCATGATCAGAACGGGCTTTCTGTAGGCAGCAATCTCGCTGTATACGTCGAGATCCCAGATGTCTTCGGCGAATGGCCGGCCTACGGTTGCGCCAAGTACACTGTACGTGTCCGGCAGATGATCCCGGTCCGGGAACCGCGAGTGCACATCGTCAACGATCGAAAACGCTGGGTAGACCAGAATCAAGCCAGCCGCGGCATCCGGATGGCGAGCCGCAGTGAGTGCCGAGACCAGTCCGCCTTGGCTGTGACCGAGCAGGACGATTTTGTCCGGCCTAATAACAGGCAGGTGCTGGCAGTATGAGGTGAGCAGGGTGAGATCCATGACCTCTGTCTCCACGGACATTTTCAGGAAATCCCCACTGCTGAGGCTGCCCGTGCCGTTGCGGAAATCAAAGCACAGGCCGGCGACCCCGATCTGAGTGAGCATCTCGCAGGTGCTGACAAGATTTTCGTACGTGCCGGTGAAGCCGTGTGAGCAGATGACAAGCGGCCACGGACCCGGACCGACGGGGGTGTACAGCTTCCCGCCGAGATGCTCGTCACCGAAACTCACCTGGATTCCGGATACCAGAAAACCGGATCCGGAGCCTTCCGAAGCCGCGTGTGCACAGTGTATCTCTTCAATATATTGTCTCAATGTGACATTCCTCCTGATTGCGGACTGGCTGGAGCGGTACCGGACGCGTTATCCGTGTATCCCGCCTGAATGCTTGTATTTTATCATCATGTGCCACGAGGATTCCCGCTTTTAGCGCCAAAGGCGTTCNTTCTGCGCCGCGCAGTTTTGTCANGCAGACATTACTTTTCTGTGCNNGNCACATGATAGAATGAGTTTGTTTCTTACNCATCAGGCTTCCAGGAGACACAGACNGCACAAAAAGGAGGTTTACGGAAGATGTTTGTTGGACGCCAAAAGGAGCTGGCTTCCCTGAATGAGGCGTATACTTCAGATCGGNTTGAGNTTTTTGNTCTGTATGGGCGGCGCCGCGTTGGAAAAACAGCGCTGCTGAACAGATTTGCCCAAGGGAAGTCAGCCGTCTTCATGACCGGTATTGAANACGATTCCGCAATGAATCNGCAGAGCCTCTCGCAGGCAATCTCTGACACCTATCCNGAGCTTCCAGNGGATGCATTCTCCTCCTTTCAAGCTGCGTTCGANTATCTGTTCAAGCGGTCACAACNTGAGANAGTGCTGCTCATNCTTGANGANTATCCNTANNCTGCNCGNGCGGACAGAACTCTTGCCTCTGTACTGCAGCTCCTCATTGACAGGTNCCGTGATANTTCTCATCTCAAGCTGATNCTGTGCGGNTCTTCCATGTCTTTTATGGAAGACGAGGTGCTGTCNTACAANGCACCTCTNTATGGGCGCCGGACNGGACAGATACGGCTGCAGGCGTTCAGCTTTGCNGNCGCGCGTAAGTTTGTTCCTGGTATGGCTCCTGCAGATCAGCTTGCCGTATATGGCGTCACCGGCGGCATTCCGTCGTATCTGCAGGAATTCGACGATGCCGTCAGCCTGCGCGAAAACCTGCTGAATACTTTTCTTTCGNCNCGATCGGTGCTGTATGCAGAACCGGAAAGCGTGCTGCGGCAGGAACTGCGGGAGCCGGCTGGATACAGCGCGCTGCTNGCNGCNATNGCTGGNGGCGCGTNCAGNTTTTCGGAGATTGCATCGAAGGCACATATGACATCGTCCGCGGCCGATGCGCATCTGCGCCGGCTTATGGANCTTGAACTGGTCGNACGCCGGGCTCCTTACGGAGCGGCATCGTCCAAAAAGTCTGTCTACGAGATTACGGATGGCGCTTTTCGGTTCTGGTACAGATTCGTGCTGCCGAACGTCTCACGTATTGAACGCGGCAGCAGTGACCTTGTTTTCCGCGAGATCAGNTCGCAGATCAGCGACTTTCTCTCACGAACCTTCGAGGACGTCTGCATGGAATATCTGTGGGATCTGCTGAAGCAGGACGCGGTTCCGGTGTCTTTCCGCGACCTCGGCCGGTGGTGGGGAACGGATCCGCGCACCAGACAAGCCGAAGAAATAGATATCGTGGGCACAGATCCTTCTGCGCAGTCGATTCTNACAGCGGAGTGCAAATGGCGCAGTGATCCAGTTGGAACGCCTGTTCTCAGAAAGCTCCGCGANCGAACATCGCTGGTTTCTGCTGGAGCCCGNCCATCCTACTACNTNTTCTCGAAGAATGGTTTCACNGACGGCTGCCGTGATGCGGCACAGAGCGACGGCAGCGTAACGCTGGTATCCTTTCCGGACATGATCGATGAATTTGATCNGCNNGGCTNAGCAAAAGTCAGCTANCGAGACCTCATTCTATNGCCCGGNTGNAGCGGCACAGCTGAAAACGGGGGTCTGTCACGAGGTGCGGCAGAGATGCCGTACGCATGGTGGGTGCAGCACATGTCCAGTATATCTTGCCATGATTCGCGAGATGACCCTCACCTCAGGCCCGAAGGGGCAGGGGATGCAGACCTGTAAATGGGTCCAGTTTCAAGACTCGTCGCGAGTACTGCGGCGGAAATGACGCAATGCCGGTCATCTGGCACGTCCGTCAGTATGTCGTCTTGAAAATACAGCATGACGCTCAGTAAGGGAGGATGCTTTGATTGGCGGCTGCTTCCGGTTTTCAGCTCGGCTTCGGTGGCTGCCGTACTTAAAGCTGCGGACGACCCAGGNAGCGGCAGCCAAAAGAGCCGGGAGCAACGAAGCAGGCCTGAACGGATTTGTACATACTGGTATGATTAGTTATACTNATCGAACAAGTTAAANTGAAGGAGAATACGGCAACATGGTGACGCCTGTTCTGANAGTACGAAACCTTTGCAAGACGTACCCGCACTTCCGGCTCGAGGACGTNTCCTTTTCACTGTATCCGGGCATAACCGGTTTTATTGGCCGCAATGGAGCCGGCAAAACGACGACGCTGAGCTGCCTGCTTGATCTGGTTCATCCGGACAGCGGTGAGATTGAGTTCTTCGGTCAGCCCTACAGTGCCGATCCTGCCGGCATCCGGCAGCGCGTTGGTTATGCCACCGGGACAACATCATTCTTTCCGCACAAACCGCTGCGCGTCNTGACAGAGGTCACCAGGATGTTCTACGAACGGTGGGATGACAAAATGTATGCGGATCTCATGGAACGCTTCGCGCTGAATCCGGACAAGACTCCCTCAGAACTCTCGAGCGGCATGAAGGTCAAGTATTCCATTGCGACTGCTCTCAGCCATCATGCTTCTCTGCTCATTCTGGANGAGCCGACCAGCGGCCTGGACCCTGCGTCCCGCGCGGATCTGCTGGAAGTTTTCCTGGACCTGGTGGACGGCGAGGGCGTCACGATCTTCTTTTCCACGCAGATCACGTCGGATCTGGAGGATTATGCCGGGCGCATTCTCTATATCCGCGACGGCCGCATAGCAGCCGACAGCGCGCTCGACGCATTTGTGGCGCAATANCAGCTGGCCTATACGGACAGGAAACCGCCGGCAGATCTGGTCCTGGGGACGCGCCGGATCCGCACGGGTTGGGTATCCCTGCTTCGTGCAGGNATGGCGCCGCCGCCGGATGCAAAGCTGACGGATGCGAACCTGTCGGAAATCATGATCCTGCAGCCGGCAGAGTGAGGAGGTACGCTGCATGCTTGCCAAACTGATCCGCAAGGAACTTCGCCTGGCGCTGGTGCCGCCGGCGATTATCTTCGAATTCTTCGCGGCGATGATGCTGATACCGAGCTACCCGTTTATGATCATCTTTTTCTATGGACTTCTTGGAATCTTCTTTATCTGCATGTTCGGGAGAGAGAATCATGATGTGGAGTACACAGCGCTGCTGCCGGTCTCACGTACGGACATTGTCGGAGCCCGGTTTGCGCTCTGCATCGGGCTCGAGTTGATTCTGATCGTGCTGTCTGCTGTCTTTGCGTCGCTGCGTCCGTTTCTTGGAATGAGAGAGAATCTGGCGGGAATGAATCCGGACGCTGCTTTTTTCGGCTTTGGACTCTTGCTGATAGGCCTTTTCAATCTTGTCTTTTTTCCAAAGTACTACCGCAACACAAACAAGATTGGGATTCCGTTTCTGATAGCCTCACTGATATATGCTGGTGGTATGATTGTGACAGAGGCAGCATGTATAGCAGGTGGACTTGAGAGTGCCCCTGGTTATGTCGGAATTATTGTGCTGGTCGCGGGGGCTGCTGCGTATGCAGGTTTGACCTGGGCTGCATACCGCATCTCGTGCCGCCATTTTCAAAGTATGAATCTCAACAGTTAGGAGAGAAAGTTGGAATCACAGCAACCAAAGCAGCAGATGGCGACGGTTCGGGTCGGTGAGAAGGGACAGGTTGTCATTCCCAAAGAGATCCGGGAAATGTTCGGCATACAGAGCGGCGACTCCATGCTGATGCTGGCCGATTCAGAACGCGGTATCGCGATTGTGCGTCCTGAGTTCTGTCAGGCACTGATCCGGCATGTGATGGGTGGACAGGAGCTGGACGAGAAGCTCTGAAATATAACAATGCCCGCCGAGCGCAAGAGCCGGATCCGCGACTGCTCGCTCAGCANGCTGCGTGAGATGGAGCAGCAATCCAAGCAGAGCGCAGCCAAGAAGCGAGCCAGAAGTCAGGTATCCTGGCAGGGACGATAGTATGATGCAGAAAGCCGGCGGCAGCGATGCGTACGGTGCGAGCCGCCTGCCCCCAGATAAAAGCTATCTTGCGTGTGGTCTGCCGACGGGGCTCAGGAGTCGATTGCTGCTATGCAGGCAGCGTGGGACAAGCTCAACAGAGGCGAAGAGNACCNGCATNNGGACATGGGCNTCNGCAGCATGCAGTCCGANATCAATATCGCGGAAGCAGAAAGTGCTGCCAGTTCGGAGCAAGCCTGATANCTGCGCGAAAAATACCTGCGCTACGACCTTAAGGAGATATTCGAGCGACGAGAGCAGCGCAGGGCTGTATTGCTCGAGATAAGGAGCCTGAAGCTGCGTCCGTTTCCTGCAGCCAAACTGGTGGAGTGCGGACAGGATCGGCGCAGTAAGAATAAATTGCGGAGTCATAATCCAGACTGTTCGCTTCGACCAAGACTTTATGCTTCTGCCGATTTCGCTCCTGTCTTCCTTCGGTACTTAAACGGTNGTCTTTGCGGAGGCAGTTAAAGGAAGGAAGTGGAAGCAGCCGGCATCCAGGGAGTATAATGTAGCAGGCCGGAAAGACAAAAAGCGGCCGAAGTGCTGCGCAAACCGCAGCGGGACATGCATTGAGGAGCACAAGAAATGCCATACAAGATTGCAGTGATCAAAGGGGACGGCATCGGTCCGGAAATCTGTGCGGAGGCGCTTCGCGTCCTCGACCGCATCGGCTCGCTGTACCACCATGAGTTTGAATATGTGGATGTACCTGCGGGTGGCGCTGCCATTGATGAATATGGGGATCCGCTGCCGGATTTTGCTCTTGAGCGCTGCAAGGAATGTGATGCTGTGCTGCTTGCGGCGGTCGGCGGCCCGAAGTGGGATGATCTGCCGGTAGACAAGCGTCCTGAGAAAGGACTGCTTGGTTTGCGCGGCGGCCTGCATCTGTTTGCGAATCTGCGTCCCGCCATTGTGTATAATGCGCTCCGGGAAGCCTGTCCGCTCAAGGACAGGATCATAGGCGACGCGCTTGATCTTCTGGTTGTGCGTGAGCTTACAGGCGACGNATATTTNGGAGAAAAGAGCCCGGATGACGACGAATTCATGAGTGATCTTATGAATTACCACCGCAGCGAAGTTGAGCGGATTGCCAGAGTGGCGTTTGAGACGGCGCAGAAACGCGGCCATAAGGTGACNAGNGNCGACANGTCTAACGNGCTNGCTACGTCCAAGCTCTGGCGCCGTACGGTGCTGGAAGTAGCCAGAGACTACCCGGATGTGGAGCTTGACCACATGTATGTGGACAATGCTGCTATGCAGCTGATCCGTGACCCTCATCAGTTTGACGTGATTCTGACNGGCAATCTGTTCGGNGATATTCTTTCGGATGAGGCCAGCATGATTACAGGTTCCATCGGGATGCTGCCAAGTGCATCGCTCGGTGCAACCAAGCTCGGCATGTACGAACCCATCCACGGGTCGGCTCCGGATATTGCAGGTAAGGGAATTGCCAATCCGATCGCCATGATNCTTTCGTGCGCCATGATGCTGCGCTATTCGCTGGATCTGCCGAAGGAAGCAGATGTCATCGAAAATGCAGTCCGCAAGGTCATCAANGACGGTGCGCGGACNGCCGACCTTGCTGCTGGTGGTCCGTACGTCACAACGAATCAGATGACAGACCTTATCCTGGAAGCAATNGGCTGAAAACAGAAACACCTGGGCCCTTCCTGCGGCAGTGGGGAGGGTCTTTGTCTATGAAGAGAAGAGACGCAGAAGCTGCGGTTTTTTTCTGAAAGGAGCACAGATTGGAAGTGGGCATGTCGACGGCCTGTTTTTTCGGCAGGCTTCTCAATGAGGAAGCGCTGCAGGAAATTGGCGATATGGGTATTCATCTGGCGGAGGTTTTCTTTGCCGGCCAGTGTGAGTACGAGCCGTCTTTTCTGCACAAGCTGCGACGGATCGCGCGGGAAAAGGAGATTCGGATCCGCAGTATTCATGCCTTCACAACGCAGTTTGAGCCGCAGCTGCTTTCTGTTCATCCCCGGCAGTATGGGGAGGCTTTTGAAACACTGCACAAGGTACTGGCAGCAGCGCAGATGCTGGGAGCAGATACCTACGTCTTCCATGGACCGCCCTATCTGAAGACTGCACGGAAGCTGCATATTGATTATTCACGGGTCGGACGCACGGTTTCAGAAATTGCTGATCTGGCAGCAGACTACGGCGTGCGGCTGTGCTATGAAACGGTGCACTGGTGCTGGTATCAGTTTCCGGATTTTGCGCCGCGGCTGCTGGAGCATGTCAGCAGCGACAATCTGTATTTTACGCTGGACATGAAACAGGCAGCGCAGTCAGGATATGATATGAACGAGTACATCGACAAAATGAACGGGCGCCTGGCTCACGTGCATGTCTGTGATTTCCGCGTAGACGATCAGGAGGGCACCGTGCCGGCCATGCCGATGCAGGGTCAGGCGGACTGGAACGGACTGCGCAGTAAGCTGCACGAGACCGGATTTGACGGCGACCTGATGCTGGAAGTCTACACCCGCGATTATGATACCCGCGAGCAGCTCTGGGAAAGCTACGAAGCAGTGCGGTCTTACTTTGCCTGAGAAAGTGCAAGAAATGTGCGGCGCTTAGATGGACCGGGAAAGATTTGCGCCAGCCAGCCATGCAGCACCAGGCGCAGCCTTGTGCTATGCGGCTCCTGTCTTGGAGTCTGCGCTGCGGCGCTCGTGCTGCCAGGCAATAAAGCAGGAGACAGCTGCGGAGAAGCTTCCAAAGCAGGCAGCGTAAGCTGCTGAGGACCAGGAGGACGCCTGGGCAGACAGCGACACTGCAGCGGCAGCGGCTGCTACGATTTCTGACCTGGCCCAGATTCTTTTGCGCCGAAGATCCTTCTCCGAAGTACCAGGAAGAATGTCGGAGGGTGCGGCCACAAATACGAGAACAATGCTGACCAGACTCACGGCCCCGGTGAGAAGCACGTTTCCTGGCAGCAGCCGTGCTAGAACGGCGCAGCCAAGCGATACAGCGACAGACAGCAGAAAACAGCCGGTTCTGGTGCGGGCGTGAGCGCCACCGGCCCAGTGCCTGCCTGCCAGAAAAAACGCAATCCACAGCACGGCTTCAAAGAAAACGTGCAGGCAGGCGGAAAGGATCAGAATAGTTCCATACACTGCCGCCAACTGCAGCAGTGCCGCAAATACGAAACGGTAGATCTCGAAAAGATCTGCATCCGGTTTGTTGCGAAGTGACCACTCGGCCAGGCGGTCAGCGCTGAGGCTGATAGCAGTATCCAGCCACAGTCGTGCAGTTTCCATCATAACGAACCTCAACGTTCAGGCGTTGACAGGCGTGTTCACACGTGGAATTCAGCCCAGGCGCGGCGCACGTTCTGGAGGTGATTCCGCCCGATAGGAAGTTCTGTGCTGCCGATGCATGCCGTGCGCGATACGAGGCGGTCGACATGACGTATATTGAGTATATACGACCGGTGCGCTCTGACAAACTCTGGCGGCAGCTCCTTTTCCACGTCCTTCAGAGGACGCCAGTCATCGTACGTAGATTCGTCTTTCATATGAATGATGACGTGCTGCGAGGCGCTCTCGAAATAGAGAATGTCCCTGTAGAAAACCCGTTTGACGTTGCCCTTACCCTGAGAGAAGGTGAAATACCCCGAATCATCCTGCCTCAACTGCCTTAGGGCCCTGTCCATGTTGTGCCTCAGCAAGGGATACTTGACCGGTTTTATGAGGTACTGTACAGCGCCGACTTCGAATGCTTCCTGAAACGCGTCGTCGACCTGCGTCAGGAAAAGAATGGCCACGCGGTTGTCCGCTTCCCGTATTCTGTGGGCGAGATCGGTGCCCCGCATGCTGCCGGTCAGCATAACGTCTATGATCAGGATGTCAAAAGTGGTTCCGGCCTCCAGCTCGAAGAAAAAAGCCTCATCGCTCGGACAGTCAATGATTTTGATGGGTTCCCCGCTCTCCTCTGACCATTTATAAAGTGCCTGTTTCTCTTCCTGGCGGCACGCAGCATCATCTTCAATCAAGCCTATCGTCAGCATCTGATATTCCCCCGTTCTTGTGTGCTTCGGCTGGCAGATAGACCCGCACATTGTACGAATCCTGATTGGCGTCTGTCAGGTAGTATCCGCCGGTCATTTCCATCAGCTTCTGCAACAGATCGTAGCCGTGTCCATGATCGCCGCCCGGTTTTGTGGACAGCAGGCCCTGGTCTGTGAACAGATAGTGACCGTTCGTGCTGTTTATGATATCTATTTCGACCATAAGGTCAAGCTTTCGGATGCTCACATCAATGAAGCGCTCAGCAGCCGGTACTTGACGGCAGGCCTCAATACAGTTGTCGAGCAGATTGGCGATAGCCACGCTGAGCTGCATACTGTTGATATCGCCAAAGTCTATCTGTTCTGCAGTAATCTGCATGGGGATATTTGCCGAAAGCGCCTTTGCTTTGCGCGTAATCAGGACAGCATCGAGCGCGGCCGATCCAGTGGATACGCCCGTACCAAGTGCATCCACGGTGATGTCGAGATCTCTTAAGTAACTGCGGACTCCCTCGAGATTGCCAGTATCCGCCAGCACAACGAGCGGTTCAAAGGCGCGGCGGATGTCATGCCGCCAGGTGCGGAGTGCTTCCGACGCACGCTGCCGTTCTTTTTCCTGGAGCATCTGCAGTTCAAGCGCATGCCTCAGTTCGAGCTCTTGCTGGATTATACTGCTAAGCCTGTCAAATGCAAGAACAACTCCAAGGCATACTACCATAAAAACGGCGCTGTTCAGCACAAATCCGTTGGCAGCAACCGCAGACAGGTCGGGATCATTTATAATACCTGCATTTACCGCCATACAAAGAAAGGCCAGGGCCAGAATGGTCGGGAGACTCCAGCGCATGAACGGTGTAGAAGCTTCTGGCTTAGCTGCAACATGAAACCTCGAATAGATTATGCACTGCAGGATGGTCAAGGCCAGATAGAAAAGCTGCGTTACGATTCGACTCTGGGTGGGGTGCAGAGTCGCCTGCAGGTCGAGCGGCAGCAGAGTGAGGTTGATGGTGATCACGGTGTTCGTGATATATGGAACTGTAGCGCACACGATCAGCCAGAACAGCCGCTTGGCAATTGAGCCCGAAAAACAAAAGAACACCCAAATTGCTTTTGCCAATGACGTTATCAGCATTGTGGCCGGCACATCCACGTGCGAAAAGTTAAAGGCTGTAACCGTGCAGACCATAAGGGCATAGCCTACCCAAGCGTACCAAGAATGTCCATGCTTCAAACCGAGTCTGGACCGCAGCAGGTAAAAATAAGACGCTTCCTCAATGCAGTTAACGGCGAACTCCCAGAGTGCCCAACTCACAGTCAATTTCGAGTCCTCCTCTGTGATGTGGTGACAGTGAATGCGGGGGAGTGCTGTTCGCGTGGTGAATCATGCTGTTCATATGATGCTGCCCCCCGTACCGCCTTTTTTAGTTTATGATACCAGACAAGCGCTGCGCAACAGAGACGGCCCCAAAACGAGAAGGGAGGAAATACAAGATCGAACAGTTTATGAGATGTCTGGTCGCCTGGTTTTCTAACAGTATGTGCGAGAGCGTATGGTATCGCCCAGAGAATGCAGCAATCGAACGAGTACGGGAACTTGCAGAAAGATAGCACGACGGGCTTTCTGCAGTACAGAAAGGAGAAGACAAAGACAGATGAAGAAGACGTTTGCGCTTGCCCTGATTGTGGTGATAGTCTTGGGGACCTGTACGGTTGCTCTGGCAGTCAATCGGGATTTTTCGTTTGTCATGACTGCTGGAGGCGCTTCGGACTATTCTTATGCGACCTACAAATCAGATGGCGAAAACCGGTGGTATGTGACACCAAAGTCCTCACAGGATGGGACAAGGAGCAATTGGTTTGGGGGAAACCCAGTGCGCTTCCGAGTGCGTTATAACAATAATGCGAGAGACGCAGCGTCCGAACTCTATTTGAGGCGTGAGCCAAACTATGGCAATACATTCAGTTATCCCTATTCCACTGGATGCGCAGAGGCGGGCAAATACTACAGATTGTATGCGGATGTGCCTTATGGAGGGGTCAGCACCAATCTTGTCGGCACATGGTGTCCTTAAGTAACAGACCCGGAGCATTGGGAGTTGCATAGTAGCTCCCATCCTTACTAGCGAACGTGTAGGTAAAGTGGGATGCGTCGTGGGACGACGTCTCCCACTATCTTTGTTAAGAAGGGAAGAGTGAATGAAGAAAACACTATGCTGGGTAGCAAGTTGTCTGCTCATTCTGGGCAGTGTTGGGCTGACAGGCTGCGGACAGGATCAAGAAGCTGCCTTAGCGGATCTTCAGAGCGCGGAGCAGTCAGCTGGGCCGTCAAACGATGAAGCCGGCAGTGCAGATTTGGCTTCTGTATCCCCTAGTCGCGAGGCTGGTACGAATCATCTGAATGAGACAGTCAGCGCTACGTTCGGCATTGATCTGGAGATTGATCCGACCCACGTGACGAAACTGCCGGTTGTTGAGGCCGAGCCATTTGACTTTGAGCTTGACAAAGTCAAGGCAGCCCTGTTTCCAGGGCAGGAGCCGGATGTAATCGAAGACGAAGGTCCAGATCCTGGATACAGCCTGAGGTCGGGAGATATATGGTCCATTTTTTCTTCGTCGGACCGATTTTCGAATCTTGCCTATGTTGCTCCGTACTCTGAGCAGGTTTTCGATGTTTGCGCGGCGTATGGAGTCGCAGGCATTGCGGAGGAAGCGAACAGCATAGCTGCGGAATTCAAAGAAGCGCAGGCTGTCCCATACGCAACGCCTGCAGAAGCTGAGACAGAATTCATAAACTTATTGCGCGAACTGGGAATAGACAACGCAGGGGATATTACCGTGTACGCGCTTGATCACACAGTGCTGCAAAGTGTTGCACACGAACGCGCTGCAGAGCAGGAGGCGCAGAACCCTGCCGAGGGAAAAACACGCCGAGAGTATAAAGATGAATGGACGTCCGAGGATGACTGTTATCTCCTCATTGCGAGATGCATGGTGAATGACGTGCCTGTCAAGCAGCAGGACACGGTCGGCCCAGCAGACGAGTATGCGATCAACGGTTCCCATGCTGCTGCCTTACTTAATGCGGCGGGACTGCAGTATCTCGACATATCCATGTTCGTGCAGAACCCAGTGAACGGTGACTCAGAGTCTATTCTGCCTGTAGAACAGGCGCTGGAGGCGGTCAAATTGAAATACGGAGACCTAATTACGGAAAACAAGAGCACAGTGGTTGACGCCGAACTTATCTACTCACCCCTGCCGTCCGGTGACAGGCTAGAACTGACTCCTGCGTGGTCTTTTACAATTCTTGAGCAGCAACCGCCGGTAGAGTTTGAGGGTGAGCTCGTTCAGAACGAGCCTCATGAAGTGTACGAGACCGTGAACGCGATCACGGGAACAGAGTTCATGGCTAACCAGGGAGACTGGAAATGACACCGGTGGTCACAGCCAGAGTTTTTTTGCGATGCCTGCGTGCAGACCTGCGCCGCGCTCTCGGTGGATGGTTGTTCTGGACTGTTGTAGGACTCATCGTTGTCTTCCAGCTCTTGGACATGTCAGAGGAATACTTGATCAGTCTGAGAGCAGGTGGGAGCTCTGCTGTGTATTTATTCAGCTCGTTTGCTTGGAACAATGCGCTGCTGTTTATGTGCTTGGCGATGCTGCCGGCTGCCCTGTCCTTCTGCACTGACTGGGAACATCAGTTTATCCGCAGCAGTATGATCCGCTCCGGTCAGCCTGCCTATTCATGGTCAAAAGTTGCGGCGACGGCCGTCAGCGCTTTTCTTGCGGTTTTCCTGGCCAATATAGTCACAGCATCCCTGCTGGCCTCGCGTCTGCCGGCACTTCCTGCGTATGCTTATGAAGAAGGATATAACGTGTACCAGCCGGACGCGATTGGAAGTCTGGCTATGGAGAGCCCGTGGATCTATTACATTGCAGAGTCAGCTGTAAGGGCACTGGCCTGCATGTCGTGGGCTGTGTTTGCGCTGTTCATATCTACCTGTATGCCTAATCGTCTAGTTGTACTCGCGGTGCCAGTCATTATATTCTATGCGATCACGTATTTTGTTTTGTTACCTCCTATTCTTACGCCTACAAATCTCATGAATGGCACGATAGGAAGCCTCGAAGATAGTCCAGGAAGGGCGATCGCGTACCTAATTGTGCTTAATACATTAATGATTGCTGTCTGGGGAATACTGTTCAGCAAGAACATCCGTCGGCGTATCGCAGGTGATTGAGGCAAGTCAGATGAAAGCGAAACGACACGAACTGAAACAAGCCTGGGAAATCTGTGCCGGCGAGCTGCGCAGATGGTTCACTACGCCCAGAATTTGGATAGTGGTGGTATTCGCCGTTCTATGGATGCATTCTACTCTGGGAGGCATTGGGGACTTCTCCCGCAGCGTCGGAGAACCGGCCACGCCATGGGGCTTCCCATTCGCTTTCGCAAACTGGCATCTGGTTCTAGTTGCGGTTCTCATGGAAGTACTTCTGTTCTGTAACGCGCCGTTTATGAACGAGGGGACTCCCTATGAATGCATCCGGAGCGGCCGCCGGGCGTGGGTAATCGGGAAGCTGCTCTACATTTGGACCGGTAGCTTCATCTTTGCTGTCATGCTGTGGCTGATGGGTTTTGTGCAGATCCTGCCAGACATAGAGTGGTCTGCAGAGTGGGGAAGAGTACTGAAAACTCTGGCCCTTACCGAGGCCGGGGCGAATTACCTGCACGGCAGTGCCCTTTACTCGGTCGTCCGCGATTACACGCCGCTGGCAGCAAACCTGATCTGCCTCGCACTGGTTACAATGCAGGCAGCACTGATCGGTTCTGTTATATTCACATTGAATGCCGCGACCAGATCCCAGGGATGGGGCGTCGCGGCTGGAATAGGACTTGCGGTGATTCTGGGTCTGGAAAGTATGGTAGTGGGGGCCGTTCCAAAAGCGATCGTCATGCACTTTCTGCCGTCCGGATGGGTCAACCTTGATCAGATCAGCCTGTCCACCAGTTCGTCCTATCCGAATTACGCCTATATCCTGACGGTACTTGGCTGCATCTACGTGATACTGTATGTCGTGGTGTTCCGGATCTACCGGATCCGTGACATAGACGTGATGGAAACGGTGTAGGACTTGGCTACAGCTATCGGAGGTCATATGGCAGCGGAAAAGAATGAAGCAGTCGTCCAGGTGGAATCTGCCGTGAAGGAGTATGGGGAGTACACGGTTCTCTCCGACGTATCCTGCGAGCTTGAACGGGGAAAGATCCACGGACTCATTGGACGCAACGGGTCGGGCAAGACTGTCCTGATGAAATGCATCTGCGGTTTCGTGCCGCTGACATCCGGACGGATTCTGGTGAACGGCCAGGAAATTGGCAGGGATGTGGATGTTCCGCCCAGTGTGGGGATCATTATCGAATCCCCGGGGTTTCTGCCAAATTACAGCGCTGCGGACAATCTGCGCTTCCTGGCAGACATCAGCGGCGGGCTGAAAAAATCGGAAATCTACGGCGTTCTTGACCGGGTTGGCCTGGATCCAATTTCCAGAAAACATGTCGGCAAGTTCTCGATGGGTATGCGACAGCGTCTCGGCATCGCCCAGGCGATCATGGAAGATCCGGGTCTGCTGATCCTGGATGAGCCATTCAATGGGCTAGACGAGCGGGGAGCCCAGGAAATGCGCAGTCTGTTCATCAGCCTGCGGGAAGCCGGGAAAACGCTGCTGATTGCCAGTCATAATCCCATTGATATCGAGGAGCTCTGCGACACTGTCCACGAAATGAATGCCGGCGTGCTGCGCTTGGTCCGCTGAGCATGTTATGACGATCTCTCGCCGGACATCCGCGAAATGGACCTGAGCCAGCTTCCTTGAATTCCGCTTGTCCGGCTGCAGGCCGCGACAACAGAACTCAGTGCAGCAGAGGTATACGTCGCGTAGTTTCTGCGTGCTGCCGGCAGTAAGTCTGTGATGATCAGACGGATTGTCCGGAACTTTGGCACGGCAGGGCGGGCAGGTGAGCAGAATAGAGAAGGGCTCAACCAGTCAGCTGCTTGCTGACCGGTTGAGCCCTTCTTGGTGTGTGCCGGGCATGGCACACTTCTTGCCGGTGAAAGTCCGGTCGCGGGTACTTGTCGCCAAGCGTAGCGACCTGCAAGTCGAAAGCCGTGAGGCTGGGATGAAAGAAGCAGTGT
>JAAUYQ010000050.1 GCA_014805015.1 Clostridia bacterium | reverse complement strand
GTCACCGGAGTCAGCAGAAGCGGCAGTCAACTGAACCTATCCTCTATTACGGCCATTTGTACGATGGCCTGCTTTCTTGCGCTCTTTTAGGCAGAGACACGGGTTAGTTTCATGAGAAACAGATGAGAGGCGGGTTCTGCCGGCAGTAAAAGAGGCTGACGGCAGGGCAGCCTCGGAGATTGCGCCGTGAGCGGCATACGTGAGTTCAGGCGGCGCGCGCCGCGGCAACCAGTCCATCGAGCCAGTCCTGATGCCCGTTGAGCATGACGTTTGGCTTCTGCCCCGCCATTTTCCGCGACGGTTCACCGATCTGAGACTCCTGCGTCAGGATGCGGATCCGGCCGTCGCTCAGTTTTTCCACGATCCAGCCGTGGTAGATGTCAATGTGCGGATCGCCCGCTGCTTCGTTCCAGCCGTGCCAGCTGAGCCGGATCAGGTCATCGCTCACCGAGCATTCCTCGACTTCGCTCTCCACATCGAAACCAAACGTGCGGAACCGGAAACGGGTATGATCCCGCAGCACCGTGTCGTCCTGGCTGTGCACGTGAAGATCCGAGCTGTTGTCGTAGTAGGTCGGCCACCGAGCAGCATCGAGAAGATTGTCCGCGACAGACTGGAAGGACACCCCGCTGACAATGACTTCGTTCGATACAAAATTGTCTGTCGTGCCGGGAAGGAACTTTTCCGGCCATGTTATCTCGTGCATAGTGAAATCCTCCGTCTCTGTTTTTCGCCCTGAGCGCTGTCCTTCTGCCGGATATCATAAACCCGCCGGCCTCGGCGAAGTAAGATCCCACTATATAGAGGCTAAGGAACAAAAAAGCAAGCAGAGCGGTGGACAAAAAAACTCCCGGCCGGCAGAGCCCGCGGAACTGCTTCCGTCCAGCTCTGCGCCAGGAGTGACTGTATGCTCGAAAATAACCTCCCGGGGGAGCGACGCTCAGTCGGCCTCAGGAATTCTGAACGAAGTCAATAATCTCGTCTTTGCTCTTCACACCGACGAATCTGCCGACGTTCATGCCGCCGTCAAACAGGTAGACTGTCGGGATCGACATGACGCCGTATTGCTGCGACAGGGCCTGGGCGCTGTCCACGTTGATCTTCACAATTTTGAGATTCGGAAGTTCGCTGTCGACCTCTTCCAGGATCGGCGCCAGCATCTTGCACGGACCGCACCAGTCTGCGTAGAAGTCTACTAATACAAGCCCTTTGTCGTCGAGAACTTCACTTTGAAACTGATTCTCCTGAATATGTTTGATACTCACTGTGTGTTCCTCCTTTTGCCGTGCCCGCGGAGTGTTCCAGGGCTTCGCGGCGCTCACCTTTAATTAACCCGCTTTACCGCCCGGCAAACGCTTATGCGTTGTCGAGGCTGTCGATGGTACTGACGATGCCCACATCTGCCTCTTCCGGATGGAAGATATAGTAGATGGTGCAGAGAACAAGGGTCACGGCACACACAACCAGCAGCCAGAGAAGAAACCTTTTGAGTGTCTTATTCATGACGTGTTGGCGACAGAAGCCGCACCTCCTTTCCGCTTGCGTTGCTCTGACCTATAGATACCCGGCTCGGCAGCGGTCCAAAACAGCATGCAGAGGTTCGACGGCCGAATTGCCCGTCTCGGGCTGGAGTCCTGCGTCAAAAAACGTCCCGCCTTAGGAAACGGGACGCGTTTTGCAGAGGTGTTTCAGGATGCAGGCCGTTCAGCACTGTCCTTGAAAACCCAGTCGCGCATAATGGTGAAGCTGGCGAGGAAAATGATCAGGTCGACCACAATCTTGAGGATCATGTTGACAAAGTCGCTGCCGCCGAAGAGGGATCCGATCCACCACACCAGCAGCCAGCTGGCCGCCAGCTGGGCCACGGACAGAATAACGAAACGGACCATGGAACGGCCGCTCTTAGGCTGCTGTGACTTGAACACAGCGCTGCGGTTGAGGATATAAGTCGCCAGCGAGCAGAGGACGCGCGACAGAATCGTGCTCCAGAGGATCTTGAATTCGTCAGCCAGTCCGCCGAACACAATCTGAAACAGTCCAAACGTGCCGATGTCCACGACGTAGGCAATCATGGCAGCAAGGCTGAATTTCAGGAACACCTGGTAGAGCTTGAAACTGCGCTTGAGAAGCTGCGCCGTCGGCTGCGGCGCGTGCACGTCTGCCTCGGTCACTTCGACAGTTTCGATCCCCAGGGAGCGCGCCTCGAGCGGCATGTTCATGAGGAAGTTGTCCTCGGCACTTTTCATGCGCGTCATGGTCAGCGCTGTCTCGCGGCTCATGGCGAAAAGCCCCGTCTGGGCGCTCGCAGCACGCACGCCGGAAAGAAACAGGTACGCTTCCTCAATCCAGTTTGGCTTTTCGGCTGCGGCCGAAGGTTCACCGATGTAGAGGCGGGCCGGATCCTCGGTCAGCATGCGGCCGAGCGCGGTCACGTCATCAGCTGACCAGCCCTGCGAATCGTCCACTGTGACAATGCCGGCCGCAGTGCCCTGTGTCAAGGCAGCCAGGGCGTCCCGCACGCTGCGGTCCGGGCCTCGCTCGGCAACAGCGCCGAAACCGGCCTGCCGCAGGGCGTCTGCGAGGCCCGGCGGAGCGCTGCCAAGCAGCAGGACCGTTATGTCTTGAAGTGTCATAATGTGCGGGGTGTGCGTCCGCAATGGCAGCCGCGAAGAGGAAACCCCGCCTCCTTTCTGCAAAAATCAGCTGTCCAGTCCCTTCTTCCCTTATGACGGCGGAGGATGGCTTGGAAAAAGCAGAGTCTCCTGAGGCAGCTGTTAATGCTTTGACGTGCAGGCAGACAGCGCCGGAGGCTCTGTTTACATAAAGTTAACTTTTTCTTTCGTCCGCCATGAGTGCATCGTAAGGGCGGGTAACCATCTCCAGTGAAGTTCCGGTCCGGCCGCCGTCGATCTGATACTGCTCGCGCTGGTAGGTGAGATTCGGATTGTAGAACGGATCGCCGGGGTATTTGTCCATCCAGCGGCGCAGCCAGGCACGCTGCTCGCGCAGAAAGCGTTCCTGCTGTTCCCGCGTCACCTCGTAGCCGCGGGTTTTGGATTCGTAATGGAAAAGTTCTGCCTGGGGTGCAAACAGGACGGAATAACCGGCTTCGCGGATACGCAGGCAAAGGTCGACGTCGTTGAAGGCCAGCACAAACTCCTCGTCGAAACCGCCGACTTCGCGGAATACGTCTGCCCGTGTCATCAGGCAGGCCGCCGTGACCGCGGAGAGATCATGCACGGTGCACATCCGCAGATAGTATCCAGGCGTGTCATCGGTGACGCCTTTGTGCGAATGACCGGCGATGCCGCCGATGCGGATAACGACGCCGCCGTGCTGAATGGTGCGGTCCGGATAGAGCAGCTTGGCGCCGACGGCCCCGACGTCCGGCCGCACAGCCAGACTGGTCATCTGCGCGAGCCAGTCGGGGGAGATGACTTCCACGTCGTTGTTGAGGAACAGCAGCAGATCGCCGCGGGCCTGCTCTGCTGCCCAGTTGTTGATTGAGGCGTAGTTGAACGGATGATTCCATGTCAGGACCCGGACGCGCGGATCTTCCTGCGTGATCTCCTCGTAATAGCGGAATGTCTCCGCATCGGTTGAGTTATTCTCGACGATCAGGATCTCATAGTTCTCAAATCCCCGCCGCCCGAGAATCGAACTGATGCAGGTGCGGAGTGTCTGCGTTTCATTGTGACTCGGAATGATAATGGAAACCAGAGGTTCGGGATCCGGCACCGGAAAAATGACGGTGAACGTATTCGGCAGCCGGTGCGGCAGAACCTCTGCTTCGATTCCGCGCCGATTCAGCGCCGCTTCCACAGCCCGCTGACCGGCCTCGATGGTGTAAGCCTTGGCTTTCCAGTTCATGGCCGTGCTCTGGGCGGTGACGCGCCAGTGATACAGAACGTCCGGTGCGTGAGCCACTTTCCGCGCTTTTTCGGTAGCCCGCAGGATGAAGTCATAATCCTGGGCGCCGTCAAAGCGGCTGTCGAGAGGTCCGATCTCCTCAAGCAGGCTTCGGCGGATCACGGAAAAGTGTGTGATATAGTTGAAAGAGAGCAGCAGATAGGGACTGAAATCCGGTTTGAAATACGGATCGAAGCGCTCCCTGCCTGCCTCGTCAATCTTGTCCTCGTCCGAATAGAGAAAATCCACTTCCCCGTCGCTTTCAATGATCCTTGCGTATGTGTACAGGGCCTGCGGTGCAATCATATCGTCGTGATCGAGAAAGGCCACAAAATCACCTTCCGCCATGGCAATCGCCTCATTGGTATTGCCCGATATGCCGGAATTGGTTTCCAGTCTGCGGTAGCGCAGGCGCGGATCGTTGTAGGAGGCAATGATTGCTTCCCGCCTGGTGCGGTCAGTGCTGCCGTCGGCCAGACAGAGCTCCCAGTTGTCATAGGTCTGGGCCCGGACAGAATCGATCATTGCCCGCAGGATCGGTTCTTTCGTGTTGTAGAGCGGGACAACAATGCTGAACTTGGGCCGCACGGTGAAATCAGCCTGACGCTGGCTCTCGAGTGCTTCCTCACTGAGCACATTGTTGCTGAGCCAGACATCGTAGCCGACCTCAATCGTATGCATATAAAGCCTGGCAGCAACCCGGCCGCCGCCCTGGACAGTGATGCCGCTGAGACTTTTCTTCCGGTCTACCAGTATCCCGCATGCGTCAGATGTGCTGCTGACGACAAAGTCGAGCGGTTTCTGCTGCACACCGCCGATCTCAGGAAACACAAACTGTGTATAGCCTTCGTGCGCCACGGGACCGGACGAAACGTCCAGCAGCCGTTCGCCGTCGGCGAACACCTCAAGCCGCAGTCTGGCCTCCTCGTCGCCGCCCGGGTTGGCGGTCAGGATCTCAAACTTGGCAATGTTCTCGCCTCCCGGCCCGATCCGAAAGCTGACCATCCGTTCCGGATGAAAAGCGTTTTTTGGTGCATCCGGCGCCAGAAAGGCCTCGTTTGTCAGCACGTAGCCGTCCGTGCTGATATAAAAGCCCTCGCCGTGCATTTTCTTCACCACACGGCGTGCGAATTCCCTGACCCCATAGTCGCTGATCATGGCCATCGCCCGCTTCCATTTGTCTTTCCCGAAGCGTGAGGCTGCGGCGCGAAGATTCTTCAGATTAGAGATAAGCGACATGAAATGACTGAACCTCCCGGGGGTGCTTTTTCCACATTATAACACGGTGGATTGCCGCAGACAGAAGGCCCTGCCGACCGCTCAGGGCATGTGCAGGAATGAAACCGCCAGAAGAGGAAGACAGGCGGATCGCAGAGCTCCGGTCCTCTGTCTGGTGCTGACGGATTTTTATTGCACCTGTCAGGCGGGCGGCGGCCGTGGATTGGGCCGCGCAGGCAGCGATGCTGCGGGCGGCCTTGGAACGGTGCGAGTTGCTTGCCTAAAGCAGGCATCTTGACTAATCTAAGGGCATGAAAGAAAGCCCTCAGATAAAAATTGGCGGCGTGACACTGGATCTTTCAGCCTATGACGGTCAGGACACGTATTCAGACGGCCCGGTGGAAGATGAACTGCTGGAGATAGCCAGGCACGGGCAGAGCGGGCAGGCAGCGAGCTCAGCGGACAGTTCCTGGCCGGTCTTCTATCATCTGCATCCGGCACGTGCCAATATTCTGGCCTGGTATGACTTCAGCGGCCGTGAAAATGCGCTGGAGATAGGGGCTGGCTGCGGAGCGCTGACCGGGCTGCTCGCGCGCCGGTGCCGCTCAGTCACCTGCTCGGAAATTTCTCTCAAGCGCTCACAGATAAATGCCTACCGGCATCAGGATCTCAGCAACATCACGATCCGGGTCGGCAATTTTGCGGACATGGTTTCCAGCGGGGCGCGCTATGAGGTTGTGACGCTGATCGGGGTTCTGGAATACGCGGCTTCCTATTACCCGGCGGACGGCAGTCCGTACCTGGCGCTGCTCGAGGCTGCCCGCCGTCTGCTTAAGCCGGATGGGGTCCTCTTTGTGGCCATTGAGAACCGTTTTGGGCTCAAATACTGGGCAGGTGCCCGCGAAGACCACAGCGCACGCCTCTATGACAGTCTGGAAGGCTATCCACGGGGCGGCAAGGCGGAAACATTCTCCCGCTCCCAGCTCGAAGCGCTGATGCGCGAAGCGGGCTTCTCGCGACTTGTTTTTCACTATCCATATCCAGACTATAAATTCGCGCGCGAAATCTATTCAGATGCACGGCTGCCGCAGCCCGGTGAACTGAAGGATCCCGTACATAACTATGATCTGGACCGTGTGATTAATTTCAGAGAGGAACTGGTTTTCAGCGAGATTATCCGGGCCGGTCAGTTCCCCTTTTTCTCAAACTCATTTCTGGTGGTGGCGCGGATCTGATGGAAACGATCTACACGAAATTTACTGATTACCGGCGTGCCCGGTTCCGTCTGATGACTTCCATCTGCGAGCGGGAGGACGGCCGCCGGGTCGTGATCAAGAAAAACGCCCCGGGCGGCCATGCAGAGGCGCACCTCGAGAGGATCATGCGCAACCGCAGCCTGCTTGAGCAGCTCTATGACGGCAGCCCCGCTGTCTGTCCCTGCCGCCGGACTGAGGGCGGTCTTGAGTTTCCTTTTATAGAGGGGACAAGCTGTCTTGAGGTGATGCGCCGCGCAGCAGATACGGGCGGCATGCCTGCCTTCCTTGAGAGTCTGCACAGCTACGTGCAGCTGCTCGAAGGACCGCCCGAAAACCTGATGCCGTTTACCTACACCGATGCCTTTCAGGTTGTGTTCGGATATGCCGGCAGTATCGACGGCGTGCCGGCGCTTGGGACGGCGAATCTCGATGCCTCACCCGGAAATCTGATCCAGGATGCGGCGGGTATGGTGACCCTGATTGATTACGAGTGGGTTTTTGATTTCCCGGTTCCGCGCGATTTCATTCTGTACCGGCACCTGCGTTTTCTGTTTGCTGAGCAGGGTTTTGCCTGTTTTGAGGGGCTGACACTCGGGGACCTGCTCCGGGAGTGCGGAGTCCGGATGGACCTTGCTGCACTGGATGCCATGTACGACGGCTTCCAGCGTTACGTCTGTGTGGAGCCGGGATCGCAGTTAAGCTGCGCCGAGATTTTTGAGCGGCACCGCAAGCCTGCCTTCAGCGCCGAGGGCAGCCGGTTCCGCCGGCCGCCTCATTTTGTTTTCCTTGATAAGGGTGAAGGGTTTAATGAGCAGGAGAAACTTATTGTGCGGGGCGAGGACGGGCAGTGCAGCCTGAATGTGGATGTGAGCGGTGTGTGCGGCATCCGCTTTGATCCCTTTGAAGGGCGGCGCACCCTCACAGAGAATCTCCGGTTTGTCACAGACCGCGGCACGGAACTTCCGTACGAAGCTCCGTCACCCGCGCAGGCCGGAAACCGGATTCTGCTGAACGAACCGGCCAACACGGTCGTGACAGTTCCGGAGGACACAAAGACCCTGACCATCTCAGGTTCTCTGCTCCTTATGGATGAACAGACCGATTTCTGGCTCGGGCAGCTGCTTGCCGCGGAAGGCCGGGCGGGTGAACTTGAGCGGACGCTTGTGACAGAACGTGAGACCCGTACCGCAGAAGATAACGCCCGTGCTGCCGAGCAGACTGAGGAGAGACGGATTCGCGAGGCAGAAATGGCAAGCGTCGCTGAGCAGCTTGAGCAGCAGCGCGCTGCCCAGGAGGCGAATCTCAGTGCTGTCACTGCCAGGGCGCAGGCAGCGGAGCAGGACGCTGCGCAGCTGCGGGCGGCTCTCGAGGCTATGCAGAACTCGCGAAGCTGGCGGGCAACAGCCTGGCTGCGCCGTCTGCGCGCCGCTCTGCGGCGTCAGTAGCTGCTGGAGGCCAGAAACTGCCGGATGTCCGCAAGCAGCGGGTGCGGTCCCAGTTTTTTCAGGGCAGCAGACATAGCGGCCCCCGTGAGCGGGCAGCCCTGGAGTGCCGGTGCCAGGGCGAGAATAAGATCCGGATCCATCGCATCCGACCAGGCATGCGCCGTCTTAATGCAGCCGCGCTCAAGTGACAGATTAAGCTCGAGGCTGCCCCACCTGAAACGCCGGCGAAGCGTCAGGTCAAAGGGCGGCGTTTTTCCGTATCGCCAGCCCCAGGCGGCGTTGCGAGCAGCAAGCTCGCGGGCACGAGCCAGCCTGTCCGCGTCTGGTTCCCACCCGGCCGGCCGGCCGTACTCGGCAGCGAATTCCTCCAGCAGGGCACCGCGCATTCTGTCCACAGTAAGACCAGGGCAGAGATCCCCAAGATTGATGACCCGGGCAGGGACAGACGCCACGCCTTTGGCAGCCAGTTTGTCCTGCGGCGCATGCAGGTAGTCTGCCATTTTTTGCATATCCGTACCAATAAGCAGCGTTCCGTGATGGCAGCACGCCTGATTCCGCACGCAGAAGGCACTGCCGGAAAACTTGCGGCCATCCGCAAGCAGATCGTTGCGGCCGCTGAACCGGGCCTCTATTCCGAATGAACGTACTGTCTGCAGAATAACGCTGAGCTGCCGCTCTGTATCATAAGCGTCGGGGTGCATCAGGAATGAGAAATTGAGATTGCCCGGATCATGATACACGGCGCCACCGCCGGAGATTCGGCGTGCGAGCTGGACGCCGTCTTCTTTCAGGCGTTCCGTCCGGCATTCGGCCCAGGCATTCTGGGTGCGCCCGATGATGACACTTGGCTGATGCCGGTAGAGCAGCAGGAAAACATCAGCGGCAGGTCTCTCAAGAAGAGCTTCTTCAAGCGCGAGCGTTTCGCAGGGATTCTCAGAAGTGCATTCGTAGAACAGTGGCTGCAATCGGATCTCCTTTCCTGCGGGCGGTTTCCCGGACAATGATATCCTATTTTACCTGCAAGCAGTCTGACTGTCGTGTCTGTTTGTCCCGGACGCAAAAAGGCTGCCCCGGGATGTTTCGGGTTGGTCCTGACGGGTTACGTATAAAATACCTTTCAATCGAGCCGTCAGGCCGATCCGGTTTCTTTTTTTACAGGTCCAAGACAAGCAGAACAGCAGCCCGCTCAGTGCGGGACGAAGATGCATTCCGTTCGGGTAAAAGCGTTCTGATATGCGGTTAAACGTTGAGTGTTCTCAGCATAGTCTTCGGATCACATCATTTTGGCAGGATTCCTGTCCGTTTCTGGAACAGACACGAAAAGTACTCTTTCATTTGATTATTGGAATGAGATATATGCAATTTGAGTGGAATGCGCACCTGGTTCCAGCAGCTGAGAGCGGCATATCCGCAGGCTTTGCTCATGCAGGGTGACATAATGGCAAATAACGATGGCGCAAAAGGACCGCAGAGTCATGCAGATACATCTTCTTTTGATGCCCACCTTAAGTGGCTGGCGTCGCAGGTACCAAAACTGCTTCTGCCCCTCCTGAACTGGCTGTTTGACTGCGAGTTTGACGGAACGGAGGAAGTGACGGTATCCAGCCAGGAAAAGATTCTCAAGAAAGCTCCAGGACTGCTGCGAGAACGGCGTTCGGACTTCCGGGTGACAGTCAGATCTGCGGATGGGCGGCTCCGTGTATTTCTGTTTGAATGCCAGACAAAGTGGGATGGGAACATTCTCCGACGAATTGTGGAATACACATTTGTAACCGCACTTGCCGAAATGGTACAATCGAAAACAGTAGAGCTCACACTGCACCCGAACGGACTTCTGTATCTTGGACCGAAGCGGCGGGAAATGGTGTCACCACTTACAGTTCCAATCAGGGCAATACCGGATCAGGGATGGGAGATCAAAGTACCGGTGCGGCAGCTTGCGGACCTCAGTCCGGATGATATTATCGGAAAAGCGCTTACGCTGCTGATCCCATTCTATCCGCTGACAGCGAAGAACCGCTTCAAGCGGCTGGAGACGAATGGGGCAGAGCGGGATGCCTTTCTGGAGGGATACAGAAAGCTGTACAGCCATCTGAGCACAGCCGTAGAGCGCGGTGAGCTCACGGCCGCACAGTTATCGCAGATCCAGGAATCAGCGGAAGACATTATCGTACGTCTGTTGGAAGAACAGCCGGTGCTGCAGAAAGGAATGATGGACGCCATGAGTGAGGCATTTGGATATGTGCCGCTGCGGGAGCGGCTCACGAAAGAGTTACGGGCAGAGTTCGAGGCGAAGTACCAGAAAGAGTATAAGGCGAAGTACCAGAAAGAGTACAAGGCAAAGTACCAGAAAGAGTACAAGGCAAAGCTCGCAGAGGAAAAGCGGGAACTCGCAGAGGAAAAGCGGGAACTGGAGAAGAAGTATGAGGCGTATATGAGAGAAAAAGAGGAGGAAGTGCAGCGGCTCAAAAAGCAGCTCGATATGCTGCTGAACGAAAGAGGCCTCAGCACTCTCGTGAACCCGGATGCTGCGGAGCGCACGTCGATATGAGCTGAGCGCGCCTGGGGAGGAGCAGCTGCCATGCCGGTCAGATCTGTGCAGCTGTCTGTCGCAGCCGGCTGCGGCAGACCGTTTACCTGCAGTCGCCTCAGGGTACTAATGTAACAGACAGCAGGAAACCTGCTGAAGAAAGGAGCAGCCCGCGATGGCAAAAAAGGTCGACAAACAGATGAACATCATGGAGATCCTCCAGCTGGACGAAGGATGTGCCCCCATTTTTATGCAGGCAGGTATGGGCTGCCTCGGATGCGCTGCGGCCCACTTCGAGAACCTGGAGCAGGCCTGTGACGTCCACGGCATCGATGCGGACGCCCTTGCTGCACAGCTGAACACCTACCTGGAAGCACAGGAGGAAGCGAAGGCGCAGTGAGCGCCAGGGTATAATATGACGAGCGGCCGCCTCGAGGCGCTGACGTTTGAGGCGATTCACGCGCATGACACCGTTCAAATGTACCGCATGCGGATACGAATACAAGCCGGAAGAAGGGGATCCAGCACACAACGTGGCGAAGAATACGCCGTTTGCGGATCTTCCGGACGACTGGACGTGCCCGCTCTGCGGAGTCGGGAAAGATAAGTTTGAGCCAATGACTATGAGCCCGGCGAGGGTGGAAGAACACGTCGATAAATTGCTTGAATCCGAGTCCTGGTAAAACAGGCGGACACAGAATACACCGATAAATCTGGAGGATGACAAATGAAACCTTACGTATGCACTGTCTGCGGTTATATCTACAATCCTGAAGAGGGCGATCCGGAGCACGGCATCGCTCCGAACACTCCGTTTGAGGATCTGCCGGACGATTGGGTATGTCCGGTCTGCGGCGTCGGCAAGGATCAGTTTGAGCCGGAAGAATAGGCAGAATAAAAGGCCCGCTTCTCATTCTGGATGAGAAGCGGGCCTTTTTTTATCAATTGGGCAGGCCTTCGCGGGGATGCTCCAGGTCTGTCAGTTTCTTATCGTTTTTGTAGCGTTCGGGATGCAGGCGCCGGTCGCGGAATTCCGCGGCTGCAGTATACAGGACGTCTGTCGATGAATTGAGTCCGGTTTCGCATGAATCCTGCACGACACCGACGATGAAGCCGATACCGACCACCTGCATGGCGATCGCGTTCGGAATGCCGAACAGACTGCACGCCATCGGAATGAGGAGAAGGGAACCGCCGGCTACGCCGGATGCGCCGGCTGCGCTGGCCGCGGCGAGAATGCACAGGATCAGCGCTGTTGGAAAATCAACTGAGATACCGAGCGTATTGGCCGCAGCCAGACTCATGGTGGAAATGGTGACGGCGGCGCCGGCCATGTTGATGGTTGCGCCGAGCGGTATCGAAACGGAATAGGTATCTTCATCGAGACCGAGCCGCTTGCAGATCTCCAGGTTGATCGGAATGTTGGCAGCGGAGCTGCGCGTGAAGAAGGCCGTGACGAAGCTGTCGCGCAGACACATCAGCACCAGCGGATAGGGATTCTTGCGTGTGCAGCAGTACACGACAATCGGGTTGACCACCAGGGCGACGAAGGCCATGGTGCCGACCAGCACCAGGATGAGCTCGCCGTAACTGATGAGCTCACCGAGTCCGCGTTCAGATATGGCGGCATACACGAGACCGAGAATACCGAACGGCGCACACTCAATGATCCACTTCACGACCAGGGTGATGGCATTGGAGAGATCATCGAGCATCCGCTTGGTGCCGTCACCCGCCTGACGCAGGGCAATACCGAGCATGCACGCCCAGGCAAGCAGACCCAGATAGTTGGCATTCACGAGCGATTCCACCGGATTGGTGACGACACTGAGCAGCAGGTTGGTCAGCACTTCACCCACGCCGCTCGGCGGCGTGATGTCGCTTGTGGCCACGGAGTCCGAAAGGTGCAGTGTGATCGGAAAGAGCCGGGAGGCAAGAACGGCAGAGAGGGCAGCCAGGACGTTGCCAAGCAGGTACAGGATAATGATTGTGCGCATATTTGTCCGCTGGCCTGCCTGTGTGTGACAGAGCGAGCTCATGACAAGCACAAAGACAAGCAGCGGAGCCACCGCCCGCAGGGCGCCCACAAACAGGGTTCCGAGCAGGGAAATCACGCTCAGACCTGGTGCCGCAACGCCGAGCAGAATGCCGATCAGCAGCCCGACAATGATTTTTGGAACCAGCCCCGTCCGGTTCCAGAACTTTGCGATTTTTTTCAAATTACTTCTCCCCTGTGCTATGACAGTCTCATCCGCCATAGGGTTCAGCTGCAATTTCCGGCAGACCCTCCCGGTCCCAGATGTGCGGCCCGTGCTCTTCCAGATATGCAGTTGTCTGATTGAGGTATCTGTGGCCCGGAACGCCGGTTACAGGATCATCCCAAGTGACGTCCACATAATACCATTGTCCGTCAAGCTCCACGGCATTCCAGCTGTGCGGTTCGGCCGGAGCGTTTGCCTGCCCGTCAATTGTGATGCAGGGTATCCCGAGGACGTCCATAAAGAGCTGGAACGTGGAAGAGTAACCGGAACAGATTGCCTTGCCGTATACCAGGGCCCCGACAGGATTGTCGTTGTCGGGGGACGGCTGCCCGCTTGCCAGTCCGTGTTCCAGTTCAGCAGGGTCATAGTCGATATTCGCTGTCATCCAGTCATGTACAGCCAGCTCCTGTTCATACGGAGTCATCTCCGGCAGAATCAGGGCAGAGAGGACTTCGCTCACCTTATCATAGACAGCCCGGTTGTCCGCACTGAGATTCTCCGGGGATCCGGATGAAACCGCCTCCAGGACAGCATCGTGATCGTAGCCGCTCTCCTGTGCTGCAGGCGGCTGCGGCATTTCCAGCGCAGCAGATGCAGAGGCCGGGGCCGCGGAGGCAGCCGGCGAGAGCATCTGCATGGCGGCTTCCCGGGCGGCTGCGGTGTCAGGACACATGATGAGCATGACTGTCGTGCCGTCGCAGATGATCTCTGCGTCCGCAGCAATCTGTGCCTGATCCGGTGCGTACCCGGAAAAGCTGGCAGCCCGCCGCTCTGCATATGATTCGAGGGCTGAGACTGCCTGCCGGGCTGCCTCATTGTCCGTAAGCCTGAGCACCACGATTTCAGACGCATTGACGCCGTCTGCATAGAGCACGGTTCCTTCCGTGACATCTTCCGGACTGATCCCGTAGGCACGCTCCAGCTGCGCGTCGAAGCGGGAATCCTCACTGGTGACTTCTGACACTGAAAGATCCGTCTGCGTCGCGGCCACAGCGGCTGCGGCCTCCTGTGGACTTACGCTGACAGAAGAGGCTGGTGCGCAGCCCGCAAGGACCATACTCAGGAAAAGGCCGGCCAGCCAGCGGCCGCGGTGCTCAGTACGATTTGGCATGCAGCGCGTGCACCTCACTGACTTCGGGCATTGAGCGGATGGCACCTTTGCGGGTGGTGACAATGGCAGCGGCGGCATTGGCCAGCTGCAGTGTCTCGAGCAGACTCTCCTCGTTGAGGTTATCCAGCCCCAGCTCAAGGACGCGGCTCAATGCCGTGCCGCAGAACGTGTCGCCGGCGCCGGTGGCTTCAATGGAATCCACGGCAATCCCGGGGGCGTTGACCTGCAGGTTCTTGTAATAGGCACGGCTGCCGTTTGGCCCGAGCGTCAGGAAGATCAGGGGAATGTCGTACTGCTCGCGCAGTTTGGCAATTCCCTTGTCATAGTCGGTTTCCCCGGTCAGGAACTCCACTTCATTGTCCGAAATCTTGAGGACGTCACAGTAGCTAAGCCCGGTCTCGATCTGCTTTTTGGCATTGTCGAGACTGTTCCAGAGCGGCGGACGCAGATTTGGATCGAAAGAGATCAGCATACCGTCCTTTTTGGCTGTTTCGAGTGCTTTGAGTGTCGCTTTCCTGACGGTGTCGTGCGTCATGGACAGCGAGCCGAAATGTAGTGCCCGGGCCTTCCTTATATAATCAGGATCGATATCCTCTTCCGAGAGCATCATATCAGCGCCCGGATTGCGGTAGAAAGAGAAATCCCGCTCTCCTCCGGGCCCGGTGTGCACAAAGGCGAGCGTAGTCTTGACCTCCGGATCCGTTGCGAGGTTGCTGGTATCGACACCGATCTCGTCAAGTACGCACCGCAGCAGGGATCCGAACTGATCAGCCCCGACCTTGCCGATGAAACCGGTTTTGAGCCCAATCTTGTTCAGAATTGAAAGTACATTGGACGGTGCACCGCCTGGGCATGCCTCAAAGACCTCATTCCCCTGGGCACTCTGACCGACAGTGGTGAAATCCATGAGCAGCTCACCGACAGCGATGACATCAATTGTTTTCTCCATATTGCCTCCAAGGACATATCTCAGGCAGGACAGACGCCCCGCATGACCGTTGTTCTGTTATTATGTAGTCTAGCATGATTTTCCGCTTGCTGACAGGCAGGCGGCTGGGAGGCAGGCAGTGGACATAGAGCTTATATTGCTAATTGCGGTTCTGGCCGTCGGGTCCTGGATACTTATTCTGCTTCTTGGCAGCAATCCCGGCCGGATCCGCAAAGACATCCGTACTGCCGGCAGTCAGCTTCGTGACGGCATCCGCACAGTAGGCGGCATGGTCCGCGAGGAAGGCCGCCAGATCCGGCAGGACAGTGATCGCAGCCTGCGGGAGAACCGCAGCGAGATGACGCAGGCCCTCACGGGTATCAACGGTATGATGACCCAGACGATGGAGGCGATCAGTGCGCATCAGCAGCATGAACTGCGTGAGCTTACAGATCAGATCAGCCGTCTCGAGCAGCAGCTCGGCGAGGATCTGCATTACTTCGAAGAACGTTTTTCGCGCAATGTCCGCAGCTTCAATGAGATGCAGAGTGAGAAGTTCGGGGAACTCATTGCGGACCAGCGGATCGCGGCGGGTGAGCGGGAGCAGCAGTTCGAGGAACTGAAACTCCGGATTGATGCGCGCCTTGAGAGTATGCAGAAAGACAACCAGGCAAAGCTGGAGCAGATGCGCGAGACGGTGGACGAAAAGCTGCAGGAGACCGTGAGGCAGCGCTTCGGCGAATCTTTCCAGCTGATCAGCGACCGGCTTGAGCAGGTACATAAAGGACTTGGGGAGATGCAGAGCCTGGCGGCCGGCGTCGGGGACCTGCAGCGAGTACTGACCAACGTCAAGACACGGGGAACGCTCGGGGAGATCCAGCTTGGGACACTGCTTGAGCAGATGCTTGCACCGGAGCAGTTTGTGCGCAACGCCCATCCGGACCCGCACTCCCGCGAGGTCGTGGAATTTGCGGTCCGGCTCCCGGGAACAGGGGATTCGCCGGTACTGCTGCCGGTGGACTCGAAGTTTCCGCTGGAAGCCTACGAGCGCCTCCAGGCCGGAGCCGATGCCGGCGTGGACACAAAGCAGATGAGCGCGCTGCGCCGGGCCTTTGAGGCCAGTGTGCGCAAGAATGCCCGGGATATCCGGCAGAAATACATCCGGCCGCCGATGACGACCGACTTCGCTCTGATGTTTGTCCCGACAGAGGGTCTGTATGCCGAGATCCTGCGCAGTCCGGGTCTCTTTGACAGCCTGCAGCGCGAGGAGCGGGTGACCGTGGTCGGCCCGGCAAACCTGTCTGCTTTTCTGAGCAGTCTGCAGATGGGCTTCCGGACGCTGGCGATGGAAAAACGCTCAAGTGAAGTCTGGCAGCTGCTCGGAGCTGTGAAAAGTGACTTTGCCAGATTTGGCGATGTGCTGGAAAAAACGAGGGCGCAGCTGGAGCGCACCATGCAGACGATTGATGATGCCGGCCGCCGCACGCGGGCGATAGAGCGGCGGCTGCGGGACGTCGAGGATCTTCCGGGCGCTTCTGACGGGCCGCAGCAAGCCGGCGCTGACGGCAGAGGACGGACATCAGAAGGCGGGAGAGAATGACAGAAACAGAGATCACACTTGAGCTTGTTGCTGAACAGTTTGCCGTCTGCCGCCTTCCGGAAGGGGCGGCAGTGCCGCCCGCAGACAGTTCCTATTTGTTCTGGGCAAGGACACCGGAAGAAACGTCCCTGGTCTGCCCCGAGGACGACCTGCCGCCGGATGCCGAGAAAAGCCGGACGGGTATGCGGTGCCTGCGGGTTGCGGGCGTGCTTGATCTTTCTCTGATCGGCATCCTGGCAAGGCTCACTGCTGTCCTGGCGGAAGCGCAGGTGCCCGTCTTCGCCCTTTCCACCTGGGACACAGACTATCTGCTTATTCCGGACAGGCAGCTCGGGGCGGCGCGAGCGGCGCTTGCTGCTGTCGGCATTCCTGTACGGGATGCACAGCATGCAGACAAGAGCGAGGGATCATGAAGACGATTGTTGTCTACACTTCGCAGAGCGGGTTCACCAGGCGGTACGCCGAGTGGATCGCACAGGCAGCCGGTGCGGACTGTATGGATCTTAAGGAGGCTGCTCGTGCAGACCTTACCGCGTACGATGCCGTTGTGTTCGGAGGATCGGCACTGGCCGGGACAATCCGCCGGCTGGGCTGGCTGCGGCGGCGGGCCGCCGGGCTCGCTGGACGGAAACTCATTGTGTTCTGTGTCGGTGCGAGCCCGATAGACGATCCCGGACGGATCGAGGCAGATCTCAGCCGGAATCTGCAGGCTCCGGAGTTTCAGAATGTGCAGGCCTTCTACTGTCCCGGCGGCCTTGATTACAGCCGGATGCCGGTCTCCGGCCGGGCAGCCATGGGCCTGCTCCGCGCGACTCTGAAACTGAAACGCAGGAAGACTGAGGACGAGCAGAAGATGCTTGCCATGATCTCTTCCAGCTACGATATTTCGGACCGCAAATATATTGAGCCGATTCTGACGTGTCTGAAGGAATAAGACCGGGGCGGACTGCGCGCTGCGGGGAGCGGCCGCTCCAGGGCAGTAAAGCCGCAGCTGTGGATGCGGGAATCGTGAGTGCAGGAACTGATCTAAGGAGGAAAAAATGATTCTGATAACCGGTGCGAGCGGTCAGGTAGGCTGCGCTGTCATTCGGGCGCTGCAGGCAGAGGGCCTGGAGACGCGTGCCCTGGTGCACAGCGAGGGTGGAGCGGCGCGTGTCCGTGCAGCAGGAGCCAGCGAAGTCGTTGTGGCTGATATGGAAAATAAGGCAGATCTGGAGACGGCTTTTGCCGGAACCGACGCAGTCTACCATATAGCTCCGGCTGCGCACCCGCGCGAGGAGGAGCTGGGACGCCGGATCCTGGAAGTCGCACTGAAATACGGCGTGTATTTTGTGTACCACTCGGTTCTCCACTCTGTACTGCTCGACCTGCCGCATCACCGGCAGAAGCTGCATATGGAGAATGCGGTTGTCGAGTCCGGACTTGTGTATACCATTGTGCAGCCGGCCGTGTTCATGCAGATGCTGACGCCGGGACTCGAAACGGCAGCACAGACCGGGGTTTTTCCGCAGAAATTCTTCACCGGATCGGATACGCAGCTGAATCTGGTTGATCTGACAGACGCCGCGCAGGCCGTGGCCGCCATCTTCAAGAGCGGCCGTTACCGCAACGGGAGCTACGAGCTGTGCGGGCCCGAGAATATTTCCCTGCAGGATCTGCAGGCAGCACTTTCGGCTGTGCTTGGCCGTGAAATCAGGACGGCCTTCATCTCAGATGAAAACTTTCTGGCGCGGAGCGGTGCGGATCCTGAATCCTATCAAGCAAAGACGCTCCTCGCGATGTTTGCCCACTATAACAGGCACAGTTTCCGGGGCAACGATCAGGTTCTGCGCTGGATCCTCGGCCGGAAACCGGTTACGGTGGAAGAATTCCTCGTCCGCACGCTCGCTCAGCAGTGAGCCTGCTGCGGCAGCCCGGGAAAATCCGGCCCAGCGGGCGGAGAAGCCTGCTTATGGCTGCCTGCAGGCCGGAAAGGGCCCGCTGATACTGCTGACAGCGCTGTCATGTTATACTGATGCTGTGCTTCGCTGACGGAAAAGAATCTGACTTCGTGGCGGTAGAAAGAGGCACGGGAATCACTTTGCAGCTAACAGGTGGGGGTTTATGGCAAAAGGCAGGGGAACGGGTTCAGTCAGCAGTGCGCCGGCACAGAAAACGTCCGGAGGCAATCCGTTTAAGCAGACACTGACCGTGTTCGACATGGTTATCTACGGCCTGATCAGCATGGTGCCGATTGCGCCGATGGCAATCTACGGCAGCGTGTTTGAGGCGTCCGGCGGCATGCCGGCTCTTGCGTATGTCATTGGCTTTACGGCTGTGCTCTTCTCCGTTTTTTCGTTCGCGATCATGATCCGGACGTTCCCGTCTTCCGGCTCGATCTACACGTATGCCTCTCATATCATGGGACGAGCGATGGGTTTTCTGACCGGCTGGCTGATGCTCCTGCAGTACCTGATCACGCCGACACTCATGTACATTATCGGCGGGACGGCGCTGCATGGTTTTCTGCCGGACATTCCGGTCTGGGTGTTCTGCCTGATTTTCTGGGTGCTCGTGGCCTTCATTTCCCTGCGCGGCATGAAAGCGACCGTGAAGGTGAACCGCATTGCCCTTGTCGGGGAACTGGTTGTTCTTGGCCTGTTTACCGTGATGGGCCTCTACTACGTCCTGCATCATCCGGAGACGGGCGGTCTGTCGGCGAAGGCATTCATCGATCCGGACAAGTTCAACTTCGGCGACATGATGAGCTCTGTCTCGCTGGCTGTACTCTCTTACGTAGGCTTCGGTGTGATTGCGACGCTGACCCAGGAAGCGAAAAATGAGCGGCAGGGACCACCGCGGGCGATGATGATCATGGCACTGATCCTGCTGGTTCTCTTTGCGGGCCAGTGCTACATCGCAACCTGCATTGACCCGAGCGGCAGCAGTTTTGCCCACAATACCAACAACGGCTTCTACGAGGTCGCCAAGATGGTGGGCGGGCAGTGGCTGAGTGTGCTGTGCGCTGTTGCCGTGGCCCTGGCGCAGGGACTCTTCACAGCTCTCGTCGGCCAGACATCCGTCTCGCTGATCCTGTTTTCGATGGCCAAAGGCGGTTCCCTGCCCAAAAAACTCGGCACACTGAAAAAAGGAACGAACCTGCCGCTCACTGCAACGATCTTTGTCATGGTCCTGTCCCTGGTCCTGATCTTCGTGATGCTGCCAATGGGCATGGACAGCGTTGCCAAGGTGTCCAATTTTGGTGCGCTGGCTACCTACGGCATTCTGAATGTCTGCGTCATCGTCTACTGCTGGTTCCAGAAAAAGGAGCGCCGTCACATCTTCCGGCATCTTGTTTTCCCGCTTCTGGGAGCAGCAATCTGTTTTGTCATCCTGTTCTCTCTGAGCGACGTTGCGCTGCTGGTCGGGGCCGTCTGGCTCGGAGCAGGCATCGTCTACTATCTGGTGCTGAAATACGGACTGCACCGCACTATTTCACTTTCCTGAGGACCTGACCCAATAATCCGCGACCGTTCAAGGCCGGCAGATATGCTGCAGCCTGTGCAGCGGCTGCATGCTGGCCTTGTTCCTGTACGTGTCCGAAAGGATCTAAACGCTGCAGGAGCATCCGCCCCGTCTGATTCAGGGCGGCCGCTTCCGCGCGGCAGAAGGAGGAGTTTCATGTCCTGTACAACGATTCTGGTAGGCAAGCTCGCAACGAACGATGGATCCACGATTGTGGCCCGCACGGAAGACACACCGAACGGCACGTTCGGTGTCAAGAAGCTGGTGGTGGTGCAGCCCAAGGACCAGCCGCGCCGCTACACGAGCATTGGGAGCGGCCTGACGGTGGAACTGCCTGATGATCCGCTGCGCTACATGTGCGTGCCGAATGCGGACCCGGCGGACGGTGTCTGGGCGGAAGCCGGCATCAATGCGGCAAATGTCTCGATGAGTGCCACGGAAACGATCACGTCGAATGCGCGCGTCCTCGGGGCGGATCCGCTGGTCTGCTACCAGCCGGCCGTGGGAACCGAAGGAGAACCAGGCTACGAGAAGTCCGTTCCCGGCGGGCTCGGTGAGGAAGACTTTGTAACCGTTGTGCTGCCTTACATCCATTCAGCGCGGGAGGGCGTCCGGCGCCTTGGAGACCTGATCGCCGAATACGGCACCAGTGAGATGAACGGGATTGCGTTCGGGGATGCAGAGGAAGTCTGGTACATGGAAACGATCGGCGGCCATCACTGGATTGCGCGCCGCGTGCCGGATGAGTGCTACGTGGCGCAGCCAAACCGGCAGGGAATCGACCGCATGGATCTGCGCGATGCCCTCGGGCCGCAGAAGGACTTCATGTGCTCTGATGACCTGCCGGAGTGGATGCATGCCAACCAGCTCGGAGTAACCAGCTCAGATCTTCTCGAGAGCATCCACGGCATTCCCGTTGTGTTCAATCCCCGGACAGCGTTCACCAGCTGGACCTGGCTTGACAGCATCTACAATAATCCGCGTGCCTGGTCCATCATCAACGCGTTCAACCCCTACAACGACGATGCTGTACCGGAGGCTATTGAGGACATGCTGCAGCCGTGGTGCATGAAGCCGGAGCTGCGGCTTTCCGTGCTGGACGTGAACCGGGCGCTCTCGTCCACGTACGAGGGCACGCCGTACAACCCGTACGGCAACAAAGGAACCGAGAGCGAGAGGCACCGTTACCGCCCGATCGGCATCAACCGTACCGCCGAGTGCTCCATCCTGCAGATCCGGGGCCAGGCGCCAAAGGCCGTGCAGGGCGTACAGTGGCTCAGCTACGGCTCGGGACCTTTTGCCTGCTGCCTGGCGCTCTTTGCCGGCGTCAGCAAAGTGCCGGCCTACCTCAACACCGATGCCGGGACCGTCTCAACCGCGCAGCTGTACTGGGCGGAGCGTCTGATCGCGGCCATGGCCGACTGCGAGTATTTCGAGAATCTTGAAGACATCTCCCGCTGCCGGCAGCTCGTCATGAGCCGCGGCTACGAGCATCTGCACAAGGCAGATGCAATCGCGGGGCGGCCCGAAACAGACGAATCCGAACTGACGGCCGTTCTCGAGAAGTTCAATCAGCAGCTGGCGGACTATACGCAGCAGCAGGTCAATCAGCTGCTTGCCGATGTTCTGCACAAGCGGTCACTGCACATGAAAAACGCCTTCGGCGCATCCGACGCCTGAGCTGTGTCTGCAAGTAAATTCACGTCCCGCTTTGTCCGCGGCCTGCGCCTGCTGGGGCCGCCGCTCGGTCTGGCCCTTCTCGTGGGCGTCCTGACCGGACTGCTGGGCGCGAGCTTCTACCGGCTGGTCGGCTGGGCCAGCAGGGCCTTTGACGGCAGTCCGCAGCTCGTTGTGCTGCTGCCCGCTGCCGGCCTCCTCATTGCCTTCCTGTACCGTTCTGCCGGACCGGTCGGAGACACCAACGACGTGCTGCGGGCCATTCAGGAAAAGCAGCCGCTGTCACGGTGGATGGCTCCGCTCATCTATATCTGCACCGTGATTACCCGCCTTTTCGGCGGATCGGTCGGCACGGAGGGAGCCGCAATCCAGATCGGAGCCGGCACAGCGGACTTCCTGGGACGCACTTTCCGCCTTCAGCCCGAGCAGATCCGCGTGCTACTGATGAGCGGTATCAGCGGCGGCTTCGCGGCCATTGTCGGCACGCCGGTAACGGCCGTTCTGCTGGCGCTCGAGCTCGCCGGTGTCGGCATCATGTACTATGCAGCTCTGCTGCCCTGCGCGGCTGCCTCGGCTGTCAGTTTTGGAATCGCGCGTGCTTTCGGCACGGCGTTTCCGGGCTTTCACCTCGGCAGCGTGCCCGGCATCACCGGACTTTCCATCGCGGAGGCCGCACTTCTGGCAGCGATGTGCGGCCTGGTGAGCATCCTGCAGTGCAGCGCCCTCAGGTACGCAGCCAAAGGATACAGCCGTCTTGTGCCAAACCCGCTGTGGCGGGCTGCCTTTGGCGGCGTTCTGATTGCGGCCGCCACCTGGCTGGCCGGCAGCACTGCCTACAATGGCGACGGCCTGCCGCTGCTCAGGCAGGCCGCTTCCGGCGGTGGCCAGGCGCAGACGTTCCTGCTCAAAATGCTCTTTACGGCCCTGACGCTCGGCGCCGGCTTCAAGGGCGGCGCCATTGTGCCGACGCTGGTCACCGGCGCTGCCTTCGGCGGCTGGATGGGGCCGCTTCTCGGCCTTCCCGGGCCGCTCAGCGCCGGGATCGGCATGACGGCTGTCTTCTGCGGCGCCATCAACTGTCCGGTCACATCCTTTGTGCTGGGCATGGAGGTCTTCGGCACCGAGGGCAGCCTCTATCTGCTGCTGGCCTGCGCGGTGAGCTACGTCTGTTCCGGACCGAGCACCCTCTATCCGGCTCAGATCCTCTGGCAGCCGAAAGTCGGACGCCCGGAGGGCAGCCTGCCTTACCGGTAGGCTCCGTCCATAAACGGGCATCCTGCGGGGCGATATAAGACGCCCATGACGCAAAAAATTAACAATTCTGCAACAATTTGCGCCCGGTGGCGGCGGCAGCCCCCGAACATAATTAGCATGGTTGAGCGGAAGAACCCAAGGCCGCGGCTGGTTGCTCCGCGCGGGGTATGCTGTGCTATAATGGATCCGCGAAAAATCTTGCCAGAGGGGAAGTGAGTATCACGCAGAAAAGACAGTATGAAGACGCCAGCTGCCGGAGCCGGCTTGCGCGGCGCACACTGCGCTCGCAGCGTGCGAAACGAGAGCGCCGGGCGCGAAATGCCCGGCGGGGTCTGTTTGCAGTCACGGCGCTTTCGATGTCGCTGATGTGGAGCACTGCCTTCGCAACACCGCACATTACCGACCAGGCGGCGCCCGCCACCCTGGAGGCTCTCATGCGGGCGAATCCCGCCTTTGCCGAGGCCTATACGAGCGGCAGCCGTTTTGTGACGGGAGAAAAGACTAACGTCGAGCTGTGCAACTTTGCCTACAAAGCCAAGGATGACGGCTGGAATTACGTCTACGGCGGCAAGGGACAGCGGATGAGTGATTCGCTGATTGCCTCCATTGTATCGTCGAACCTCGGGGATGCCCGCAGTCCGTATCTGAGAGCCGGCTACATAGAGCAGACGCAGCTTCAGACGGGCGGCCAGCGGGCCACGGACTGCTCCGGCCTCGTCATGGACTTCATGTGGTGGGCCGGCGATGATTCCGATCCGATCCGGTCGCTCTGTCCGAGCATCGGCATGTACAATGCCAACAATATGCTCGAGGCGGCAGTGGAAAAAGGCCCCATCGAGACGATGCCGGAGATCCCGGGCCTTCTCGTTCATTCCAACGGTCACGTTGGCATATATATTGGAGACGGTGAAGTCATTGAAGCGCGGGGAGTCAGGTATGGGGTCGTCAAGACCCGGCTTGCCGAACGCAGCTTCAGGTACTGGTCCAAGTCACCATGGATTGACTATGAGGTTTCCGGCCTGTATAAGGTCGGGGACCGGACCGTGTTCCTTGACAACGGAGAGGATATTGGCCAGGAGCGCTGGATTGCCAAGTACGTCTATGGCGATCTGAGCCAGGGATCGACATACGTGCCGGTCCTCGACGAGAGCGCAACCTTCAGAACCGAAGCCCCGGCCGTACTCGACGTGGAGGAACCGCCGGCCGCCGTGGAGACGGCCGTACCGGAGATACCTGCCCAGGACGTCATCCAGACGCCGGCAGTTCCTGAGGTATCTCAGCAGCCTGTTCCGGCCACGGAGCAGGCGGCGCCGCCAGCTCCAGAAGAAGCAGAGCAGCAGCAGACGACACTGGTTGAGACGCCGGAATCCACCCCAGTGCCGGACAGGGAAACTGACCTGACCGGCAGGATGCTGGCTGTGATTGATCAGCTGCCGTATGACCCGCTGCAGGGGTATCTCTTTGAGGGACACTGGTATCTGGTGCAGATGGATGAAGCCGGGAACGTTTTTACAGTTCTGAACGATCCCGACCCCGATGCGCCGGGTACGGCCGGAACGGCCAATGTTCTCACGCTACAGGAGGCGCTGAGAAGCCTGATGCCGTAACCGGCTGTTCTTCAGAGAGAGGAAGGATACATGAAAGACCGCGCTGTCCGGGACACTTATCCGGGGCAGCGCGGTCTTTGGTTGAAATACAAAAAGGCAGGCCATGAACACAGAGCAGCTCGAAGCGGCCGGCATCCTTCTGGTTCTGGCAGCAGCAGGTCTTCTTCTGATCCGTCACTGGCGCTTTCGCCGGCAGCTGCGGGCGCACCAGGCGGCCTGCGCGCGGCCGGGCTATGTGCCGCAGGAAACCTTCACCGGGACCGTACGTCATCTGTCCGGACTGCCGGTGCCGTCCGGCATCAAGCTGGGTGCTGCCGCCAACCGCGGCTGGGGCATGGTTTTTGCGCGGGAACGGTTCCGTTATGCGCTTGCCCGCAGTGAGATCCGATCCATCCGCCGGGGCGGCCGGGCAAAAATCCCGCGTGGATCTTTCAGTCTGCGGCCGCAGCGGCTCCTGGTCGTCGAGCGGCATCAGGGACCGTCCGTACGGCTCGCTGTGCCGTGGCCGGGGAGGTTTGCTGCGCGTCTTGAGCGCACGCTCACAGCAGACGCGCTGCCTCCGGAAAACAGCCGGTCCGGTTTGAAAACCGGTGCGGGGTTTACAAAATAAGGAGAGTGCTGCGTGCTCTATTGCCGGCACTGTCCGTGCGGCAGGCAGCCGGTCAGCAGCGGCGCGGTACCTAGAGAGGAAGATTACCATGGTATTATATACAAAACGTCTGATCCTGCGCCCGTGGAAACGCGAAGATGCAGCCAAATTATTCCTATATGCCAGTGACCCGATTATTGGAAACGCGGCCGGATGGGCTCCGCATACGGACGAGCACGAGAGCATGCGCGTCATTGAGGGTCCGCTCTCGGGCGAGGAGGTCTATGCGATTGTGCTGCGCGAGACGGACGAACCGATCGGCAGCGTCGGGCTTCTGGAGAAAGACGGTGCAACCTGCGCCGTGGCGGACGACGAGGCGGAAATAGGCTACTGGATCGGCTTCCCCCACTGGGGCAACGGCTACGCACCGGAAGCTGTCTCGCGGGTTCTGAGACATGCCTTTGAGGATCTCGACAAGAAGGGCGTGTGGGGCACGTACTATGATGAGAACGCCCGTTCCGGCCGCGTCCAGGCCAAGACAGGCTTCGTCTACCATCATACAGAAGCGCATCACGTGGATGCCCGCGGAGACGAGCATGTGATGCACTACACGTACACGATGACATATCCGGAAGACGAGGACAGTGAACAGTAATTGGGGAGCGCCTTCGGGGCGCTCTTTTTTTGACGGATGATGGATGGCAGCCTGCTTGCTGCGGTCTCCCTCGCAGCCCTCGTGTGTTCGGCAGCGGCACTCATTCTCGGTATTGCTGCTCTGACGGCGCTTCGCCGAGCAGAAGCAGACCGCCGGGAGATGCGCGGAGCGCGCATTGTGCAGGAACTGCGCCGCCGCCTCCGCACGCTGCGGGAAGCCCTGATTGAGCGTCCAGAGCGTGAGGAAGAGCACCGTGCGTTCGATCAGGCAGCCGATGACCTGGCCTGCGCCTACGAAGAGGCCTGCCGCCGTTACTACCGGTGCCGGACCGATCCAGCCTGGTTTGCTTCCATGTATGGCCGGGAACTGATCACCTGGGTGGAGGAGGGTCCGCGGCGCGCTTTGTTCAGCCGGCGGATGAATGTCTATCCGTATACGGCCCGCGCCTACCGGGAGATGCGCCGTGCACTGCTTGGGGCGCCGGAAGGTGGAACGGAACACGGCGGGGGTGCATCTAACGGTATGAGTATACCGAGGGAAGGGAGCAGGGTGCGCACCAAAAACGCATGGAAGAAGCAAGTGTAGGGGTAAAGATTGCCCGGGGATTCCTATATGTTTTTTCGCGGGTGGTCTTTGTCGCGGTTATTATTGCCGTTCTGGTCGTGGCCTATGACACGGCGGCCAATACACTGACCGTAGACATGATCATCAAGGATGCTTTTGCCAAGCGTGCCCAGGCGATTCTGATGCCGGCAGCTGACGGCAGTGACCGCCAGGGTCTTGAGCAGCTCTTTACCGCCAATGCGCTGAGCAATGATCCCCTGATGCAGACCAACCCTTTTCAGTCTGACGGATATACGATCACCAGCTACTACGAGCGGACCGATATCAATAACAATATTATCTGGTCCTGGGAAAACTCGGCCACGGTCTCTGTCACTGAAGTGGTCCGGGACATCCGCGCCCTTTCGCACCTGGAGCCGGATGAGAACGGCGAGACGCCGCAGCCGGTGATTCCCGAATGGGACTCCGGGACGTATTCAGTCCGGGTGGTCAAAAGTGCCTCCGGCAGTTCCTGGATGATCGACAGCATTTCCTTTGAGGGGGGCGTTCTACTCGACATCGTCTCACCGGCTGATGTAACGGTACCGGAAGAGACTCCTGCCGAGGAGGCGCAGCCGGTTTCTCCCGAACAGCCGGCAGCCACACCTGCCGCGACCCTCGGCACGCTTCAGTTCTGATGAGCACACCCGCAGCCGTGATCCCGCGTTTTATGCTGGCACCGATGGCCGGCATCACCGACGCGGCGATGCGCAGCATCTGTACCGCCCACGGCGCGCCGCTCTGTCATACGGAGATGGTGAGCGCCAAAGGCCTACTGTACGACAACAGAAACACGAGACGGCTCCTTGCCCGTCTGGCCGGCGAGCAGCGCTATGTTGTGCAGATTTTCGGCCGCGATCCGGCAGCCATGGCAGAAGCCGCCAAGCGGCTGGAAGCAGAAATCGGTCCGGCGCTTGAAGGGATTGATATCAACATGGGCTGTCCGGCCCCGAAGATTTTCCGGCGCGGTGAAGGCGCGGCGCTCATGGGGGAGCCCAGACTGGCAGCGCAGATCATCCGCGCCTGCGCCGATGCGGTCAGCGTGCCGCTCAGTGTCAAGATGCGCGCAGGACTGCGGCCGTCTGAGGTGACGGCGCCGGCATTTGCCCGTATGGCAGAAGAAGCGGGAGCAGCGCGCCTCACCGTGCATGGACGTACTGCCTCCGAGATGTACCGTGGCCTCAGCAGTCCGGATGTGATTGCCGCGGTCAAGAAGGCGGTCAACGTGCCGGTGATCGGCAATGGGGACGTCCGTTCGGCTGCAGATGCAGCCAGACTGATCGATCAGACAGGCTGCGACGGTGTCATGATAGGCCGCGCTGCTATCGGCAACCCGTTCCTGTTCGCAGAGCTGGCGGCCTTCTTTTCCGGCCGGCCGCTGCCGGAGCCGCCGACAGCGCGGGAGCGCCTTACCGAGCTTCTCAACCAGGCCGCTCTGGCTGCGGAAGATAAAGGCGAGCCGGTTGCCGTGCGCTCGATGCGTGCTCAGATGCCGCGCTATCTGACCGGTCTGCACGGTGCGGCCCAGGTCCGCTCCAAGCTGATGCAGGCGCAGACAATCGCTGAACTCAGAGACATTCTTGCGTCCTATCTCGGGCGGCTGGAGCAGCACGGTGAGCGGGAATCTGCAGGAGGCAGGCTGTGAACAAAAAAGTACCTTTCCGCTGGCAGAACGTGCCGCGCATGTTTGTGCTGTTTGCGGTTGTAATCTCGGCCGTGGCGGTGGTGGGTGCCTTCAGCCCGGGTATGTTCGGCCGCCAGAATCTTACCTTTCCGGTCATCTGCGCCGTGGCCGCTGCCTGGTGGGGCATTGTCTACTACTACGGACGGCGTCCGTATCCGGACGAACCGCCGGCGGCCGCGGAGCAGGAGACGCCTGCGGAGCGCGCCAGCCGGGAGTTTGCTGAGGAGCAGCCGACGTTCCAGGATTATCTGGATGCGGAAGAATATATTGAGGAGCGCCGCCAGCAGACGCATGCCCGGCTTGATCCGAGCCATCATTACGACGAGCGGATCTGACGGCCGGCGCTTATCCATGACCCTGCCTCAGGTGCAGGGTTTTTTCCTGCCTGGCGCCGGCACGATGGTTCTTAATCGTGAATGCCGCTAAACTTCCCTGTTTCGGGTTACGATAATAGAAGAAGGGAATCCTTGCCTCAGCCGCAGCGCGCCGGGACGGGGCTTTCACGTGCCCGGGGACAAAGAGACCGGAGGGAGCGACACTTGGCGGAGAAAAAAGACATACATGCCTTTGCACGGGAGTACCTGGCGCTGTTCACGGATGAGAACACCCAGGAGCAGATGATCGGCAGGGCGTTTGGTGAGCAGTGTCAGAACCTCGGCTTCGTCATGGACGGCGGCCGCGGTTTTATTGAGAAGTATTCCGGGGAAGCGTATGACGATACGGCGGCGCTGAGCAGGATCCTGGATACCATAGACGACCCGGCACTGCTTGGATCCGCTATTTTTTCCCGCTGGCGTTATCTGACGCACTGGTCTGCCGAGTCCATCCTCGATGCTGCGAACCGCAGCTGGTTTGTGGCGGCTCTTGGCCGGCTCAGTGACCTTACGGGCTCTGACCGTCAGCGCATCTCGCGGCTCAGCGCGCCGCTCGAGAAAGTTGAGCTGATCTCCAACAATCGCAGCAGCGGCAAGCGCCCAACTTTTGACGACCAGATTGAGCAGCGGCTCACGATCCGCCGCAGCGGCCGGACCTCGCTTCTCGTGGCCGACTACCAGACGGCCAGCCAGGGCCATAAGATGATCCGGCGTCTGCCGGACAGCGAGATGAGNGCCGAGAAGACCGAGAGGCTCTTTGAGCAGATCGCGCGCTGTTTCCGCTATACCTACACAAGCGGAGGCAAAAAGCCGGAGCGCAGCGCGGCGCCCGGCATGTGGAAACTGATCCTGACGGACAAGGACGGCCGCACCTACACGACAGTAGGTCCGCTCGGCTCCAAATTCCCCTTAGACGGTCTTGATATGTCTGAGCGGCTCCGCCAGGCAGCCGGCAACGGCGANCTGCTGGCCTTTGACGGCAATCCGGATCTTGTGAACCGGCTGGAAGTGCGCTACCGCAGCGGCCGCCGCGACCCGGAGACCGGTTCCGTTGTGTGGAACTATCAGGAGCAGATCCAGTTTGACCGGCGCACGGAGAGCGTGGAGCACGTCGTGGAGAGTTCTCCCGGTATGCGCGTCCGGCACAGCTATTATATTAAGGAAGGTGTTTCCTCCTTTCTGGATACGGTCGATGAACGCTCCTTTACGGGCATCCAGGGAAATCCGCCTGACGTGGTGGAAAAACCGGGCGAGGAGATCCGCGGCTATGAGATCGGGGTCTATACCCGGCGCGGAAAGAACCGCGTTATCCGCGGCACCTACGACAAGCGCGCCCTGCCGCGCGACTGGGACGTCTTTGTCGATCAGATGCTGACTTTCTTAAGCTTTTACGGATTCGGTCAGCTCTTTGACGCGGAGCGCTACGCGGTCTCGCGGCGCCGCAGCAGCGACCACGTCTATCTGTCGGTGGTTTTTGACGGCAGCAGTGCCGAGTACATTTACCTCGCGGAAGATAATGCAGACTTCCACGTAGACGATTTCGTGATGGTGCCCGTCGGCAGCGACAACCGCCCGACAATGGCGCAGATCATGTCGATTACCTATGGCAGCAGTGAGGAGGCGCCCTATCCGTACCGCAAGCTGAAGAAGGTCATCCGCAAGAGCACACCGGAGGACTTNCGCCGCTTTCACAAAGACAAAGAGCAGGAACAGCCGTTCCTGCCCTGATAGACAGACTTTGCGTCGTTCGACGCTGACAGCATCTTCCGGACACACTTCGCGGCACATGCCGCAGTGCAGGCAGTGTTCCTGCTCAATATGCGCCCGTCCGTCCCGAAGTTCAACAAATCGCGCAAGGAGTCCCNCGTCTTCAAGCGCCGAAGGCGGTAAGCGGGGGAGGAATTGCGCCTCTATANAATGATCCAGTTCCNGTTGCTGCATATCTTTTGCGTATCGGACAGTNTGAACTGCTTATGCTTCTTGCCGGGCTGTGTAATGTAATTGCCCTGCGCATCGCGNATGTAAACATTGCTTCCGGTGAAGCCTGTGATATAACCGGNCTTTCCGCAGGCGCGCACTCTGTCGCTGAGATGAAAACCGTTTTTCGACGGTGTGTTCTTCGCTTCGCGTTTCTGAGTTCTGTTTTTCTCCTTGCGTCCCTTGCGCGGGGTTGCTTCGTGAAGGGATCGCTTCTTCGTCCGCACCTGCAGTATGATCAAAGGGGCCTGCGGGACGTGCTCCAGTGAGTCAGTTCCCGTAATTGCTATCGCATCATTCACGTGCGATTTCTCAAGCCCGAGGGCTTTTCTGGCCGGAGTCGTTACTGAACCATAGGTGAAGTGTGCGCCTGGATACCGGTCGAACATCCTTCTTCGAAGCGTATTCATAAACGCAGGCTCCTTGTACTGCTTCACCTGTTTGTGCTGTGCCTGCCATCTGTACAGAATCCCACCGGGCTGGTGCGCTTCGTGCGTATGACAGTCTGTGCATACTGTAATCAGGTTGTCTGCCCTGTCGGTTCCGCCATTGCTCCGAAAAAGGATATGGTGTGTCTGAAGGATTTTGTTTTTCTTTTTGCAGACCTGGCATGTGTATTCGTCACGCGCAAAGACAAAGTAGCGTACATCGTGATATCCTGCAGCAGGCCCCTGCTGATACTGCTCTCCCGAAATCTCAGGATTGACCATCTTAGCCGGATCAAACTTGCCTGCTTCGATGTGCAGTACCGGATTCGGGAGCAGGCTGCAGATCCGGTCAATCCATTTGAAATGAGCCTGCACGCGGCTTTCGAGACTCGGAGGAAGCCATCTGTCTTTCCTGCGGCGATTCAGGAAACGGGCCTTCCGATACCGTGTCTTCCGATCCCAAAAGTTGGATAAAGGACACCTAAAACGACCGCGCAGTAAGCATTTTTTGCTTAACTGAGGTACCGGAGGTCTTGATTCCTATTGTGTGTCTATTATATTATGGACACACAATAGAATCGGAGATTCACCATGCCGCCCAAGCCGTCCGGAGAAATCAAAACGTATACCGTAGAAAAGAAGCTGAGCAACGGAGACGTCTACGTCTATGAGCGGCAGGTTCAGTATGACCCGCTCGCGAAGCGCAACCGGCAGATCGGCTCGAAACTGCTTGGCAAAAAAGTACAGGGCCAGGGTGAGATTGTTCCGACCAGACCGAAGCGCAGATCAGACTCCACCAGCTCAGTAACGGCCACAAGGCATCGGGTGGGCATGATGGAGATCCTGGATCACGTCGGGAAAGCTTCAGGAATCGACGCACTGCTGTACGCGAACACTGACAGAGGGACGGCTCAGAAGATCATTTCACTGGCCCGATATCTTGTCGCGACTGAGGGGGGACCGCTGCCATCGGTCGTTACATTTCAGTACACGCATCCACTGCCCTATGAAGAGGGACTGTCAGAAGACATCTACCACGATCTGTTCACTCAGGTCGGCCGGGATGCCTCACTGGAACAGTCCTTCTTCGCCGGACGTTGTCAGCAATTGGGAACGCATCCGGCTTTGGCGTATGATTCGACGACAATCTCCACTTACTCCGAACAGCAGATGGAAGCCCAGCACGTGAAGGGCAAGACGAACGATGGGCTGAAGAAGATCAAGTTCCTGGTGCTTTACGAAGCGGAGACAAGGCAGCCTCTTCTGTTCCGCAAACTTAAAGGCAACATCAGCGATATGGTGACCATCACTGCCGCACTGAAGCAGCTGCAGATCTTCGGTGTCCGCGGTGCCGAGCTCATTACAGACAGCGGCTACAACTCTCAGGAGAACATCGCCAATATGCTGCTCGGGAACTTCCGCTTTGTGACCCCGATTGAGATAAGTCAGACGTGGGTTGCAAAAGCGATCGACGAGCACCTGGACCTCAACGATGATCCGAACGCGGCCATGCCCTTTGATCCGGCCGTTCATGGCGTGAGCGTGCCGATGATGCATACCTTTGTGCGCAAGCGTCAGTACGGCAGTACAGCCAAGGGGAAACAGAAAGGCGACTCCGAGAACGTCAGACGGCGGGTGTACCTGCAGATTTACTTCGACGGCTACAGAAAAGCCGAGCAGGATTTGGCTCTGGAGGAACGGATCCATGCTGTCCAGGAACTGCTGGAAGCCGATACCCCGCTCCAGACTCTGAGTCAGAAGATGCAATCCATAGCTTCCAACTATCTGATCATCCGCAGACGCGGCGGCAAGGTGACCGTAAAGTGCGATCTGGAAGCTGTGAGAGAAAAGAAGAAACACAACGGATTCTTCGCACTCCTGACCAACAAACGTAAAGACTCGGCAGACTGTCTGCAGCTGTACCGGAAGCGCGCTCTCATTGAGCTGCTTTTCGAGGACTATAAGTCTCGTACCAACGGCAGTCGTCCTCGCGTTTGGACAGCAGACGCTTTGCAGGGCAGGATGTTCGTTCAGTTTGTCGCCCTGTGCTATCGGGAATTCTTTGCGGAACAGGTCCGCACGATGATCCGGGAACTGGGCCAGCCTACCGGAGATCCGAAACATGACCTGAAGAAAGTGCTTGACGACGAAAAGAAGCTGCAGACGTGGCTCCGGAACAACTCGTTGCGAGTCATTCTTGAATGGTTTGATACAACAGAGTGTACCGAAGTTTCCGCCCAGCTCCGCAAGAGGAGACTCCGGTCGGAGATCACCGCCCGGGACCGACTCTTTCTGTCCAGGCTGGGGATCCGTCAGAATTAGGGTCGTTTTGTGTGTCCATTATTCGACTTTTGGGTTCCGATATCTTCTCCCTCGTCTGAGGTCGCGCCGTGTCTTCAGAAGCGAGGAGATATCCTGACGCAGCGATATATCTGCCGAGAAGAGAACCTTCGATTCCGATGTTACGGCCATCCCTATATGCTTCGAGCCGGTATCCACCCCGACATGCACTTCCTGTACGGTCTCGCCTGTCGCGATCGTCAGCTGGATTGTAAAAGGCTGATATCCTGCAATCTCTGCTTTGCCGTCCCGAAGAAGAATACGCGCTTT
>JAAUYQ010000049.1:39846-186558 GCA_014805015.1 Clostridia bacterium | reverse complement strand
TGCGAAATAAATGCAAACAAATTGTAAATAATTACAATTGCACTAATACTATAAGGGTGCCCCCTCGGGGGCACCCTTCACCAGCGCGGTACCGGTATCCTTCTAAGTTCCCTGCGTACCAGAAAGTTCCGGCATCCTCCAGGGTAAGGGGGAACCCTCCCCCTTACCCCTCTCCCCTCATGACCACCGTTGCAGAGGTAACCGCAACCCTCTGCTTTGAACTGCTGGTTGCAACCCCCTGCGGGGCAGGGGGTTGCAACCACTTCCTCAATCAACACCACCAGAAAAAGAGCGGCGCAGCCGGAAAAAGGTGTTGCAAATCCACTTATCGGGCGCTATACTTGTTGTATTCGCGCAGGCGAATACAGTCTTGTGGGACTATAGCTCAGTTGGTTAGAGTACCTCGTTGACATCGAGGGGGTCACTGGTTCGAGTCCAGCTAGTCCCACCACTCGTATGAAGTAGGCCGCTCTTCTTGAGCGGTCTTTTTTTTGAAGGAAGGGCATCCGGGAATGCGCCCGGATGCGGACAAGGAAAGGAGCGGCGGGCCCGGCTTTGACCGGATCCTGTGCCCGCGACAGATGAAGGCGATTGTTTGCGTGGACAATGGCGGCGGCATGATGTTCAACCGCCGCCGTCAGAGCCGGGACCAGGAAGTGAGACGCCGCTTAGGACAGATCAGCAGTGGCGGCACCCTGCGCATGGATGCTTACAGTGCCCGGCAGTTTGCGGGAAATCTCCCGGACAATGCGGAGGTCAGCGAGGACTTTCTTGACAGCGCCGGACCGGACGATTTCTGCTTTGTGGAAGACAGGGATCTCACGCCGCACCTCGGACAGATTGACGAGCTGATTGTCTTTCGCTGGAACCGCGATTATCCGCGCGACCAGGTGCTTCCGGTGGAGCTTGCGGACTGGCAGTGCATTTCGTCGCAGGATTTCGCCGGTTCCTCTCACGATAAGATCACGCAGGAGGTTTACATACGATGATCAACAGACGGATCCTGCTTTTGCTGGCACTGACAGTTGTGCTGCTGCTGAGCGCGTGCGCGGCGCCCTTTCCGCCGGCCCGGCAGCAGGCGCCGGCTGCCCTTGAGACGGCAGAGGTGCCGTCGGCAGCTGCCGCCTCAGCAGGCGGTGATTCGTCGGCCGGAAACGGATCCGGAGAGATTCCCGAATTCGACGGCGAGAATCCATATGTGGTCGTCAACGGCAACGAGCCCTTTTTCAGTCCGGGTGAACTGACCTCTGAGTCGTACGAGACCTACAGCGGCCTTGATCCGCTCGGACGGTGCGGTCCGGCGGAGGCCAGTGTCGGCCGCGATCTGATGCCTACCCAGGAGAGAGGCTCGATCCGGGAAGTGCGTCCGAGCGGCTGGCGGCAGGCCACGTATGATTTCGTGGACGGCGGTGCTCTCTACAACCGCTGCCACCTGATCGGCTGGCAGCTGACGGCCGAGGATGCGAATGCCGGCAATCTGATCACGGGCACGCGGTACCTGAACGTGCAGGGTATGCTCCCCTTTGAGAACCTGGTGGCTGACTATGTCAAGGAAACCGGCAATCATGTGCTCTACCGGGTCACTCCGATTTTTGCCGGCGATGAGCTGGTCGCGCGCGGCGTGCTGATGGAGGCTGAGTCCGTGGAGGACGAGGGTGAGGGCGTGCAGTTCTGCATCTACGCGTTCAACGTGCAGCCGGGCGTGGAAATTGACTACCAGACCGGTGAAAGCTGGCTGGCCCGGGCGGACTCCGGCAGTGAAGAGCCGCAGCTGTACATTCTCAACACCAACACCGGCAAGTTTCACCTGCCTTCGTGCGCTTCTGCTGTGGACATGAACCCGGCGAACCGCGAGGAGGTCCGGGCACCCCGCTCGTCGCTGCTGCAGGACGAATACCGCCCCTGCGGTGCCTGCCAGCCCTGAGCGATCGTGCGCCCGTGGTTGCATTTTACGGTGGCTGCAAGTAAACTTGTGGGCTGTAAAAGTGCAACTGAATACGGACGGCGGGAGGATTGATTATGGAGATCACCGATATTCGCATTCGGAAGGTGGATCCGGCCCACAACCAGAAGATGAAGGCCGTGGCGTCGATCACGTTCGATGACATGTTCGTGGTGCACGATATCAAAATCATCGAAGGAAGCCGGGGACTGTTCGTCGATATGCCCAGCAGAAGGGCACCAAACGGCGAATACAAAGACATTGCCCATCCTATCAACTCGGAGACCCGGCTAAGGATTCAAGCAGTTATTTTGGAAGCGTACAAGCAAAGCTAGAAATTCTCGAACCCCTTCAGATCCGGCAAGGGGTTTTTTGGTTGCCGGCAGGCGGAACGGAGGTTACAGTGGCGCGTGAAGTGAAAGATGCCCGCAGCGAGCAGACCGTAGGGATCATCCTCGCTGCCGGGGAAGGCAAACGGATGCAGTCGGACCGGCCGAAGGTGCTGCATGAGGCGGGCGGCCTGCCGCTGCTTGACTGGGTGCTTCGGGCCTTCACCGAAGCGGGTATCAGCAACGTTGTGTGCGTGGTCGGCAGCGGTGCTGATACTATCCGGGCAAAGTACGAAGATCTTTCCTTTGCCTACCAGGCCGAGCGTCTCGGAAGCGGACATGCCGTCATGCAGGCGCTGCCGCAGCTTACGGGGCCCGGCTATACGTTCATCGCGGCCGGCGACATGCCGCTGCTGCGGGGAAGTACGATCCGCGCGATGATCAGCGAGGCTGAGGATCAGCATATCGACTGCGTTCTGCTGACGGCCGAGCTTGAGGACCCGACCGGATACGGGCGCATTATCCGCGGCGATGACGGCAATGTGGAGATGATCGTCGAGCACCGCGATGCAACGGGTGAGCAGCAGCGCGTGCGCGAAGTGAACGCATCCTGCTACTGCATCCGCACAGAGCTGCTCAGGGAGCTGCTGCCCAAGCTGGAGACCGGGAATGCCCAGGGCGAGTACTATCTCACCGATATTGTACGCCTCATCAATGAATGGGGCGGGACCGTCGGCACGCATACTGCCCCATGGGAGGAATGCCTTGGCGTCAATGACCGTGTGCAGCTTGCGGAGGCCTCTCACCTGCTCTACAGCCGTACCTGCGACAGCCTCATGCGCAGCGGCGTGACGATCATGGATCCAGCCTGCACCTATATCGATCCCGAAACGACGATCGGCCGCGACACCATTGTCTATCCGGGTGTCACACTCGAGGCCGGCTGTGAGATCGGCTCCCAAGCAGTGCTGTACCCCGGCAGCCGTTTTCACCACTCGAAGGTCGGCGACCGCACCGAGGTGCAGAACTCGGTGCTGCTTGAGTCCGAGGTCGGACCGGACAGCCGCATCGGTCCGTATGCCTATCTGCGCCCCGGAGCGAAGGTGGGCAGTCACTGCCGCATCGGAGATTTTGTCGAGCTCAAGAACTGCAGCATCGGCGACGGAACCAAGGTCTCCCATCTCACCTACATCGGGGACGCGGATTTCGGACGGGACATCAACGTCGGCTGCGGTGTGGTCGTGGTCAATTACGACGGACATGACAAATTCCGCTCAACAGTGCATGATGACGCCTTTATCGGCTGCAACACCAATCTCATCTCGCCCGTGGAGGTCGGCAGAGGCGCCTACATTGCGGCCGGAACCACGGTGACCGAGGACGTACCGGAAGATGTACTCGCCATCGGGCGCAGCCGTCAGACGGTCATCCCGGACTGGCAGGACAAGCGGCGTAAGGACAAGTCATCAAGAACCCCTACCTAATCGCTGAAGCGGTTTGAGGTGGGGGCTCGCGGGAAACCGTGAGCCCGCTTGATTAGTCTGAGCTGCCCGGTATGCAGTCTGCTGCAGCGAGGCAGCTGCGTTGGGACGGAATATACAGGCACGGCAGGATACGGTGCTCGTTCTGCCCGCTGCGGCCATGCATTAAGGGCTCGTGCAAAAACAAGTCCGTCAGTTTTAGACACACATCCGCAATTCCACGATGTCTCTGTCTTCATCTTTGTCGACCTAATTCTTGCACGGATCCTAAGAACCGGTGCAGGGTTAGCCGGCGTGCGTATGGCATACAAAAGCTGCCCGCAACCTTGACAATGTGGGCCCCGCCCTGCAGGCTGAAAAGCCGGCAGGCGAGAAACCGGCGATTCCTGCTCTTCATCGGAAGGAGAAAGGTCGGCCGGAAGCGCGTAAGCGCATAAGGAGAAATCCTGGTCTGTGTGCTGGCCAGAGGCGGAAAACCGCGGATACCTGCAAATATCAAAAGAGCAAGACGGCTTCGCAGGAAAGGCCGGGCTGTGATCGCGGGACACCATCCCTTCACGATCCGGCTTCTTCACCGAGGAGGGCGAGACGCAGCCCATCGAGTATAAGTGCGATACGGGAGATCATCATATCGGAATCTCCATCTGCACGGTGAAGCAGGAGATTGTGTCCGCTCAGTACGATCTCTTTCTGATGAGCCGGAACGGCACAGAGACCGCGCCAGCCTAAGACGGAACCGGAGGGGCCGTCTCAGGCACCGGAAGCCGCGTCCTTCTGGAAGACGGCAGGAGTGTGGCCATTTCAAAAGTACAGAAGGCCGTTCATACCGGAGGATGGAGACTGCTTTGATATAAGGAGACAGGCGGCAATTCCTCCCCCGCCTCTAGAGGCGGGAGTCTCCTTGCCGCGAGTTGATGAAATATGTGTTCGGGCTGGGCAATCCCGGCCGGAAATATCAGGGTACCCGGCACAATGTCGGCTTTGCTGTCCTTGATCTTGTCGCCGACAAATACGGAATCAGGCTGAAAGAAAGAGCGCGGCTGGAAGCGAAGACTGGTGAGGGGGACATAAGCGGCGTACGCGTCATGCTGATCGAGCCGCAGACATTCATGAATAACAGCGGCTGGTCCGTGTCGGCGGTCCTCGACTATTACCGTGCGCAGCCATCGGACGTGATTGTTGTCTACGACGACATAGACCTGCCGTTCGGGCATCTGCGGATCCGCGAACACGGCAGCGCCGGCACGCATAACGGCATGCGGTCCGTCATATCCTGCCTCGGCTCGGAGGATTTCGTGCGCCTCCGTGTCGGGATCGGACAGCCGGAGGGACGGGTGCTCAAGGACTACGTGCTCAGCCGGTTTGAAGACAGCGCCGAGGCGCGCAGAATGCTGACGTGGGCGGCCGATGCACTCGAGTGCCTGATCAGCAGGGGAGTGCAGGCAGCCCAGCAGGAGTTTCGGGAGGACAGGAATTGAGCAGCAGTGCGCAGACACTGATGGAGAACAGTGTTCCGTTCCGGCAGCTGAAAGAGGCAGCGGCGGGCGGACAGATGCCGCTGACGGCCACGGGCCTGACGCAGAACGCCAAACCGCACTTTGCGGCGGCTCTGAGCCGGGATCTGGGCCGGCCGGTCGTGTACATCACCGGGAGCGAGCAGTCAGCGCGCAGCCTCGCCGAGCAGGCAGGTGCTGCCGTGCTGCCCGATGCAGATGTGCCGCTCCGCAACGTCGCAGGCAAGAACCGCGACGAGGAGATGGAACGGCTGCAGGTGCTCAAGCAGGCCGGAAAGATGCCTATTGTCTTCATGTCAGTGCAGGCCGCGCTGCAGCGTGTCGTACCGCCCGAGGCGTTTGCCCGGGCCTGCCGGCGGGTGGCTGTGGGTGAGAAGATTTCGATTGAGGCGCTTGCCGCGCAGCTCGGCGAGAACTGCTATGAGCGGGTCGGCACCGTCTATTCCAAGGGTGAATTCGCGGTCCGCGGCGAAGTGCTTGACGTCTATCCGGCGGATGCGGTAAGCCCGATCCGCATCAACTGGTTTGATGACGAGATTGAGAAAATCCGCTACTTTGATCCGGAAACCCAGAAGTCTGTCGGCAAGCAGATTGACGTCTATGACCTGCCGCCTGCCCGCGAGACTGTGCTTGCGCCCGCCCAGAAGAAAATCCTCGAGAAGGCCCTGCAGTCCCAGAAGGGCAGTGCTGCCGGCGAAATGCTCGAGGAGCTCCGGCAGTTCGGTTCGCTCGCCAATGTCGATTCCATGCTTTCGCTCTTCTATCCGGCTGTTTCCGCCGTGGACTATTTTCCGGATGCGGTGCTCATCTACGATGATCTTGAGTACATCCGCGAAGCAGCCGACCGCCTCAGGCAGGACTATGAAGAAGAATATGCGGAGCTCGCGGCCGGGGGCGAGGTTCTGCCGGCCCAGGCCGACGGACTCGTGCCGCTCAACCATATCCTCGACGACCGGGAGCATGATCTGATTGAAGCGGCCGGTTTTACGCAGGGCATCATGCCGGGGAGCCGGGTGTTTGATCTGCGTACGCGCGAGGCACACGCCTACCACGGCAGCATGGAGCTCCTCAGTCAGAGTGTCCGCGACCGCATAGGGCGCGGCTACCATGTCTATCTGTTCGGCGGACGCAAGGCAGCGCAGCTGGCGTCCCTGCTTTCTGATTTCGACCTTGATGTGCCGGTCGTGAAGGAAATCACGGGCAGTGAGAAGGCTGTGATCGTCCCCGAGCGCCTGGTGAGCGGTTTTGAAGTGGACGACCGGCATTTTATCGCTCTCGGCGAAGAGGACATCTTCGGACGCGTCAAGCAGAAGGTGCGGCGCAAGAGCCGGAGGTTCGGTGACAGCATTTTCAGCGACCTCAAGCCCGGCGATATTGTGGTGCATGACGTGCACGGCAAGGGCCGCTATCTCGGCCTCAAGACCCAGACGGTCGGCGGTGTTGCGGCCGAATACATGGAGATTGAGTACCGGGACGGAGACAAGCTGTATGTGGCCACCGACCAGATCGAAGGCGTGCAGAAGTACATCGGCGGCGAAGAAGGGGAAGTGACGCTCTCGAAGCTCGGCGGCAAGGAGTGGGAGACGGCAAAAGCCAAGGCACGCGAATCCACCCGCCGGCTTGCCTTTGACATGATGGAGCTGTATTCGAGCCGTTTTTCCGGCAAAGGCTATGCATTCTCGCCGGACACGGTCTGGCAGCGGGAATTCGAGGACGCCTTTCCGTACGAGGAGACGGACGGCCAGAAGGAGAGCACCGAGGAGATCAAGCGCGACATGGAAGCGCCGCGGGCGATGGACCGTCTGCTTCTCGGCGACGTCGGCTACGGCAAGACGGAGGTGGCGATGCGGGCAGCCTTCAAGGCGGTGATGGACGGCAAGCAGGTGGCTGTGCTCGTGCCGACGACACTGCTGGCGCGGCAGCATCTCAAGACCTTTGAGGAGCGTTTTGCCGGATTCCCGGTGCGCATTGCCGGGCTTTCGCGCTACGGCCGCAGCAGTCACCGCGAAACGCTGGATAAGGTGGCGGCGGGCCAGATCGATATTGTGATCGGTACGCACCGTCTGCTCTCCGAGGACGTGCGCTTTCACGACCTCGGTCTGCTGATCGTCGACGAGGAACAGCGCTTCGGCGTCAACGCCAAGGAAAAGATCAAGACGCTGAAATCCACGGTCGACGTGCTGACACTGTCGGCGACCCCGATCCCGCGCACACTGGAGATGTCGCTTACGGGAATCCGGGATATGTCGACCATTGAGACGCCGCCGGTCATGAAGAAAAAACCGCACACGTATGTGACGCGTTACAGCGACGGACTGCTTGATGAGGCGATCCGCCGGGAGATGAAGCGGGGCGGCCAGGTCTTCCTGGTGTGCCGGCAGATCCGGCAGATGGATCAGCTTGTCGAGGACGTGCGGCGCGTGGCGCCTGATGCCCGGGTTGCGACTGCGCACGGACGCATGGGTGAGCAGGAAATGGAGCAGGTGGTCGGCGGTTTCATTGACGGCGAATATGATGTGCTCGTGTGCACCACGATCGTGGAGAACGGCATCGATATTCCGAACGTCAACACAATCATTGTCTACGAATCCGACATGTTCGGGCTCGCGCAGCTCTACCAGCTCAAGGGCCGTGTCGGCCGCGCCGACAAGAGTTCGTACGCCTACTTCACCTACCGCGGGGAGGGCTCGCTCAAGGAAGACGCCCGCCGCCGCCTGCAGGCAATCCGCGAATTCACCGAGCTCGGCAGCGGCTTCAAGATTGCGATGCGCGATCTGCAGATCCGCGGCGCCGGTAATCTGCTCGGCGCAGACCAGAGCGGGCATATGACCACGGTCGGCTACGCCATGTACTGCCGTCTGATGAATGAGGCAGTGGAGCTTGCCCGCGGCCGGACGGTCGAGGAGCCAGTGGAGACGACGGTCAATCTGGGTCTGCCGATGCTGATTCCGGACAGCTATGTGGCGGACGAGGCGGACAAAATGGACATCTACCGCTCGGTGGCCCGCATTCAGGATCTGCAGGACGCAAGGTCTGTCCTCGCGGAGATCAAGGACCGCTACGGCTCGCTGCCGGCAGAAATCAGCAACCTAGTGCTGACAGCCGTCGTCCGGGCCTACGCGCAGCGGGCTGGCCTGGGGAGCATTGTGCGACACAGCGACCGGATCGAGCTGAAATTTGCCCCCGGCGTCACGCCCGATGTTGAGCGCCTGATGCAGGCAGCGCGCCGCGACCCGGCGCACGTCACGCTGCGGCCTTCGGGTTCGCCGTCGCTTGTCTACCGCACAAAAAAAGTGCCCGGGCGGGATTTTTTGGAACTTCTGGCCTCCCTGGGACATCCAAAGACCGGAAACGATCAGACGGGAAAAGCGGCTTCCGCCGGCTGAGGCAGGGAAGCGGGGCCCGTCAAGAGGGAGGAACTGATGAGAAAAGGACTTTCAGCGGCGCTCGCGCTGGTTTTCTGCGTGATGCTGACCGCCTGCAATATGGTAAGCGTCAACAAGGAAAAGGACGAAGCCCAGATTGTGGCTGTGGTTGACGGCACAGAGATTCCCAAGGGGGAGTTTTACGACACGCTTGATTCGGTGCTGAGCATGTACGGCATGAGCCGTTCCGACATTGCCGGCAGCGAAACGGAGACAGAGTTCCTGAACAACATCCTGGACGAACTGGTTAATCAGGAGGCGCTCTACCAGCAGGCCAAGGAAGACGGCCTCGTGGATGAGAGCGAGGAACACATCAATGAAGTGAAAGAGGAGATCCAGAAGACGCTCGATGAGCAGCTTCAGTCCTACAAGGAGTCTGCCGGCAGTGACGAGGAGGCGCAGGAGCTCTACGATGAGTATGTCACGAGCAACGGCTACGATGATCTCGATGCGAAAGCGCTTGAGCAGATCCGCCAGGAGGGGATCAATGCGGAGTACGAGAAGGTGACGGAGCCTGTCGAGGCCAGCGAGGAAGACGCCCGCGAATATTTCGACGAACAGGTCGAGGCCCAGAAAGAGGCCATTGATGCGGATCCTTCTGCCTACAGTCAGTACACTTCCTCTGGCGAGAACTTCTACAACCCGGCCGGCAGCGTGTACGTCAAGAATCTGCTGATCTCACTGCCGGATGACGTGCAGTCAGAGATCTCGTCGCTGCGCTCTGACGGCGATGATGCTGCAGCCGATGCGCTGCGCGACGAGGAGCTCGCCAAGATCCAGGCCCAGGCGCAGGCAGCGCTTGACCGGGCGAACGCCGGCGAGGATTTTGATGCCCTGATTGAAGAGCTGGGCTCAGATCCGGGCATGGAGCAGGAACCGTACAAAACATACGGCTATATGGCCTACGAAGGATCCAATTTTGTGCAGGAATTTGAGGACGCGGCGCTGGCGCTGACGCGGGACGGCCAGATCAGCGGCCTGGTGGCAACTGACTTCGGCTACCACATTCTCGAGCGGGAAGCGGAAGCGGACGGCGAGGTTCCGTTCGATACGGTGAAGGACAGCATCATTGAGTCGCTGACCTCGACCAAGCGCAGCGATGCGTACACGGCCTTCCTGGAGGAACTGACAGACGGCAAGGACGTGACGCTCTACACAGACCGGCTCGTACTGTACAGCTGAGCGGGAGACATTCAGGGGACCTCTGCGAGGCAGGGGTCTTCCTTCGTTTTGGGAAAGGACTGTTATGATCGAAGTCGTCGAGATGGGTTCTGAGCTCGGTCTCATGCAGCTGCGGGCTGTGGAGGCGCTGCGCTCAGCAGACACGGTGGTGCTGCAGACGCTGCGGCCAGCAGCCGCCAAGGATATTGCAGCGCTGGCGAGGGAAGTGAGCAGTCTGGATCCGCTCTTTGAGACGGCGGCGGACTTCCCGGCTCTGTACCTGCGCGGAGCGGAGCAGATTCTGGAAAGCAGCGGCAAGGTGGTCTTCTGCTGCCTCGGTCCGCCGGCAGAGAACGGTTTTGTCAAGGAACTGCGCGCCCGTACCGAAGTCCTGTTTCTTGGCGGCAGCGACCCGGTGCGTGAGGCGCTGATGCTGGCCGGGGACGGGGAGCCGGCCGCTTCCTATACGGTCACGGGAGCGCGGGATCTGGAGGGCCGGCCGCTCGACACGAGCCGGACACTTGTGGTCACGGGAGTGGATGATGCCTACCAGGCTCAGGGCGCCAAGCTGGCGCTGGGTGAGTATTATCCTGACGACACACTGGTGTGCGTGGTGAGCGGCGCGGGTGCAGAGCATCTGCCGCTCAGTGAGCTTGACCGCCGCGAGTCCTGGGGCAGCGGTGCGGTGCTCGTTCTGCCGCCGCTCAGGCTGATGGAGAAAGTGCGCTTCACATATCATGACCTGCTTGGCGTGATGCAGCGCCTGCGCGCCCCCGGCGGCTGTCCCTGGGACGCGGAGCAGACCCACGAGTCGCTTGCACCGCACCTGATTGAGGAATCGTACGAGGTGGCGGATGCCGTGGCGGACAGCGACATGCAGGCTCTGCTCGATGAGCTCGGCGACGTGCTTCTGCAGGTGGTCTTTCATGCCGAGATCGGCCGGCTCGCAGGGGAGTTCAATGAAATGGATGTCACGACCGCCGTGACAGACAAGATGATCCGCCGCCATCCGCACGTGTTCGGTACCGTGGAGGTGAGCGGCAGCCGCGAGGTGCTTTCCAACTGGGACGCCATCAAGAGAGAGGAAAAGGGCGCTGAGACCCTGACGCAGACACTCAGGGACGTGCCGAGCGGTATGGGTTCGCTGCTGCGGGCGGAAAAGATCCAGAAAAAAGCCGCGAACGTCGGCTTTGACTGGCCTGACTGGCACGGAGCTCTGGACAAGGTGCGGGAAGAGACAGCGGAACTTGCTGAGGCCCTCTCCGGCTCTGACCGGGCGAGCCAGGAAGAGGAAGCGGGTGATCTGCTGTTCGCCGTGGTGAACCTCGTGCGTCTTGCGGGTTTCAGCCCGGAGACCGTCCTGCGTGCGGCCTGCCGCAAATTCATTCGACGTTTTGGCTTTATGGAGGCGCATGCGGCGAGGCCGCTGCCGGATCTCAGCCTGGATGAGCTCGATGCGCTTTGGGAAGCTGCCAAAGAAGAGTAATTTTTTTCCTGGAATGGAACGAAAAGAGGCCTGGAACCCTCCCATGTTTGGATGGTTGCGTTCGGGATAGGCCTGTAATAGAATGGCTTTGTTTACAGGTTCTGGATGGCCGAAGGCCGGACATGTAGCCCTTATGTGCGGCGCCGTGCTTTCCGGGCAGTCGCGTTTTCCTGCAAAGCGAACAGTCCGCGAACGAAGCAGCATCCAGAAGCGGCGGTCCGCATCTTTTCTGCGGACAGGCCCGGAGAACCATGGAAAGCAAAAGAACGCCAATCAACCAGGAGGAAACCCAGACGTGAACAAGACAGAGCTGGTGACAGCAGTGGCTGAGAATGCCGATATTTCCAGAAAAGATGCCGAGGCGGCCATTAACGCGTTTACAGACGTTGTTGTGGACGCACTCAAGAACCGGGACAAAGTCCAGATGGTGGGGTTCGGGACATTTGAGTGCCGCGAGCGTCCGGCCCGCAAGGGCATCAACCCGCGTACGCGCGAAGAGATTGAGATTGCGGAGACAGTGGTGCCGCACTTCAAGGCCGGCAAGGCTCTGAAGGACGCGATCAAATAAAGATCCAGGCAGCAGCTGCCGTTTTGCGGGGAAAGGCGGCCGGGCAGGCTTGTGCAGATGTGAATGCGGAGAACAGGCGAAAGCCTGTTCTCTTTTTGAAAGAAGGTAAAATTGAGACTCGACAAGTACCTCAAGACGGCGCGGATCATCAAGCGGCGCACGGTCGCGCAGTCTGCGTGCGAGGGCGGACTCGTGCTCGTCAACGGACGGCCGCAGAAGAGCGCCTACAAGGTAAAAATCGGCGACGAGATCGAAGTGAAGTTCGGACGCAGCCCGCTCACGGTCCGCGTTGCCGCGCTCACAGAAACCGTCCGCAAGGACCAGGCCGGCGACATGTACGAGGTCATCGCGGCCAAATGAAGGTCTGTGCAGTCATCCTGGCGGCCGGCAGCGGACGGCGTATGAACGTTGGCCGCAACAAGGTGCTGCTGAAGCTAGAGGATCAGAGTGCACTGATGCGCTGCCTGCAGACGTTTGCCTCGAGCGGCCTGTTTGCGGAAATTGTTGTCGCCTGCCGGCCCGAGGACCGGGCGGTGATTGAGCAGAAAGTGGCCGACCATCTGCCGGATGCAGCGATCCGGTTCTGCGACGGCGGCAGCGAGCGGCAGTACTCGGTGCGGGAGGCACTGCGCCTGGTGCCAGAGGATGTGGAGATCATCAGCGTGCATGATGCAGCCCGCTGCTTTGTGACTGTTCCGGTGATTGAGCGCTCTGTGCGCATGGCTGAGGAATTCGGCAGCGGCGTTGCGGCAGTGCCGATGACAGACACGGTCAAGCGCGTCGAGAACGGCATTGTCGAAAGCACGCTCAGTCGGGACGGCCTGGTGCGGGTGCAGACGCCGCAGTCTTTCCGGGCGGAGCTGCTCAGAAAGGCCCATGCGCAGGCAGAGGAAGACGGATTCCTGGCAACAGACGATGCGGCGCTGGTGGAGCGCCTGGGCTGCCCGGTCCATGTAAGTGAGGGCGCGCCGGACAACATCAAGCTCACCGTCCGGCAGGATCTGCGCGAGGGTGCGCGCATTCTGCGCGGCCGCAGCGGCGGCATGCGGGTCGGTACAGGCTTTGATGTGCACCCGTTTGGGGAGGGCCGGCCGCTGATTCTCGGCGGTGTGGACTTCGGCTGCGACCGGGGTCTCATTGGGCACAGTGATGCGGACGTGCTGGTGCATGCCGTGATGGACGCCCTTCTGGGCGCGGCGGGTCTTCCGGACATCGGCGTTCTGTTCCCGGACACGAACGAGCGCTACCACGGCGCCTCCAGCCTGCTTCTGCTTGCGGAAGTAGGCAGCTGCCTGCGGACGCGGGGATTCCGCATCGTCAACATCGACTGCACACTCATTCTCGAAGAGCCGCGCATCCGGCCGCATGCAGAGGAGATGCAGCAGAACGTGGCTGCCGCGCTCGGTATTGCAGCCTCTGCAGTCAGCATCAAGGCCACGACGGCGGAACGGCTCGGGGCACTTGGACGCCGCGAGGGTGCTGCCTGCCAGGCCGTCTGTCTGCTCGCCGGCGGAGGCAGCGGTGCGTAGGGCGCGCCGGCGCGGCTCGATCCGCGGTCCGGAGGTGGCAAAAAGTATCAGGCTGGCCCGGCTGTGGGCGGCCGGACGCGTTGTGCTCATTGGCGCGGGCATTGCCGGTGTTGTGCTGATCATGCTGTTTTTCGGGTTTCCGCTGATCCAGGATCTGATTACCGGCACAGATCCGTCCCTGCGGTATGTTCCGAGCCTGCAGGCAGATTTCACAGCGCTCGGCGCGGCGGCGGATACCGGGGAGATTGAGCCGCAGGAGATGTTCCTCACCGATTTCCCGATCAAGAATGAGCCCTACATTGCCGGCGATCAGATCATATTCACGACGCGGCACGGCAACAAGGACGTCTATGAGCTCGATACCGTCGTGCTTTTTGACATAAGCAGCGGTGAGGCCCGGATCCTGAGCGGGGTCGACAAGAAATACGACAATCTGCTGCAGCCGATGCTGTCCGGCAATACGGCTGTGTGGCTTGACAGCATGAGTGCCGGCGGCGGCCGGGTCGTCGGCTACGATCTCAGTACAGGCACGCAGTTCACGATCAAGGACTACGGCTACGCCATGCCGCGGCTGTCCCTGTCAGGGGAGCTCCTGGCCTTCATGCAGTGGGCCGGAGACAGCACGCAGCGTCTCTACGTCTACAACGTCCGCACCCGTGAGCCGGTGACGGTCAAGCTGTATCAGAACAACCCCTACGGCAACAGTGCTGCAAGCGTTTCCGGCAAGGATCTTGTCTGGAGTGAGTATGGAAGCGACGATTCAGCCCAGCTCAAGCGCATTGTCTTTGCCGACGGCGTTGCCCGCTACGAAAACTACGACCTGCATATGAACGTCTTCGAGCCCAAGACGAATGGCCGGGACATCATCTTTACGACCACCCGCAACGCGGCAGACGGCTCCTTGATGCTGTCGACAAACGGCGGTGAACCGGTGCTGATCGCCCAGAATGTCTCAAACTACGGCATTGGAGATAACTTCGTTGCCTATACCAAGGGTGAGCGGGTCTACATCTGTTTCACGGACGAACAGAATGTCTTTTCGCTGACCAGCGACATCTCGAAGACGCTGCTCTCGTGCGCGAACGGCCGGGCGATCACCTATTACGATGTGACCGACGGTGTGCTCGCAGACGAGGTGGTCATGTACGCGATCGTGAGGTGAACTGTGGCAAAACCGAAAACTGTATGGGTGTGCTCGAAGTGCGGCCGCAGCCAGAGTCACTGGAGCGGCCAGTGTCCGGGCTGCCGCAGCTGGAACACCATGGAGGAGCATCAGCAGGAGGCAGCGCCAGCGGGCGCGGTGCGTCAGGCCGGTGCGCGGACTGCGCAGGCTGCACCGGTCATAGACCTCGCCAAAGTGCGTGCTGTGCAGGAAGAAAGGGACCGGACGGGCATCGGGGAATTTGACCGGGTGCTTGGAGGCGGCGTTGTGCGCGGCGGTGTGGTCTTGGCCGGCGGTGAGCCCGGGGTGGGCAAGTCGACACTGTTTCTGCAGGCGGCCCGCCGGCTGGCGGACACCGGCACGGTGCTTTACGTGTCCGGAGAGGAATCTCCTTCGCAGATCAAGGTGAGAGCGGACCGCCTCGGCATCAGCGGCGGCGTGCTGCTGATGAACGAAACGGAGCTCTCGCGTATCCTGGCCGGTATTGCCCAGGTAAAACCCCGGTTCCTGATCATCGATTCCATTCAGACGCTCTATGATGCGCAGCTCTCGAGCGCTCCCGGCAGTGTGACCCAGGTGCGCGGCTGCGCCTCGGCGCTTGCGAAAACGGCCAAGGCAGAGGGAATCTCCACCTTCATGATCGGCCACGTCACCAAGGAAGGAGCCCTTGCCGGACCACGGGTACTCGAGCATCTCGTGGACACGGTGCTGTATTTTGAAAGTGAGCGCACCTCGAACCTGCGCGTCCTGCGGGCCGTCAAGAACCGTTTCGGCAGCACCGATGAAATTGGTCTTTTTGAGATGCGGGATACCGGCATGACCGAAATGACGGACACGGCCTCCCTTTTTGAGAACACCACGGGGCAGCCGCTTGAAGGCGCGGCTGTGTTCTGTGCAACCCAGGGCAACCGGCCGATGCTGCTTGAGATCCAGGCCCTGTGCGCCCATACGCAGCTCAACGTTCCGCGCCGCCTGGCGTCCGGGCTCGACAGCAACCGGCTCTACATGCTCTGCGCTGTGATGGAAAAGAGAATGGGATTGAAACTGTATTCGCAGGACGTTTTTGTGAATGTCGCCGGCGGAATCCGCATCAGCGAGCACGCCTCGGATCTGGCTCTGGCTGCGGCGGTCGTCTCTTCGCTCCGGGGCGCTCCCATCTCTCCGGAGACGGCCCTGATCGGGGAGGTGGGTCTGTCCGGTGAAGTGCGCCGGGTGAGCCGTATGGAGCAGCGCCTCGCTGAGTGCCGCCGCATGGGTATGCGCCGCGTCATTGTGCCCCGGCAGGGCTTTGAGAAACCGAAGCAGGCCGGCAGCATGAAGATCGAACCGGTCGCTAGCCTCTTTGAGGCCTTTGAGAAGGTGCTCGGATGACAGCGCAGCCGGAAGCAGAAAACGGAACGCTGCTTCACACCCTGCTGCGGGCGTTCTTCACCATCCTCGGCGCAATGGCCATTCCAGGCGTGGTCATGCTGATCCAGGTTCTGTACGAGTATCTGCGCGGTGCGGACCTGTTTGCCAACCTGCCGGCCTGGGCACCGCTCGTAATCTACATGACCTGCGGCTGCGGCTCGGCCCTGGTGTTCTACTACCTGTCCAATTCGCTGGCCGCAGCTGTGGAGGCCGGCCTCAAGCGCATGAAAAAGACGCTCGATGACACACCGTCGATATCGCTGCTGTCGGGCGGCATCGGTCTGATCATCGGCCTGATCGTCGCTGCCCTGTTCTCCGTTGTCATCGGCCTCATTCCGATCGTCTGGGTCTCCGTGCCGCTGACGATCATCTTCTACATCATTTTCGGCTACCTTGGCACCAGCATTGGTCTTGACCGCCGCCGGGACGTTTCCGCCTTCATGGCCAATATGCTGCTTGTGCGGTCCCAGGATGACGAACGTCATCCCAAGGCACCGCCGAAAATCCTGGATGCCAGCGCTGTCATTGACGGCCGCATCTTTGATGTGGCGCGCGTCGGCTGTCTTGACGGGGAGATTGTCGTCCCCGGTTTCGTGCTCCGGGAGCTGCAGCGCCTTGCGGACGCAGACGATCCGCTGCGCCGGAGCCGCGGCCGCCGCGGGCTTGACCTTCTTGAGGACATGCGGCGGGACGGCTCCGTGCCTGTGACCATCTCCAGCCAGGAGTACGAGGGAGTGCGCGACGTGGACGTGATGGTCGTCAAACTGGCCCGGGATCTGGATGGTGAGATCGTCACCACCGACTACAGTCTGAACAAAGTGGCGAGCGTGCAGGACATTCCTGTCTACAACGTCAACGATCTCGCCAACGCGCTCAAGCCGATCCTGCATGCCGGTGAACAGATCTCCGTCATGATCGTCCGCAATGGCCGCGAGGAGGGTCAGGGCGTCGGGTATCTCGACGACGGCACGATGATTATCGTCGAAGGTGCCCAGGACCGGCTGCGCGAGACGCTGCCGGTCGTCGTCACCAGTGTCCTGCAGACATCGGCCGGCCGCCTCATCTTCGGCCGCACCGATTCCGGTGCTTGATTTTTGTCGTATGCAGTGCTAACATGAAATATTGCACAAGACTTGGTTTTGGCCGCAGGCCGGCTGCCGGGTCTTCCGGGGCGCTGCCGGTCCTGTCCGGCGGCGCAGCAGTTCAAGACTTCAAGGGAGTGAGTTGGATATATGCACGAAGTCCAGTACGGAACCAACACGCGGGAGAGCTTTTCGAAGATCAAGGAGGTCCTGGAGATGCCGGATCTCATCGAGATCCAGAAAAACTCCTACCAGCGTTTTCTTGACGAGGGACTCGGGGAGGTCCTCAGGGACATTTCGCCCATAACGGACTACTCTGAGAATCTCGTGCTGGAGTTCACAGGCTATGAAATAGGTGACGAACCGAAATATCCGGTAGAGGAATGCAAGGAGCGCGACGTGAACTACGCCGCGCCGCTCAAGGTGAAAGCCCGTCTGCAGAACAAGGAGCAGGGCGACATGGTCGAGCAGGAAGTCTTCATGGGTGACTTCCCGCTGATGACCGACAAAGGAACCTTCATCATAAACGGAGCCGAGCGCGTGATCGTCTCGCAGCTGGTGCGCTCGCCGGGCGTCTACTACGGCGCGGAAAAAGACAAGGCCGGCAAGGACCTCTTCACGTCCACGGTGATCCCGAACCGGGGGGCGTGGCTGGAGTGCGAGACGGACTCGAATGACGTCATGTACATCCGGGTGGACCGCACGCGCAAACTGCCGGTGACCATCTTCCTGCGTGCGATGGGTCTTGGGACGGACCAGGACATCATCGATTATTTCGGGGAGGACGCGAACCTCGAGGCGACCTTCAAGAAGGACACGTACAAGACGAAAGAAGACGGTCTGCTCTATGTCTACGGCAAGCTCCGGCCGGGCGAGCCGCAGACAGTGGAGAGCGCGAACACGCTGCTCAATTCCCTGTTCTTCGATGCGAAGCGCTACGATCTTGCCAAGGTGGGCCGCTACAAGTTCAACGAGAAGCTGGCGCTCGCGCCGCGCGTGCGTGACCAGGTGCTGGCAACGCCTGTGATCGTGCCGGAAACCGGCGAAGTCATTCTCAACGAGGGCGATGTTCTCAACAAGACACGGCTGAAAAAACTCGAGCAGCACGGCATCAATGCGGTCGATATCCTGGTCGGGGATGAGACAGTGCGCGTGTCCGGCAACGGGTTTGTCGACGCCTCGCTGTTCCTGAAATTTGATCCGGCCGAGGTCGGCATCACGGAGCGCGTCTACTATCCGGAGCTCCGGGACATCATTGAGGAGTGCGGCGACGACAAGGCGCTGCTGAAGACCAGGCTGAAGGAAAACCTGGCCAAGCTGATTCCGATGCATGTCGTCAAGGAAGACATCTATGCTTCGATCAGCTATTTCCTGGGTCTCAAGCACGGCATCGGCCATATAGACGACATCGATCATCTTGGCAACCGCCGCCTGCGCAGCGTCGGTGAGCTGCTGCAGAATCAGATCCGCGTCGGCCTCACGCGTCTTGAGCGTGTCGTGCGCGAGCGCATGTCGATCCAGGATCTGAAGGGCAGTGACGACAAGAAAGGTCCGGTGCCGTCCACTCTGATCAACATCCGGCCGGTGACGGCTGCCATCAAGGAATTCTTTGGTTCCTCGCAGCTCTCGCAGTTCATGGACCAGACGAACCCGCTTGCGGAGCTGACGCACAAGCGGCGTCTGTCGGCGCTTGGTCCCGGCGGTCTGAACCGCGAACGTGCTTCATTCGATGTGCGTGACGTGCATCCTTCCCATTATGGCCGCATGTGTCCGATCGAGACGCCGGAAGGTCCGAATATCGGCCTGATCGGCTCGCTGAGCACGTATGCCAAGATCAACGACTACGGCTTCATTGAGACGCCGTTCCGCCTGATCGACAAGAAGCAGGGCGTTGTGCTGCAGAAGGTTGCCTACATGACCGCCCACGAGGAGGACGACCTGGTCGTGGCGCAGGCCAACGAGCCGATCGACGAGAACGGCCGCTTTGTGCATGACCGCGTCATGTGCCGTGTCCGTGATCAGATCGTGGAGGTGCCGCGCGAGGAAGTGGACCTGATGGACGTCTCGCCGCGGCAGCTGGTGTCGGTGGCCGCAAGTCTCATACCGTTCCTCGAGAACGACGACGCCAACCGCGCCCTCATGGGCTGCAACATGCAGCGTCAGGCGGTGCCGCTGCTGGTGCCGGAATCGCCGATCGTCGGCACCGGCATGGAGTACAAGAGCGCCTACGATTCCGGTGTGCTCGTCATTTCCGGGCAGAGCGGCATCGTCAAGGAGGTGAGCGCCGACAAGGTCGTGATCACGCCGGATCCGACGCCCGGCCAGAAAAAGCCCCAGGATGTCGTCTACAACCTGATCAAGTTTGCCCGCAGCAACCAGGGAACCTGCATCAATCAGCTGCCGATTGTGCGGCAGGGGCAGCGGATCGAGAAGGGCGATGTCATCGCCGACGGTCCCTCGACCCAGGACGGCGAGATGGCGCTCGGCAAGAACCTGCTAATTGGGTTCATGACCTGGGAAGGCTATAACTACGAGGATGCGATGCTCATCAGCGAGCGTCTCGTGAAGGACGACACGCTGACTTCCATTCATATCGAAGAATACGAATCGGAAGCGCGGGACACCAAGCTCGGGCCTGAGGAGATCACGCGCGACATCCCGAACGTCGGGGACGACGCACTGCGGGACCTGGATGCTGAGGGCATCATCCGTGTCGGCGCGGAGGTGCACAGCGGCGACATTCTGGTCGGCAAGGTGACACCGAAGGGGGAAACGGAGCTCACGGCAGAGGAGCGCCTGCTCAGGGCCATCTTCGCCGAAAAGGCGCGCGAGGTGCGTGACACATCGCTGCGCGTTCCGCATGGAGAAGGCGGCATTGTCGTCGACGTCAAGATCTTCACCCAGGAAAAGAAGGATGAGCTGACGGCGGGCGTGAAGAAACTGGTGCGCGTCTACATTGCCCAGAAGCGGAAAATCTCTGTCGGCGACAAGATGGCCGGACGGCACGGCAACAAGGGTGTCATCTCCCGCATTCTGCCGGTCGAGGACATGCCGTTCCTGCCGGATGGCACACCCCTTGACATCGTGCTGAATCCGCTCGGCGTGCCTTCCCGTATGAATATCGGACAGGTTCTTGAGGTGCACCTCGGGATGGCCGCGAAGGCAGCCGGCTATAAGATCGCGACGCCGGTCTTTGACGGGGCCACGGAGGAAGACATTGAGGAACTGCTCCGGCAGAACGGCCTCGAGGAGGACGGCAAGACAGTGCTCTACGACGGCCGCAGCGGTGAGCCGTTTGAGAACCGCGTGACGGTCGGTTATATGTACATTCTCAAGCTGCATCACCTTGTTGACGATAAGGTGCATGCCCGCTCGACCGGACCTTATTCGCTGGTCACGCAGCAGCCGCTCGGCGGCAAGGCGCAGTTCGGCGGTCAGCGTTTCGGTGAAATGGAGGTCTGGGCCCTGGAGGCCTACGGCGCCGCCAACACGCTGCAGGAGATCCTGACGGTCAAGAGCGACGACGTGGTCGGACGTGTCAAGACCTACGAGGCCATCGTCAAAGGCGAGAACATCCCGGAGCCGGGCGTACCGGAGTCGTTCAAGGTGCTGATCAAGGAGATGCAGAGCCTGGGGCTCGACATCAAGGTGCTCTCAGAAGACAAGGGCGAGATCAAGATCCGCGAGAGCGACGAGGACGATGCGCTCAGTCTCGACATCAATATTGCCGGCGTCGAGAACAGCGATGAGCTTGAGCAGCCTGAGTACGAGCCGGGCGGCATCGTCGACGGCATCGACGACATGTCCCTGGATGAGCTTGAGCTTCCGGACATCAACCTCGGCGAGGACGACGACGAGATGCTCTCGTTCGAGACGCTGACCGATGATGATATTCTTGGCGACGCGCATCTGATGGACGACCTGCCGGCCGATCAGATGCTCGACAGCACGATTGACCTTGGAGATGACGTGTCCCTGGATTCGGGTCCGGATCCGGAGGGCAACTGAGATAAACCGGCGCATGAAGGAGTGAAGACGACTTGTACGAACTGAACACATTTGACTCGATCCAGATCGGCCTTGCATCTCCGGAGAAGATCCGTGAGTGGTCCTACGGTGAGGTCAAAAAGCCGGAGACCATCAACTACAGAACATTGAAACCGGAAAAGGACGGCCTGTTCTGCGAACGCATTTTCGGACCGACCAAGGACTGGGAGTGCCACTGCGGCCGCTACAAGCGCGTCCGCTACAAGGGAATAGTCTGTGAGAAATGCGGCGTGGAAGTGACGCGTGCCAAGGTGAGGCGCGAGCGTATGGGCCACATCGAGCTGGCCGCACCGGTCTCGCACATCTGGTATTTCAAGGGCATTCCGTCGCGCATGGGCCTGCTGCTTGATATGTCGCCGCGCTCGCTCGAGCGGGTCCTGTACTTTGCCGAATTCGTGGTCACGGATCCGGGCCAGGTGCAGGAGCTGGAATACAAACAGCTGCTGACCGACAAGCAGTATCACGAACTCAGGGCCAAGTACGGCGAGGATTCGTTCAAGGCCGGTATGGGCGCGGAGGCAGTCAAGATCCTGCTCAAACAGGTGGATCTTGAACAGACGGCGGCGGAGCTGCGCGAAGATCTGCGCAGCTCAAGCGGCCAGAAGCGCATCCGTGCGGTGAAGCGGCTTGAGGTGGTGGAGGCATTCCGCCGCTCGGGTAATAAACCGGAGTGGATCATCCTTGACGTGGTGCCGGTCATACCGCCGGAACTCAGGCCCATGGTACAGCTCGACGGCGGCAGGTTCGCAACTTCGGACCTGAATGATCTGTACCGCCGCGTCATCAACCGCAACAACCGTCTGGCGCGGCTTCTGCAGCTGCGGGCACCGGACATTATCATCCGTAACGAGAAGCGCATGCTGCAGGAAGCGGTGGACGCCCTCATTGACAACGGCCGCCGCGGCCGCCCGGTCACAGGCCCCGGCAACCGCCCGCTCAAGTCACTTTCGGATATGCTGCGCGGCAAGCAGGGCCGCTTCCGTCAGAATCTGCTCGGCAAACGCGTCGACTATTCCGGCCGGTCGGTTATTGTAGTCGGACCGGAACTGAAAATGTATCAGTGCGGCCTGCCGAAGGAGATGGCGCTCGAGCTGTTCAAGCCGTTCGTGATGAAGAAGCTGGTGGAAGGCAACAGTGCCCACAACATCAAGTCAGCCAAGCGCATGGTCGAGAAAGTGAAGCCGGAAGTCTGGGACGTACTCGAGGAGGTCATCGAGGGACACCCGGTGCTTCTGAACCGGGCGCCGACACTGCACCGACTCGGCATCCAGGCCTTTGAACCGGTCCTGGTGGAAGGACGTGCCCTCAAGCTGCATCCGCTGGCCTGTACTGCCTACAACGCTGACTTTGACGGGGATCAGATGGCCGTGCACGTACCCCTTTCCGTCGAGGCGCAGGCGGAGGCCCGCTTCCTGATGCTGGCCGCCAACAACATCCTGAAACCGCAGGACGGCCGTCCGGTCGTCTCGCCGACGCAGGACATGGTTATTGGTTCTTACTATCTGACGCTGGAAAAAGAAGGCGCCAAGGGTTCCGGGACCATCTTCGCCTCACCGGACGAAGCGGTGCTGGCTTACAATACGAATAATATTGACCTGCAGGCCCCGATCCAGGTGCGCGTGACGCGCGAGGTGGACGGCGAGATGAAGACCGGTATCGTGCCGACGACCGCCGGCCGGATCATCTTCAACCAGGCAATCCCGCAGAACCTGGGCTATATGGACCGCTCGGTTCCGGGCAACGAGCTGAAGTTCGAGGTCGATCAGCTGATCGACAAGAAGGAGCTCGGCAAGATTGTCGACCTCTGCTTCCTCAAGCTCGGTCCGACCCGCACCTCGCATGTGCTCGACGAGATCAAGTCGCTCGGTTTCCACTATTCGACGCTCGGCGCGATCACCGTTTCCGTCTCGGACATCAAGATTCCGGCAAAAAAGAAGGAACTCATTGCGCAGGCTGAGCAGGAAGTCCTCAAGATTGACAAGCAGTTCCGCCGCGGTCTGCTGACGGAGCACGAGAAGGAAGACAATGCGATCCGCGTCTGGGAGCGCTGCACCGATGAAGTGACAGACGCCCTGATGAGCAGCCTGGACCGGTTCAATCCGATCTACATGATGGCCCACTCCGGTGCCCGCGGTTCCACCAACCAGATTCGGCAGCTGGCCGGCATGCGCGGCCTGATGGCGGACCCGAACGGCAAGATCATCCCGATTCCGATCCGCGCCAATTTCCGCGAGGGCCTCTCGGTTCTGGAGTTCTTCATTTCGTCGCATGGTGCCCGCAAGGGTCTGGCGGACACGGCAATCCGGACGGCCGACTCCGGCTACCTGACCCGCCGTCTGGTGGACGTCTCGCACAACGTCATCATCCGCGAGATTGACTGCTTCGAGAACCTTGGCGAAGAGGTCCAGGGCATTCCGATCCGCGACCTGACAAACGGCAAGGAAATCATTGAGCCGCTCAAGGACCGCATCCGCGGCCGCTACGCGGCGGCGGATGTTGCCGACAAAGACGGCAACATCATCGTGAGAACCAATGAGATGATCACGCAGCCAGTGGCGGATGAGATCATCAAGGCAGGCATCGAGGAGGTCACGATCCGCTCGGTGTTCAGCTGCAAGAGCGAGTTCGGCGTCTGCGCCAAGTGCTACGGTGCCAACATGGCGACCGGCAACCCTGTGGATATCGGCGAGGCCGTCGGCGTTATTGCCGCCCAGTCGATCGGCGAGCCGGGCACGCAGCTCACGATGCGTACGTTCCACGCCGGCGGCGTGGCCGGAGACGACATCACGCAGGGTCTTCCCCGTGTCGAGGAGCTGTTTGAGGCACGCAAACCGCGCCGCAACGCCATCATCACGGAGATCAGCGGCCGGGCCAGTGTGGTCGACATGCGCGGCAAGAAGCGTGAGATCACCATTTCCAATGACCAGGGTGAGTCCAAGACCTATGCGATTCCGTACGGCAGCCGTATCCGCGTCTATGACGGCGACGAGGTGGAGGCCGGCGATGCGCTCACGGGCGGCCCGATCAACCCGAACGACATCCTCAAGATCAAGGGTGTCAAGGGTGTGCAGGAGTATCTGCTCAAGGAGGTCCAGGCGGTGTACCGTCTGCAGGGCGTGGAGATCTCGGATAAGCACCTGGAGATCATCATCCGGCAGATGCTGAAGAAGTGCCGGATCGAGGACTCGGGCGACACGGCCATGCTGCCGGGCGAGTTTGTAGACATCTTCCGCTTTGACAAGGAAAATGACCTTATGCTGCGGGAAGGCAAGGAGCCGGCCACGGCCTCACGCGTGCTGCTCGGCATCACCAAGGCTTCGCTGTCAACCAACAGCTTCCTCTCGGCGGCCTCTTTCCAGGAGACGACCCGCGTGCTGACAGAAGCGGCGATCAAGGGCAAGGTGGACCCGCTGCTCGGCCTGAAGGAGAACATCATTATCGGCAAGCTTATTCCGGCCGGGACCGGTATGAAACGCTACAAGAATATCGATGTGATCACCAATGTGCTCAATGAGGAGCTGCACGAGCAGCTTGAGCCGATCACACTGGAGGAGATTGAATAGCCTATGGCAGAAGAAAAAGCAGGGGAAGAGCGCAGCTGGCCGGATGGTTATGATCTGCACCAGGACTGCAGCATCCGCGGTTCCAACCTCTGCTGGAAGTTTGCAGACTCGGTAGGCTGCAGCGGCTGCTATCTGGCCGCCGATAAGAAGGGCAAGGAATGCTCGGAAGCTAAACAGCGCTGGGATGAGACGCTGGCGCTCCTGCCGCGCGATATTGATACGCTCGGCTGCGGCAGTGCGTGTCTGCTGTGCGCCGCGGATCCGGAGCCGGCAGACGGCTATGCGCTGCTCGAGATGGCCAACGAGGATCCATACTACGAGAAGGGGATCATCTTCGGCTACGGCAAGAAAGTCCGCTCGCCGGTCGGATCGCTTGTTTCCGTGCCGATCCGGGTCGGCCGCCGCTGCCGGCGTGCCTTCCGCATGGTGGAGTGTATCCAGATTGTCTGGCCGATCATCACTTTCCTGGTCTCGCTGCTTCTGCTGGCTGTGCCGCAGATCGGTCAGCCGATGAGCAGGGTGTCTCCGCTGCTGCCGGTCGCCTTTGTGGTGCTGCTGACAGTGGGGGGCTATTACCTGGGCCGGAACCTTTCGCTCTGGTACGTGGAAAAGCATGCTGATGAGGTCCGCTTTGATCTCTCTAGGATACCGCTGATCCGCGCTATGCTTGGCCGCGGCTGGTACTATTTCCAGGTCAACCACGGACTGCCGCGTCTGACCTTCACGAAGAAGAAACCTGTCGAGCGGCTGTTCCCGCCGATGCAGGCAGAGCCGGAGGCGGCCGAGTAAAAACAAATATAGTCGGCTTGTCCCCGCCCTGGGAAGAGCGGGGACCTTTTTTTGCCTGCTCTGTATTGACGCGGATGGATGTCCAGTGCTACAATACCATGCAGTGCGTTTTTGCGGCGGAAACATGGAACGCAGCTTTCCGGTGCAGAACACAGGATTTGAAATAACGGACGGGCAGGCTGCCTTCGGGTTGCGCAGCAGACCCGGCAGAAATACGTTTGCATTCGAAAGGAAGGTGCAGCGATGCCCACCATCAATCAATTGGTGAGAAAAGGCAGAAAATCGCAGGTCAGCAAGTCCAACTCGCCGATCCTGAAGCAGTCACCGCAGAAGCGCGGCGTCTGCCTGGCGGTGAGGACGATGACCCCCAAGAAGCCGAATTCGGCGATGCGGAAAATCGCCAGGGTACGGCTCGTGAACGGCATGGAAGGTACAGCGTACATTCCCGGTATCGGCCACAATCTGCAGGAGCACAGCGTGGTGCTGATCCGCGGCGGCAGGGTGAAGGATCTCCCCGGCGTACGCTACCACATTATCCGCGGCGCTCTCGACACCGCAGGTGTGGCGGATCGCAAGCAGTCGCGTTCTCTTTACGGGACCAAGAAGCCGAAGAAGTAGGCCGTTCAAAGGAGATTGAAGTATGCCCAGACGTGGTGGAGTCCCGAAACGGGAGATTATTCCTGACCCAATGTACAACAGCACTGTCGTGACCAAGCTGATCAACCAGCTGATGGTCGACGGCAAGCGCGGCACGTCCCAGCGCATCTGCTACGATGCCTTTGACATTATCCGCGAGAAGACAGGCCGGGATCCGAAAGAAGTTTTTGAGCAGGCCATGGCTAACATCATGCCTGTTCTGGAAGTAAAGGCACGCCGTGTCGGTGGTGCCACCTACCAGGTACCGCTGGAAGTCCGTCCCGAGAGACGGCAGACACTGGCAATCCGCTGGCTGGTTCTCTTTTCCAAGAAGCGCGGCGAGCGCACCATGAGTCAGAGACTGGCGAACGAAATCATGGATGCCACGAACAACCAGGGTGCCAGCGTTAAGAGACGTGAGGAAATGCACCGTATGGCAGAGGCGAACAAAGCATTTGCCCACTACCGCTGGTAAGCGGCACGCTGCGTGCAAATCCGGAGAGTCAGACCGCTGGCTCTCTTTTTGGGTTGACGGTTTTCCCGCCCGTCGGCAGATAAGATAAATAAACGGGAAATTCGAGCAGGCAAAGGAGGATCGCACTCAATGGCTGAAGTGCTTCCATTGGACAAGATAAGAAACATCGGGATCATGGCGCATATTGACGCCGGCAAGACGACGGCGACCGAGCGCATTCTGTACTACTCGGGCCGCACATACAAGATCGGCGACACGCACGACGGCAATGCAGTCATGGACTGGATGGACCAGGAGCGCGAGCGCGGCATCACGATCACCTCAGCGGCCACGACAACCAAGTGGAACGGGCATCAGATCAATATTATCGACACACCCGGCCACGTGGACTTCACTGTTGAAGTGGAACGTTCGCTGCGCGTTCTCGACGGAGCCGTGGCGGTCTTCTGCGCCAAGGGTGGTGTCGAGCCGCAGTCCGAGACGGTCTGGCGGCAGGCGGAAGGGTACGGCGTGCCGCGTTTGGCCTTCATCAACAAGATGGACATCATGGGCGCTGACTTCTACAACGCCGTGGATATGATCCGCGAGCGGCTCGGTGCGAATCCGGTGCCGCTGCAGCTGCCCATCGGGGTGGAGGACAGCTTCAAGGGCATTATCGACCTGATCGACATGGATGCGATCATCTATCCGGATGACGATGAGACCGGCTCGCACATGGAAAAGGAGCCGATTCCGGACGACATGAAGGAACAGGCAGAGGAATACCGCGAGAAACTGCTCGAGGCTCTTGCAGACGAAGACGACCAGTTTGCCGAGAAATACCTGGGCGGCGAGGAGATTACCCGCGACGAGATCATGGAAGTGCTGCGCAAGGGCACGATTGCCGGTACGATCATTCCGGTCTGCTGCGGCAGCGCCTACCGCAACAAGGGCATCCAGCCGCTGCTCGACAAGATCGTGGAGCTGATGCCGTCGCCGCTCGACATACCCCCGATCAAGGGTCACAAGCCCGGTCATGAAGATGAGGAAGAAGACCGGGTGGCGGATGTGGACGGACCGTTCTCGGCACTGGTCTTCAAGATCATGGCGGATCCGTTCGTCGGCAAGCTGGCATTCTTCCGGGTGTATTCGGGCAAGCTCAGAAGCGGCTCCTATGTTTACAATGCCACGAAAGGCAAAAAAGAGCGTATCGGCCGTCTGCTGCGCATGCACGCCAATCACCGCGAGGAAGTGGACGAAGTGCATGCCGGGGATATCGCCGCTGTCGTCGGCTTCAAGGAAGTCGGCACCGGTGACACGCTCAGTGACGACAAGCATCCGATCATCCTGGAATCGATGGTGTTCCCGGATCCGGTTATTCAGGTAGCCATTGAACCCAAAACGAAAGCCGGTCAGGAAAAGATGTCCGTGGCCCTGCAGAAGCTTTCGGAGGAAGATCCGACCTTCCGCGCCTACACAGATCCGGAGACCGGGCAGACCATTATTGCCGGTATGGGTGAGCTGCATCTGGAGATTATCGTCGACCGCATGCTGCGTGAGTTCAAGGTGGAGGCAGCCGTCGGCAAACCGCAGGTGGCGTACCGCGAAGCCATGACGAAGCCCGTGGATGTGCAGGGCAAATATGTCCGGCAGTCCGGCGGTAAGGGTCAGTACGGCGACGTCAAGCTGCATGTGGAGCCCCTGGAGCCGGGTTCAGGCTACGTTTTCGAGAACAAGATCGTCGGTGGTGCGATTCCGAAAGAGTACATACCGGCCATTGACGCCGGCATCCAGGAAGCCGCCAAGAGCGGCATCGTCGGCGGCTTTGAGGTCGTGGACTTCAAGGCAACGCTCGTGGACGGCAGCTACCATGAAGTCGACAGCTCGGAAATGGCATTCAAGATTGCCGGATCGATGGCGATCAAGGAGGCTTTTGAAAAGGGCAAGTCGCAGCTGCTCGAGCCAATGATGAAGGTGGAAGTGGTCATGCCGGAAGAGTACCTCGGCGACGTGATGGGCAATGTGACGGCCCGCCGCGGCCGCATTGAGGGCACAGAAGTGCGCGGCAGCGGCCAGATTGTGCGCGCGATGGTGCCGCTTTCGGAGATGTTTGGCTACGCCACCGACCTGCGCTCAAGAACGCAGGGTCGGGGAACATTCACCATGCAGTTCGATCACTATGAACCGGCTCCGAAGAGTATGGTTGAAAAACTCGCGGCAACGCCCGCATAAAGAAGCCGGAACTTCCCGCTGAATCGAAGCAGGCCCATGGCTGGACAGGATGCAAAAGATCCGTTCGGTCATGAGCCTGCTTTTGTCTCTCGGGAAAGCGCTTTCTGCATGCCGCCTGGTGAGCCGCAATTCCTGGGCAGGCGCGCTCATACTGATAGGCGGGCGCAGGAGAGGAAATCTGCAGCCCGAAAAGCAGCCGCAGGGGGTACCAGCAGCTGCGCTCTATGCCAGCCGGTCCAGAACGGCGTCAAGTTCCCTTCCAAGTGAGAGGACGGCCTCGTCGTCCGGCGTCCGCGGCTCCGGCGGCGCCTTTTTCTGCGCCTCGGCAGGATTGTCCCGTCTGCGCATGAACTGGGAGAAGTGCATCAGTTCTGCACCGTCGCTGCCGGCCCGGGCCAGGAAGACGATGCTGTCGGGCTCGGCTGGCGAAAGAAGAGAACCTGCATCGAGCTGCACTTCCAGAAGCTGCAGGTTGGGCGAAGTTGTGAGCATGAGCTTGAGGCAGCCGACCGACTCTTCGCCGTGCAGATGCTGCCAGGCCGTTTCGTATAGTGTAAAAGCGACGTCAAGCAGCCTCTCGTCCGGCTCGATTCCATCCGGAATACGGGTCAGAAACAGAATACGCGCCTTAGTGGGAGCCAGGGCAAGCACGCCCAGCGGCAAAACCGCTTTCTCGCCGTCCAGAAGTGAAACAGCGCCGGCGTGATACTCTGCTGTGACCGGCTCGGCTGCCAGCAGGAGATCTTTCCATGTTTCCTGCGTGAGTCCGCATTGCTCTTCGAAGGGCAGAACGCCCACAATGGGCGGGGTGTCCCGTCGCGCTATATAGCACATGATGGGCAGATCAGAGAACTCTTGTTCAGATGGTTTTTTTGCGTACACCGTCAGCAGGTCCGGGATAAAGCTGACGCATCCATAGCGTCTGAGATCAAGCTCTAGCGGAGTGCCTGACTCTTGAGAAAGCTGGGCAGCTTTGCGGAAGACGGCCTGGGTCAGAGCATTTGCCCCCGCCAGCACCTTAATGCTGTCTGATTGCGACATGGAAGACTCCTATCTGTTCGTTTTACGTATTCTAGCACACCGAAAGATTTTATGTAAAGCCGGATTGATCCCGGGAATCGCAGCGCATTTGCGCGCTGAAATCATGCTTATTGCGCGGTGCTGTGCGCAGCATGATCAGATTTTGCAAGTCTTCAGGCCATGCCCAGACAGCAGCCGTCCGCCAACATCACGCTTCGCGGCTGCGGCGGACGGGGGTGCGCTTTTGGCCGGCGACATATGGTATAGTGATGCTTGAATTTCCGCTGTGCTTCGGCTGACGGCGGCAGAAATGAGGCTGTAAATGGATACATTGTACATTGTCGTACCCTGCTACAATGAAACGGAGGTACTGCGCGAGACTACTAGACGTCTGCTCGATAAAATGGACCGGATGCAGCAGGCGGGACTGATCGATGAGGCGAGCCGCATTCTTTACGTGGATGATGGTTCGAAAGACGGTACCTGGGAACTCATCTGCAGACTGCACGAGGAGAATCCGCGTGTCTCCGGGGTCAAGCTGAGCCGCAACCGCGGGCATCAGAATGCGCTGCTGGCGGGACTGATGACGGCACGGGACCGCTGCGACTGCGCGGTCTCAATGGATGCCGATCTGCAGGACGACATTGAGGTTCTGGACGAATTTGTCAGCAAATACGATGATGGCTGCGATATCGTCTACGGGGTGCGCTCGAGCCGCGGCAACGATACAGCGTTCAAGAAGGGAACAGCAGAGGGCTTCTACAAGCTGATGGAAAAGTTCGGTGTGGAGACAGTCTACAACCACGCAGACTACCGTCTTATGAGCGACCGTGCGCTCAACGCTCTCTCGGAGTTTGGCGAGGTGAATCTGTTCCTCCGAGGAATCGTGCCGCAGATCGGGTATAAGACGGATACGGTCAGCTATGTACGCGGGGACCGGTTTGCCGGCGAATCGAAATATCCCCTGCGCAAAATGCTGTCTTTCGCCATGGACGGCATCACGTCGTTCTCGAGCAAGCCAATTGAGATGCTGACTGGCTTCGGGATCGCTGTCTCCGCGGCTGCGGTCATTGGTCTTATCTGGGCCCTCATTGCGGCTCTTACCGGTGCCGTGAGCGGACTTGGCATCTGGATACTGCTTTCCGTATGGCTCGCCTGCGGCCTCGTCCTGACTGGGATCGGCATTGTTGGTCTGTATGTCGGCCGGACATACATGGAGACGAAGCACCGGCCGCGTTTTCTGATTGAGACGGTACTCGACAGCGCGGCTCCGGATGACTCGCGCACAAGCGCCCGTTCTGCTTCAGCTGGCGGGACCGTATAATAGACAGATACGGGGACTCACCTTGGCTTTGGAAGAGAGGTCCAAATGATTCAGCAGAAGATCCGCGTTGTACAGTATGGCTGCGGCAAGATGGCAAAATATACGGTGCGGTACCTCGCAGAGAAGGGAGCCGAGATTGTCGGCGCTATTGATGTCAATCCGCAGATGGTCGGTATGGACATCGGGGAATACGCCGGGATCGGCCGCATCGGCGTGCCCATCCGCGATCATGCCGACGAGGTCCTCGATGAGTGCGATCCGGATATCGTCGTCATGACGCTTTTTTCCTTCATGAGCGATATGTACCCGCATATCCTGAAGTGTGTGGAACGCGGTATCAGCGTCATCACGACGTGCGAGGAGGCAATCTACCCGTGGACAACCAATCCGGCGGCGACGAACAATATCGACCGGATGTGCAAGGATATGGACTGCACCGTGGTTGGCTCCGGGATGCAGGACATCTTCTGGATCAATATGGTGGCCCTGGTTGCTGCGGGCTGCGCGAACATCGAGAAAATTGAAGGTGCCGTCAGTTACAACGTCGAGGATTACGGCCTGGCGCTTGCCAAAGCGCATGGAGTCGGTCTGACCCCGGACGAATTTGAGGCGCAGATTGCGCATCCTGAAGTCGTGGAACCGAGCTACGTGTGGAATTCCAATGAGGCCCTCTGCGCCAAGATGGGCTGGACGATCCGGTCCCAGAGTCAGAAGAGTGTGCCGTTCCTGCATGAAACGGATCTCTACTCGGAAACGCTCGGGGAAACCATCCCAGTCGGCAACTGCATCGGTATGAGCGCGGTGGTCACGACGGAAACCTATCAGGGCCCGGTCATTGAGACGCAGTGCATCGGCAAGGTATACGGCCCGGATGACGGCGACATGTGTGACTGGGAGATCAAGGGGGAACCGGGAACAGCCTTTTACGTGAAGAAACCGGCTACGGTGGAGCACACGTGCGCGACAATTGTTGACCGGATACCCGACGTGCTGAACGCGCCGGCAGGCTACGTGACAGTCGCGCAGCTGCCGATGCCCGAATACCTGACGTATCCGATGCAGATGTATCTGAGCCCCTGGGCCTGATGCAGCCTGCGTCTGCCGAGGTCCCGGGCGAAGCGTGATGAGAATGGGGACGCGGCGTCTGCAGGAGATGCAGTGCTGACAGCCAAAAAAACAGAGCAGCTTTGAGCGAGGAAATATGCCCGGGGCTGCTCTTTTTGTCGGCTGCCCCGGTTCCTGCGGGGACCGACGTTTGCGCAGCGATGCTGTCGGGACTAGACTAGAAAAGATTGAGCCCGGCAAGGCAGGAGATGCCAAAGAGACTCCGGGCGCAGCAGGCAGTCAGAAAGGAGAGCGGCGGACACCGGCCGGACGCGCGGCTTCGCGCAGCAGGCGGAACTCCGCGCAGCAGATGAATTGAAGAAGATCACCATTGTACTTGACGGGGTGGCAGACCGCCCCAACCCGGCCCTTGGCGGCAGAACGCCGCTTGAATACGCGCAGACCCCGAATCTCGACGCGCTGGCAGCGAAGTCGGAGATGGGGCTCGTGCGGACGATTCCGCCGGGAATGGAAGTGGGCAGTGCCGTCGGCAATCTGAGCATGCTTGGATTTGATCCTTCGGGCTACCGCGGCCGGTCCTTCATTGAAGCGGCCGGACTGGGTCTGCCGATCAATGAGGATGACCTGTATGTCCGGGTGAATTTCGTGACCCTGGAGGGAGATTCTCTGCAGGAGTCGCAGATCCGCAGCTACAGCGCTGGGGATATATCCACTGAACAGGCTGCCCCCATCGCTGAAGAGCTTGCCGCGAACGTCTTTGAAGATCCGTTCAATCTGATCTACTGCGGTTCTTTCCGTTCAACCCTGATCGTGAAAGACGGCAGGAAGCTCTATCCGGTGGAGCTCGCGCCGGCCCATGACATCATCGGGCAGCCGCTGGGTCCATACCTTGAACGGATGAAGGAAAACGCACCTGAGCTTAAGGAGCTCCTGGAACGGGCCTGGGAGCAGCTCCAGAATACGGGCACACCGGTTAACGGCATCTGGTTCTGGGGAGCCTCGATCGTGCCGGATATTCATGGTGACACGGACGGCCGCATTGCCCTGTCGGAAACGCTGCTGATGGACGGCATCACGAAAATTGCCGGGATTCCCAATATCGGCACTGAACGGGAAGGCCGCAGCTACGAGGACTTTCTGGAAGAGAAACTGCGCAGGACACTCGAGGTGCTCCCGGACTATGACCGTCTCTATGTGCACTTCCAGGAGACGGACGACCAGGCCCATGAACTGGATCCGGTGGCGAAAGCCAGAGCCATAGAAGCCTTTGACCGCGTATTCCTCCCGCGTTTTCTTCAGGCCCTCGAAGGAAGCGACTACACGATCACGCTTGCCGGCGACCATTTCACCTTCTCGGATAGCGGCGCACACGGCGGCGACCCCGTCCCCTATATCTACTACGACTCGCGCAGCGAGCAGAGCCACAGCCGCCGCCTGACGGAAAAAGAAGGAGCAGCAACCGGCATCTACTGGGAAGCAAAGGATCTGATGCAGCGTCCTTAGACGGAAAGCTCAGCGCAGAGGAAAAAAACCGATGTTCAACAACATTCTCGATTCGCCTGCTTCAGACAATCTGGTCGTGCCGCTGAAAATACTGGATATCCGTGCCACACAGGCGGGGGCGGATGTGCAGTTCCAGGTGGATCTGCGGCGGCAGTACTATAAGAACGCCACCATCCGTTTCATTGTGGAGAACGCGGCAGCGCTGCGCTTTCAGGGGCTGCCGGTGCAGACTGCGCTGCGTCCCAAAGCGGGCGGCGGCTGGCGGGAAGTCTATGATCAGGACCAGCACTTTCAGACCATCGGACACGTCTCGGGCAATCCGTCCTGGCAGGTGGATGCGCAGGATCCGCGCCGTCTGATGAAGACGGTCGTGACGGCATCGGTGGAGACGCAGTTTCTGCCGTTCCTCAATGCTGTCTACGACCGGCATCTGGATTCGCATGATGTTCTGCTGGAGATTACCGGAGAGTCGCATGTGCAGCCAGGATTTCCGAAAATAATTGATGGGATCCGCAACTTCGGGCTGGTGGATCTTGAAGTGACAAAATTTGACGCGATCTATATCGTTCCCAAAGGTGGTCCTTCAGGCTCGGCCATTTTCTCCTGACCCGCGGCAGCGTCGACATAGACCGTGTAATAGTTGTCGTAGATGACTTTGCCCGGTCGGGCCTGCGGCGGTTTTCTGACGTTGCGGCGCTGGGTATAGTCGACAGGTGTCTTGCCGGAACGGCGGGCTCTGGAATGGGCAGCGGCGAGCTCGGCAGCAAAGACAATGGTTTCGTCGTCGATGTCGTTGAGATCGCGGCCGTTGGTGACGAGCAGCACGTGCGAACCCGGAATCTTCTGCGCATGGAACCAGATGTCATCCCGCTGTGCTATGCGGTGGGTGAGCGTTTCGTTCTGACGGTCATTGCGTCCCACGTATATGGTCATGCCGGAGGGGGAAAGATAGCGCAGCGGTTTTGATTCCGCATGGGCAGCGCGTCTTCCGTCTTTCTTAGGTCTCGCCACGACGCCGGCATCCATCAGAGAGCGCCGGATTTCGCTGAGTTCGGCAAGCGTGGCCGCGTTTTCTGTATAGAGCAGGGCGCCCGAAAGGAATTCCTCTTCGGAGCGCGCTTCCTCGAGCTTGGCCGTGTTGAGCTCCCGGGCCCGCTTGTACTTGGCGATGCGGCGATAGAGCCGCTGCGCGGTCTGCGCGGGTGTCTCCGATACGTCCAGAGGAACGGTGAGCGTCTCTCCAGTCTCGTAGTCCGTGCTCTCGAACTCTTTCATCCCTTTGTGCAGCCGGTAGAGATTGGCTGTGATCTGATCTGCCCGGCGCTGCAGATCGCGGATCTGGCTCGCTTCCGCGAGCGACATTTCACAGAGTTGGATATGCCGCACGGTCTTCTGGTGGCTCTTGGAAATGACACGTGAGAGCGCGGTCTTTGCCTGTGCAACGCGCTGCAGTTCGCTGCGCCGCGAGTAGTAGTAGTCCAGCATTTCATTGACGGACGGAAACGTGCGGCGTCCCTCGGCCGGGTACGTCGAAGCATAGGGAACCAGTGAAAAGAAAACCGGCACCCCGTCGGCGTTCACTTGAATGCTCGGCTGGGGTCTCGCAAGTGCCTGCTGCACGAAAGACTGCAGATCCGAGGCGAGCCGCATGAAATCGCGCTTTTCCAGTCTGCTTGATTCAGCAGTCTCGCTGAGCCCGGCGAGAGCGAGAACTTCGTGCGCAGTCTGCACAGAGATGCCGTCGAGGCTGCGGCTCAGGACGCGGTCCATTCGCGTGCTCTCGAGGGGATGAATGGCCTCACTGAGACTGAGCGGGGAAGATGTGAGCGGATTCCACTTATGCTGCGGCGGCGCTTCATAAGGAAGACCCGGCAGGATCTGCCGTTCGCGGGAGACGTCAAGCGGTACGCGCTTGACGCTGTCCAGGATGCGCCCGTCTGCATCCGTCAGGATAATGTTGGAATACTTACCCATGATTTCCGCGATCAGGCTGAGCTCGCGGGTGCGCATCAGCTCGTCGCGGGTGGAAATTCTGAGAGTGACGACCCGGTCGAGACCGGACTGCTCCACCGCCGTGATCACGCCGCCAACAAGATTTTTGCGCAGAAACATGCAGAAGACCGGCGGAGTTTTCGGGTTTTCCTTGGCGTGAGAAGAGAGGTAGATACCACAGTCGCCGGCGTCGGCAGAGATCACCAGGCGCATGGTCCCTTCTGCCGCCGAATAGATGATAAGAACGATTTCCTCTTTGGTGGGCATCAGCACCTTCTGCACCTTGGCGTTCTGCAGTTTCGGTCCGAGCTCATCCACGACGCCGTGCAGCGTCAGTCCGTCGAGAGTCAAAGTTTGCCCACCTCCTGTCTGGCTTAAGTATACCATGGGGAGAGCTCCCCGAAAGGAGAGGCGAGTTATGGGCAGACTAGTACTGGCAACGACAAACCGGGGGAAGGTTGCAGAGATTGAGGAGCTCCTGAAGGAAAGCTACGATGAGATCGTCACTGCGGCCGAACTGGGTATCCATGTTGATGTCGTGGAAGATGGTGAGAATTTCGAGGCCAACGCGATCAAGAAAGCCGTGGAAATCTCGAAACTGACTGAGGGCGACGTGCTTGCGGACGATTCCGGGCTCTCGGTAAAGGCTCTCGGCGGCAGGCCGGGGGTTCGCAGCGCAAGATTCGCCGGTGAGGAAGCAACGGATGCCGAGAACAATGCGCTGCTGCTTGAGCAGATGCGCGGCGTCACCGACCGCAGTGCCCAGTTTGTCTGCTGCATTGTGGTGGCCAGCGGCGGCAGGGTCAAATTCTCTGTGGAAGGAACCGTGGACGGCGTGATTGGAGAAGAACCGGCGGGAGAGGGCGGCTTCGGTTATGATCCGCTGTTCTTTCTTCCGGACTCTGACATGACGTTTGCGGAGATTTCAATGGACGACAAGAATCAGATCAGCCACAGGGCAGTGGCTCTGAAAAAGCTGCAGGAGCTGGTGAAGGTCCAATGAGCGACTTTGTCCGTACTGTAGCAGTCAGTGACACGCACCACAACCGCAAGGCTCTCAAGGAAATCGTCCGTTGCTACTCGGACATGAAATACCTGTTCCACCTTGGCGATAATGTCAGTGATGCCCACTACCTGGCTGAGCATATGCCGAACACGCGGGTTCTGTCCGTCCGCGGCAACTGCGACTGGGGAGACGAAGAGCCGGAGTGGGAGCTGGTGACCATCAAGAACCAGCGGATTGTGCTTACGCACGGGCATCTCTTCCATGCGAAGTTCGGCTACGACCGGCTCGAACAGTTTGGCGCGGAAAAGAATGCGAGCGCAGTGCTGTTTGGCCACACCCACATACCCTATGTGCAGAATCACGGCGGCCTGTGGCTTATAAACCCCGGCAGTGCCGGGGAGCCCCGCGGCGGCGACCCCACCGTGTGCGTGATTCTGATCGGTGAAGTCGGTCTTGTCCCGAAGCTGATCCGGCTGCAGAATTGTTGACAAGGCAGGAGGGTGTCCATATAATGATGAAGCAGTCGCGCGACGGCGTGCGCCTGTAGCTCAGGTGGATAGAGCAACGGCCTTCTAAGCCGTGTGTCCGGGGTTCGAGTCCCTGCAGGCGCGCCATTTGTTTGTGGTGGGTATAGCTCAGTTGGTTAGAGTGCCTGGTTGTGGCCCAGGAGGTCGTGGGTTCAAATCCCACTACTCACCCCATTTTTTTGTTGGGGTATAGCCAAGTGGTAAGGCACGGGACTTTGACTCCCGCATTCGTAGGTTCAAATCCTGCTACCCCAGCCATTTTACGAATGCGGACGCCGCTGCCATACGAAATAAGGACCCATTAGCTCAGTTGGTAGAGCACTTGACTTTTAATCAAGGTGTCCGGAGTTCGAATCTCCGATGGGTCACCAGAGAAAAGCCCGTAACGATGCATGTTGCGGGCTTTCCATTTCTGATCACGATTCTGTTTTTGAGGGATTCAAAACCCGGAAACTGCAGGATGGCCGGCTTCCGGCGGGCTTGGGATCAGCCACGTTTGCAGCAATAGAGCGGCTGCGCGTTCTGAGAAGCCGGAGCAGCCGCCGGAAGCAGGTGCGCCGGCCTCACCGGTCCGGATCCGGCATTTTCATCATGTCAGGCAGCACTCTCGGAGGATTGGATTCAGCCTGTGCGTCCCCGAAAGCACCCTGCGCTGCTGTCTTACGTACGGCAGCCTGCGCTTCCGGCCAGTCGTCTATGGCACGAAGGACAGAGTTTGAATCGAACAGATCTGCCTGCGCGGACTGGCGCGGCCCAGCCTGATCAGCAGAAAGCCGTTCAGCGAGGTCCTGCCCCGAGCTGAGAACAGCTTCACGGGCATGGGACGGGATCTGCTGCCTGTCTTCTGCGAAATGATCTGCAGGGAGGCGAAGATCTCCTGAGAAGCTGCAGTGGCCCCAGGACCTTCCCGGCCGGTTTAGATACCGCTGCGCGCTTTTAAGAATGAAAGAGACAGTGGAAAGGATGGCAGAACTGCATGGAAATCAAATACTACATCGGCATGAATGAAGTGAGCATGTCCGCGTTCGAGGACGCGGAAAAACAGGCGATCAAGGACGGTCGCACAATCAAGAGCTCCAGTATGGTCGACACGTATCCGACCTACACGCTTGAGAACGGAACGATTATCCGCGGCGACAAAAACGGCGGCTTCAATGAGATGGTCGACGGTAAGCCCGGGAAGAAGTGGGATCTTGGAACCATGAACGAATGGGTCCAGGGCGAGAGCACCAATCAGGGCAAAGGCATGTTCTTTATTCCGGAATAAGAAGGCGCTGTCCGCCTTTCAGCGGAACGAATGGCAGCTGCCCCGCAGTCAGAAAAGCCCGGCGTTTTCAGCTAAGGAGCCTCTGCGCCGGGCTTTTCTGTGTCAGGAGACGGAAACGACCTGGTAGCCGGCTCCAGTGATCTTATCGGTCAGAGTCGACTCCGGCATGTCATCCGGAGCTTCCACGACAGCTTCCTTATCGTCGAGACTGACGGATGCGCTGACGCCGGGCAGGGCGTTCAGCAGCCGCTCAATCCGTCCAGAGCAGCCGCTGCAGTGCATGCCCTCAATCTTAATGGTCTTCTTTGCCACGGTGATACCTCCTAAGTTTCCTGAAACGCCCCGGGAGCCTGTTCCCGGACAGCAAAAGGCCGGCGGTAGCCCTCGGGCTGCGCCGGCGTCTGGTGCCGAAGGCGGGGCTCGAACCCGCACAGTATCGCTACCACCGGATTTTGAGTCCGGCGCGTCTACCAGTTCCACCACTTCGGCGGACAAAACTAGCATACTTCATCGCTGCCGCTGCGGTCAAGATCGTGAGTTCTTGGAAAATAGCGCAGAAACCGGTATAATTGTGCGGTAAGAAAGCAACCCTGACGGACACCCAGCATGCCGGAGCTAGACGAGCACGAACTTATTGTGCGCTCTCAGAAGGGGGACGCTACGGCGTTCAGCCTGCTGATCGAAGCATACGACAAAAGAATATATGCGATCGCGTTTAAGTTCATGCGCAACGATCACGATGCGCAGGACGCAGCGCAGGAAGCAATCCTGAAGATGTTTACCAACATCGGCAAGTTTTCCTTCCGTTCCGCCTTTTCAACCTGGATGTACCGTGTGACAGCCAATACCTGCCTCGATCTGATCCGGAAACGGCGGACGCATGAGGACATCGATGAGGCTGGCAACTATATTGTCAGCACTGACGGTGAGCCGATGCGGGAGACACTTAATCATGAGCTGGGCGAGACGATCAAGCGGGCTATTCTCTCTCTGCCGGAAAAGTATATTCCAGTCATCATCCTCAAGGACGTGGACGGGAAAAAATATGAGGAAATTGCCCAGATCCTCGGGATCTCCGTGGGGACTGTCAAAAGCCGTCTGTCGCGCGGACGGGACAAGCTGCGCACCATTCTGATGGACGCGGGCATTCTCTGAGGGCGGTGCTGAAAATGAGCGAAGGGCCGTGCAGCAGGATGGAACCGCACCTTGCGCCCTGGGCGTGCCGCAGCTCTCAGGCTGTAAGGCGCCGGCCCGGGGAACCGGACGTGCTCAGCCCGGGGTTTGTCCGCGACGTCAACCGGATCCTCGGGTGCCGGATCTACAACCGGTACGCGGATAAGACGCAGGTCTTTTCCCTGTACCGAAACGACGACATCACCAGGCGCATGCAGCACGTGCAGATGGTTTCACGCATCGGCCGCACGATTGGCCGGCTGCTCGGCCTGAACGAAGACCTTATTGAAGCGATCGCCCTTGGCCACGACATCGGACACACGCCGTTCGGCCATGCGGGGGAGCGCTTTCTTTCTGAACTGTATTTTGAGCGGACCGGACTGCATTTCCGACACAATGTGCAGAGCGTCCGCTTTCTTGACCGCGTTCTGGGGCTGAACATCTCGGTGCAGACGCTGGACGGAATCCTCTGTCACAACGGTCTGCCTATCCGCGGCAGCATCCGGCCGGAGACGTTTCCGGAGGGGAAGGATGCGGCTCTCGAGGCGTTTGACCGCAAATACGCACAGGCCTGCTCAGGATCCGGCCGCAGCTCTCTGGTTGCTTCCACGCTTGAGGGCTGTGTGGTCCGTCTCTCTGACGTGCTTGCCTATCTCGAGAAAGACCGGGAGGACGCCAGGCTGCTTGGGATTGACGCAGCAGGGCAGGACAGCGCCGGTCTGCTCGGAAGCGGCCGCGGATTCGCTGCCCGGATCGTGGAGAATCTGGTCGAAAAGAGCTTTGGACGGCCGTACCTGCACCTCGACGATCTCTATGCAGACGCCATCGAACGCGAGAAGCAGACGAATTACGAGCGGATCTATGCGCGGCAGAACGAGCAGGAGCCGTATCCGCAGCTGGGCCGGATGTTCCGGGATCTGTACAGCCGCTGCCGGGAGGATCTTGCGTGCGGACGTGAGAAGACGCCTGTCTTCCGTCACCACCTGAAGATGGCCGGGAGCCGGGACGCGATGCAGGAATATCTGCAGGATGGTCCGGATCTGCTGACCGTGGATTACATCGCGAGCATGACGGACGATTATTTTATAGATTTGTACGAACATCTTTTCCCGGGCCGTATGCACCTGGAATACCGTTCCTATTTTGCGGCTGCTGACGTGCAGGGAGAGAACCCGAAAGATAAAGTGAGGTAAACATGGGACTGCTGGAGAGGCTGAAAAAGGGTATTGTGCTCTACGACGGGTCGAAGGCGACCTATCTGGAAAGCATGGGGCTGAAGAGCGGTGAGTGCGCCGAATACTGGAATGTGACCCGTCCGGACGATGTCGCCAAGATGACGCGCGACTTCATTGAGGCTGGTTCCGATATGATTCAGACCAATACGTTTTCGGCCAACCGCCCGACGCTCGAGAGTATGGGCCTTGCTGACAAGCTGGAGGAGATCAACGCAGCCGGGGCCAGGATTGCACTGGAATGCACCAAGGGCACCGATGTGCTGGTCGCAGCGTCCGTCGGTCCTACGGGACTGTACTTTGAACCAGCCGGATACCTCAGCTTTGACATGGCCGTCGGGATCTTTCAGCAGCAGCTCAAACCGCTGCACGATGCGGGCATCAGAATCGTCAACTTCGAGACGTTCATGGACATCAACGAGATGCGGGCAGCCATCGTCGCGGCGCGCGGGTTCGGCGACGTGGAGATCATCTGCAACATGACCTTCCAGGGTGAGCGCACACTGAACGGCACTCCGGCAGATGCCTGCGCCGTCACCTGCTGCCAGCTCGGAGCGGATGTGGTCGGCGCCAACTGTTCCGGCGGGCCGGTCACGCTGCTCAAGCCGATGGACCTGATGGAAAAAGTCACGGACCGTCAGCTGTGCGTCAAGCCGAATGCGGGTCTCCCGGAGCGGGAGAACGGCCGTACTGTGTTCGGTATCGGGCCGGCGGAATTTGCCCGCAAGATGGAACCGTTCGCCCAGGCCGGCGTGCGGCTGCTCGGCGGCTGCTGCGGCTCCACTCCCGCCTATATTGCTGCGATGAAGAAATTCTTCGAAGGCAAGTCGTTCCCGGATGTAGAGATGAAAGACCGCCCGATCATCGCCTCGCCGCTCGGCATTCTCGATCTGTCCCAGGAAGGACTGCAGTTCTGTGAAATGATCTTCGATGAGATCTCCGAGGCCATGCAGGAAGATGACTTCATGTCGGTCTCGGACATTCTGCCGATGGATATCGACGACTGCGATGCCTGCATCGTGGATTTCCGCCATCTTCACGACGATTTCCCGGTGCAGAAACTGATCACCGCGCTGACGCTGTTCATGAAAAAGCCGGTGGTTGTGCGGGGTGGGTCCAAGGAACTGCTGGAACTGTTCCTGCGGTACTACCCGGGACGTGCTGCGGTGATCAAGCGTGCCGGCTATCCGGACAACATGTACGGCGCGCTGCTTGTATCAGAGTCGGTGAAGCCGCTGGCTGCGGCCTGAGATATGAGCGTGACCGAAGACACGGTGCGGCTGAGCCGGGACGGCCGTGCGCTCGATATCATCGATCAGACACTGCTGCCCGGCCGGGCAGAACGGGTGCAGCTGCGCACGACAGAGGAGATCTGGGATGCGATAAGGCGCCTGCGGGTGCGGGGTGCACCGGCCATCGGCGTCAGTGCGGCGTTCGGGTTTTATTTGGCGGCACTGAATGCTCTGACCGAGGACCCGGAAGAGTTTTGGCGTCTGTGCACGGAGGCCGGGAAATACCTTAACTCCGCCCGGCCGACAGCCGTAAACCTGTCCTGGGCGGTCCGGCGCATGCAGAGCGTGCTGGACAGCATGCGCGGCGAGAGTGTGGCCGCGCAGCGCGAGGCACTGCGGCGGGAAGCCAATGCTGTCTACGAAGAGGACAAGGCGGTCTGCCGCCGGATTGGAGAAAACGGGCTGACGCTGCTTGAGCCGGGGATGGGAATCCTGACACACTGCAATGCCGGCCGGCTCGCGGCGGTGCAGCTTGGAACGGCCACGGCTCCGATCTATGTGGGCGAGGAAAAAGGTTACGGGTTCCACGTGTTCTGCGACGAGACCCGGCCGCTGCTTCAGGGGATCCGGCTGACTTCGTATGAGCTCACCGATGCAGGCATCGACACGACCGTCATCTGCGACAACATGGCGCCGACGGTGATGCGGCGCGGCATGGTTCAGGCTGTGCTCGTCGGCTGCGACCGGGTGGCGGCGAACGGTGACACGGCCAATAAGATCGGCACAGGCGGGGTGGCTCTGGCAGCAAGGCGCTACGGGGTCCCGTTCTACGTGTGTGCGCCTTCCTCGACGATTGACATGGAGACGCGGACCGGGGAAGAGATCGTCATCGAGGAGCGCGGCGGGGAGGAAATCACGAGCATGTGGTACCGGGAGCCGATGGCTCCGGCAGGCGTCAGGACGTTCAACCCTAGTTTCGATGTGACTGATGCTGCCGACATCACGGCTATCATCACGGAGTACGGCATCGCCTATCCGCCTTACGAGCAGTCGCTGGCGGAAATCATGCGGCGGAAGAGGGAAGAAAATGGACTATCCGGACAGAGCGCAGGTATCGGCGGACATTCTTGAGATCGGCAGGCGGCTCGAGGCCCACGGATACGTGGTCGCCAATGACGGCAATATCAGCTGCCTGATCGGACCCGACCGGGTCCTGAGCACGCCGACCGGCGTCAGCAAGGGCCGGATGCAGGAGGACATGCTGGTAGAGACAGACCTTGAGGGCAGTGTGATCCGCGCCGGCACGAAGGCGCCGTCTTCGGAGATCAGGATGCACCTTCGGGTATACCAGGAGAATCCGGAGCTTGGAGCCGTGGTGCACGCCCACCCGGTCACGGCGACCTGTTTCGCTGCAGCCGGCATCTGCCTGGATGAGCCGATTCTCACCGAAGCGGTCACAGCGGTCGGCAGCATTCCGGTGGCGCGTTTTGCCGTGCCGGGCACCCGGGAAGTGCCGGACTCGGTCGCGCCGTTCTGCCGGCAGTATAACGGTGCGCTGCTGGCCAATCACGGCGTCATCACCTGGGCGCCGCAGCTTGAACTGGCCTTTTTCCGCATGGAGTGGGTGGAAATGTACGCCCAGGCCACTCTGATCACGAGGTATCTGATGGGCCGCAGCAACTGGCTCTCGGGCACCGAGACGCAGCCCATCGAGGAGATCCGGCGCCGTATGGGTATCCGCCTCGGCGGTGAACCGGTATATGCTGCCGACTCCCCGAATGTGGAGGACGTACTGCCGCGGGCGGGACTGGTGACGCCGGAGGCCGCAGACCCAAGGACGCAGGCACTCCTTGACGGCGTCGAGAAACTGCTCAGGCAGTCGGAAGAACGGCTTGAGCGGCTGTCTGCCCGGATCGCCCGGCAGGCCGCCGCGCAGGCGGCAGACATGCTGCGCCGGGAACGCGGAGCAGCAGACGGCGGGGAAATCAGGTAGACAGGCAGCATGGAAATGTGATATCCTTAATTAGGGTTTCGGTGTGCGAAACCGGCTGAAGAGCATGATGAAAGATATGATTTCATACAACTGCATCACACTTGGCTGCCTTCTCAGCCTCGCAGTAGCGGGGATCAGATGAAGGCTTGTTGAGTTGCGCCCAGCATACGGAAGGATAACTGCAGGGTCTGTGCCAACAAGCACAGATCTTTTTTTGTGGCCCGATGAGGCGGCACCATCTTGAAGTCAGGAGGAGACTATGACCGGATACGAAAAGTATACGCCGTTCGTTCCGCAGCCGATTGAGAATCGGACATGGCCGGACAAAACGATCACCAAAGCACCAACATGGGTCTCGGTGGACCTTCGGGACGGCAATCAGGCGCTCATTGACCCGATGAGCATGGACGAAAAGCTGGCCATGTTTCACCTGCTGGTCGATGAGATCGGCGTCAAGGAAGTGGAAATCGGCTTCCCGTCGGCCTCAGACACGGACTACGAGATCTGCCGCGAACTGATTGAGGGCGGCCACATTCCGGAGGATGTCACAATCCAGGTCCTTGTGCAGGCGCGGCCGCATCTGATCCGCCGCACTTTTGAAGCGATCCGGGGTGCCAAGAACGTCATATTCCACTTTTATAACTCGACGTCCACACTGCAGCGTGAAGTGGTTTTCCATACGGACGTGGAAGGCGTAAAAAAAATAGCAACCGATGCGGCAGACCTGATTTATGAGATGGCACAGGATGTCGATCCGGAGATGAATCTGCGTTTTGAGTATTCGCCGGAGTCGTTCATGGGCACGGAAATGGATGTCGCCGCGGAGATCTGTGCCGCGGTGCTCGATCATCTGCACGCGGATGAAGAGCACAAGGTCATTCTCAATCTGCCGACGACGGTGGAGAACTGCCTGCCCAATCAGTTTGCCGACGAGCTTGAGTATTTCCTGCGCCGGCTGCCCGGCCGCGAGCGGGCCGTGATCTCCCTGCACGCCCATAACGACCGCGGGACCGGCGTGGCGACGACAGAGATGGGACTGCTGGCCGGAGCAGAGCGGGTGGAGGCCTGTCTGTTCGGCAACGGTGAGCGCACCGGCAACGTCGACCTGATCACGCTGGCCATGAACATGTATGTGCAGGGCGTCGATCCTGAGCTCGATTTCAGCAACATGGAACGCATCATCAGCCTCTACGAACGGGCCACGAAAATGCAGGTCCCGGCGCGGCAGCCCTACGCGGGGGACCTGGTCTTCACTGCTTTCTCGGGCAGCCACCAGGACGCGATCAACAAAGGTTTCCAGTATATGGAAGACCAGGACGGTGAGCAGTGGATGGTTCCGTATCTGCCGATCAATCCCGAGGATCTCGGCCGTTCCTATGAGCCGGTCCGCATCAATTCGCAGTCAGGGAAAGGAGGCGCTGCCTTTATCATGCACCACAAGTTCGGTTTTGACATGCCGAAGGCCATGCACGCAGAATTCGGCGCCGTTGTGCAGGAAGAATCGGACCGCGAAGGCGTGGAGATCAAACCGGAGACCCTGTATCGTCTGTTTGAGGACACGTACCTGAAGGTGGACGGGCCATACCGCCTGATCCGCAACAAGCTGAATGCCAACGTCGAGAACGGCGTCGCCCGTTCGCATTTCTACGGGAAGCTGCGGCACAAGGACACTGTCTTTGAAGTGGAAGGGGACGGGAACGGGCCGATTGATGCCTTTTTCAACGCGATTCATGAGGAGCGGATGAACCGGTTCACGTTCATTGATTACAAGGAGCATGCGATCAGTCAGGGATCCGATTCCCAGGCTGTGGCCTATGTGCAGCTGCGCATGCAGGACGGCCGGGACGTTTTTGGAGTCGGCATCGACCACAACATCTCGATGGCTTCGATCAAGGCAGTTATCTGCGCGATCAACCGCGGCCGGCAGATCGAGGAAGCGGCTGAGAAGGCAGGGTGAGAGCTGCGGGCAGAAAAGAGCGCTGCCGGAGATCCGGCAGCGCCGCTGTTTTCTCTGGAACTCAAGGCAGGCCTTCTCAGGACATGAGGCCGACCTTCTTTGCCCACTTCTCCAGGGCCGAAGGACTGTTGTGCGGCCAGTTTGCCATGGTGCCTCCGATAACCTCAGCGCCGGGCGCCAGCTCCTGGATGTTCGGGACGGCGCGGTCGAGCGTACTGCCGCCGGAGGTGGCGACAAGGTAGATCTGTTTGCCGCTGAAGTCGTAGCTTGAGAGGAACGTGCGCACGGGCGGCGGCGCCAGGTGCCACCAGATCGGGAAGCAGAGTACGATTTTGCTGCACTCGCTGACTGGTGCGGGCTCTCCGGCCAGCGCCGGACGTGCGGAGGGATCGTTGCACTCCACGCTGCTGCGGCTGGCGCGGTCCGTCCAGTTTAGATCAGCGTGCGTATAGGGCTGCGCCGGTTCGATCTGGTAGAGCTGGGCGCCGGTCACCTCGGCGAGCGTCTTGGCAGCGCGTTCCGTATTGCCTGTGGCCGAGAAGTATGCAACAAGAATATCTGACATCTTATCCTCCTGGAGAGAGAGGTCGCGGGGTTACTCCGGATACAGTGCGTACAGGCAGGTGTCCACGACCCGGCCGTTCTTGTACGCACCGTTCTTCTGGATCGTTTCGCACACGAAACCTGCCTTCTCGAGGACGCGCCGCGAGGCATGATTGTGGGCAAGCGGCTGGGCATAGATACGGTGCAGGCCTTCACTTTCGAACCCCTCCCGGACCAGGTCCCGGACGGCCCGCGAAGCGAAGCCGCGCCCACGGTACGCCGGATCGATAAAGTAGCCGAGCTCGGCTGTCCGGCTGTGCAGATCGCTGCCCGGAAACAGGGAAATCACGCCGATCGCCACATCATCACTGCAGATGGCGCGGATAATGGCACTGCCGTTCTGGGCCTCCTCGATGAAGGCCGCTGCATCGCTGAAGAGATAGGGATGCGGGAAGGAATCACGCACATAGTCGGCTATCTCGCGATGGTTGGCAGCACGGGCCAGGTCGGCGGCGTCCCGGGGGTGGAATTTGCGGATCGAATACTTCACGAATAGACCTCCAAAGGCGAAAAGTTCTTTTATATCATAGCACAAAGGAGCCGGATCGTACGTGCCGGGCCAATTGCGCGGCAGGGCGGCCGGATGGTAGCATGAAAGAGGAAAAACGTGGTGACTGCACCTTGGGCAGCCCCGGTTAAGTTGGAGCGGATTCCATGGATATCAAAGAAAAGATCAGCCGTTTTCTGACCGGCAGCCTGCTGATTATCGTTGTGCTGTGCATTACGATTTTTTCTCTTCTGTCTGTCTACCTGCAGGAACGCAGCCAGCAGACAGTCAGGTCGGTGGGCGAGATTTATCTGCACAAGGTCAACGAGCGTCTCGAGATGCACTACGAGACGATGATGGACTTTTATTTCTCCCGGATGGAAGTGCTTGCAGACGAGGTGCCGGCACGCCCCGGTGACACCTACGAGACACTGGACGGTCAGCTCGCGCGCGAAGCGCAGGCACTCGGCTTCAGTCATCTTGCCCTGATCAGCGCCGACATGCAGATCGATTATGTGTACGGCGGCAGGTTCGATTTCCCGGAGCCCTCGCTGCTGGTAGAGCAGATGAGTGCCGCGAGGCCGCTGGTCAGGATGGGGCGGGACCTTGACGGGAACACCGTGCTGCTCTTCTCGATGAACGCTGCCTATCCGATGCGCGACGGCTCGACGAGTGTCGGCCTGATCGGGGGCATACCGGACACCCACGTCATTGATATCCTGTTCCTTGATCAGAGCGAAGACCTCGTCTCGAGTTTTGTTATTCTGCGGGACGGAACCTTTGTGCTCGATTCGTCCCGCTATGCGACCAGTTATTTTGCCGAGGTGATGGAGTCCTACGGGGCGCAGAGCGAGCGCCAGGAGACGGCTGCTGAGCGCTATGTGGAGGAGCTGCAGGCGGCGATGCAGGACGGACGCACGCTTGAGGCCGTGTATTCAGACGGAGCAGAGCGGCTGCAGGTGTATGCAACGCCGCTGCCGCACTCGCGGTGGTATCTGGTGACGGAGCTGCCCTTTGGTCAGCTTGACGCGGCGGTCAACGCACTTGGTTCCGATTGGATGCTCTATGTGGTCGGCGGCTGCCTCATCATTCTCGGCGCCATTGTCTTCGTGTTCCTGCGCTACCGGGCACTCAGCAGCCAGCAGATGGAGGAACTGACCGCCGCCCGCAGGGAGGCTGAGCGTGCCAACCGGGTAAAGAGTGAGTTCTTCTCCAGCATGAGCCACGACATTCGCACGCCGATGAACGCCATTGTCGGCATGACTGCCATCGCTTCAGCGCATATTGACAGTCCGGACGTCGTCAAGCACAGCCTCGAGAAGATCAGCCTGTCAAGCAAACAGCTGCTCGGCCTGATCAACGATGTGCTCGACATGTCCAAGATTGAAAGCGGCCAGCTGCAGTTCACCATGGATGAGATGGAGCTGCGCGAATTCCTGGAGAGCATTCTGGCCATTATCCGGCCGCAGATTGAGGCCAAACAGCAGGAGCTCGAGGTCCGCACCGGAGAAATCAGCGCCGAGACCGTCTACTGCGACAGCATCCGTCTGAGCCAGGTGCTGCTGAATCTTCTGAACAATGCCAGCAAATACACCCAGGACGGCGGCCGCATCGAGCTGCTGATCTACGAGCAGCCCTCCGCCATGGGCAGCGACCGGGTCGAGCTCAATATTGTCGTGCGCGACAACGGCATTGGTATGTCAGACGAATTCCAGAAAGTCGTCTACGACTCATTCTCACGCGAGAACACGGACCGCGTGCGCCGCACTGAGGGAGCCGGGCTCGGTCTGTCTATAACGAAGTATATCGTGGAAGCGATGGGCGGCAGCATCGAGCTGCAGAGCCAGGCCGGGGAGGGGACGGAGTTCCGTATCCGCCTGGACCTTGAGGTCTGCCCAACGGACACCGCGGCCATGCAGCTGCCGCCCTGGCGGGTTCTGATTGTGGACGATGACACAGATGTGGGCCGCATGGCCACTGCGGCGCTCACAGAATTTGGCGCGCAGCCGGAATGGACCTTCGACGGCACAAGTGCCCTGGAAAACCTGACCGCGGCGAAGCGTGAGGGAAGACCGTTTGATGTCGTGCTGCTTGACTGGAAACTGCCCTTCATGGACGGCATCCAGGTGGCCCGCCGCATGCGCAGCCTCACCGGCGATCAGACCAAGATTGTGCTGATGAGTGCCTATGACTGGGCGGAAGTTGAGGCAGATGCCCGCGAGGTCGGTATCTGCGGTTTTGTCGCCAAACCGCTTTTCCGGTCCTCACTTTACCGCGGACTGCGTAAGTGCATGCAGACAGCAGAAGAACAGAAAGTGGCAGTGGAGCCGGACTTCAGCGGCCGCCGCCTGCTGGTCGCGGAAGACAATGCCCTCAACTGGGAGATCACCAACGCCCTGCTTGGCAGCCGCGGCTTCCTGCTCGAGCGGGCGGCCGACGGTTCTGCTGCGCTTGAGCGCTTCGAGAGATCTCCGGCCGGTTATTATGACGGAATCCTGATGGACGTGCAGATGCCGGTCATGGACGGCAGGCAGGCAACAGCGGCTATCCGGGCCCTTGACCGTACTGACGCTGCCACCATCCCCATCATTGCCATGACAGCTGACGCTTTTTCTTCCGACGTCAAGCAGTGTCTCGATGCCGGCATGAACGCCCATATCGCCAAGCCGATTGACATGAATGAGGTCGTGCGTGTCCTCAGCCGTTTCTTTGCCTGACCGACGTCAGGTCCCGGCGCTGCCCTTGAGCTCTTTCATGCGGGGTACGACGCTGCTTTCGTAGAGGTCTGCCCAGTGCGTGATCATTACCAGCGGACAGCTGCCGGAAGCGTTCTGATAGTCCCACAGGGCAGTGCCCTGCAGATCGTAGGCGCCCATGTGGTGTGTGATGGCGAGCGTTTCGTCCCGGGACAGCGGTGTGCCGTTTGCCAGGCACAGCATGACAGACTTGGCTCCGTGACCAGCCGGAAAATCTGTCTCAAACCGCCAGGACCGGACCGTCTCCCATTCGAGCACGCGGCCGCTGTCTGGATCGCGGCGCAGCGGCCGATTCTTCCACTCAGGATGATAGCAGCCGATTTTGCAGATATCATGCAGCAGGGCGACGCGCGTCAGGGTATCCTGTTCGTAATAGTCCCCGAGAATGCGGCTGTTCAGGAGCCGCAGGGCGCGCCACACACCGAGCGAGTGTTCGCACAGCCCGCCCTCGTAGCAGCCGTGGTACTGCTCCTTGGCCGAGGCCGGCGCGGTGCGGAAGTCGGATTCATCAATAAAACGGATCAGCTCGGGCGAGATAAGCGGCTCCAGCGCTGATCTGTAGGCCTGGTAGTTGGTTTCGATTGTGGGATTCTGCTGCTCGCTCACGGTTTCCTCCGAAACGGTCTGTCGGGAAAAAAAGATCCCTCCGGCGGCGGGCCGGAAGGATCCAGGAATTTTCAGAGATCAGAATTCGACATCCTTGCCGAAGAAAGCACAGTCGAGAATCTTGCGCATGTCTTCGACGCTTGTCTCGCGCGGGTTCGAGGCGGTGCACGGATCGGCCACGGCTTCCTTGGCGATAAAGTCGGCCACTTTCATGTAGTCGGCTTCAGAGACGCCGTTTTCCTTATAGGACTGCTTGATGCCGAGCTGACGGTTCAGCTTTTCGACGGCTTCGACGAGGGAATTGACCTGCTGACGGTCAGTCTGACCGGGAAGCCCCAGGGAGCGGCCGATGTTGGCGTAGCGCTCACGCTCGCTGACGGCGTTGAACTCAATCACGTACGGCAGCAGGATAGCGTTGCAGCGGCCGTGCGGGATGTCGAACTGAGCGCCGGTCTTGTGGGCGAGGCTATGACAGATGCCGAGCAGGGCGTTCGAGAAAGCCATGCCGGCCATGCACTGGGCGATATGGATCCGGGCCCGGGCTTCGGCGTTGCCCTGGACGGACGCAAACAGGCTTTCGTAGATGATCTGAATGGCATGAATCGCCAGGGCGTCCGATATGTAGGAATGATTGCTGGCCACGTACGCCTCGATCGCGTGGGTGAGCGCGTCCATGCCGGTGTCGGCCGTCAGCGAGACCGGCATCGTCAGCGGGATGTCCATGTCCAGGATGGCAATGTCGGGCGTGATCTCATAGTCCGCGAGCGGATACTTGACCTTCGTCTTCTCATCGGTAATCACCGAGAAGGCCGTCACCTCGGATGCGGTGCCGGAAGTCGACGGAATGGCGACGAAGTCGGCCTTGGTGCGCAGCCGCGGAATGCTGAACGGATCTATGATGTCCTGGAATGTCAGCTCCGGATGCTCGTAGAAAACCCACATGGCCTTGGCTGCGTCGAGCGGACTGCCGCCCCCGATCGCGACGATCAGGTCAGGCTCAAACTCCTGCATGGCCTTGGCGCCGTCAAGGACGCATTCAATCGTCGGATCCGGCATGACGCCCTCAAAAAGCTTGGTTTCCATGCCGGCCTTCTTGCAAGCGTCCTCTGCCTTCTGCAGGAAACCGCCCTTTCGCATCGAATGACCGCCGGTGACGATGATCGCTTTCTTGTACTGCGTGAGCTTGCTGAGCTCGTCAATCGCACCGTTGCCGATGAAAATGTCTCTTGGAATTGTGAATCTGGACAAATCTGTACCTCCATAGAGTCTGCAGGCCGGAGCAGATCCGCCGCAAGTGCGCTGGGAAATACCCGAAAAGCGAATGTGTTCCGTGCCCTGCGTGCCAACGCCTCCATCATAGCACGTTCCCTGCAGTTTTACACACGATGTGCTGCCGTTGAAGGCCGGGTGCAGCGGAGATATAATAAGGAGTTGCTGACCGGGCCCCGGTCCGGACCCAGTCTAGAAGCAGGAGCAGATCAAGTTGCAGACGTTTGAATTGCACTCGAAATACAAACCGTCCGGGGATCAGCCGCGGGCAATCGCGGAGCTTACCAAAGGTGTGGAAGAGGGGAAGAAGTCGCAGATCCTTCTCGGCGTGACCGGATCCGGTAAGACCTTCACCATGGCGAACGTCATTGCCAACACCAACCGGCCGACGCTGGTCCTTGCACACAACAAGACGCTGGCGGCCCAGCTGTGCAGTGAGTTCCGGGAATTCTTCCCGAACAACGCCGTGGAGTTCTTTGTCAGCTACTATGATTACTATCAGCCTGAAGCCTACGTTCCCGGCAAGGATCTTTATATCGAAAAGGATGCCAGCATCAATGATGAGATTGACCGCATGCGCCATTCGGCGACAAGCTCCCTGCTCGAGCGGCGCGACGTAATCGTTGTCTCGAGCGTCTCGTGCATCTACGGCATCGGTGCGCCGGATTCGTATGCCAACATGGCCGTCTCGCTGCGGGAAGGCATGGCGATGAGCCGCGACGAACTCCTCAACCGCCTGGTCGACATCAACTTCGACCGCAACGACATGGACCTGATGCGGGGCACATTCCGGGTGCGGGGAGATGTGGTGGAGATTTTCCCGGCGAGCCAGAGTGAAAAGGCAACGCGCGTGGAGTTCTTCGGGGACGAAATCGAAAAGATCTATGAGATAGAGGCTCTTTCCGGCAGGCGGCTCAACGTGCTCAAATATGCCATGATCTTCCCGGCATCCCACTATGCCATGGCGCGGGAGACCGTGGAGCGCCAGCTGCCGGCCATCAAGAAGGACCTCATTGCGCAGACGGACCTGTTCCGCAGCGAGGACAAGCTGCTTGAGGCCGAGCGCCTGACGCAGCGCACCCTCTATGATATGGAAATGCTCAAGGAGCTCGGTTACTGCTCCGGTATTGAAAACTACTCGCGGTATTTTGACGGCCGCAAGCCGGGCGAGCCGCCCTATACGCTGCTCGATTTCTTTCCGGATGATTTTCTGCTGTTTGTGGATGAGTCGCATGCCACCCTGCCGCAGGTGCGGGCTATGTACAACGGGGACCGCTCCCGCAAGGAAATGCTGGTCGATTACGGCTTCCGGCTCCCGGCGGCCTGCGACAACCGGCCACTGAAATTTGAGGAATTCAACGAGCGCATCCACCAGGCAATTTACGTTTCCGCCACCCCGGCAGCCTACGAACGGGAGCAGGCCGGCGGCGAAATCGTGGAGCAGATTGTGCGTCCGACCGGACTGCTCGATCCGGCCGTGGAGATCCGCCCGACGGAAGGTCAGCTTGATGATCTGCTCGGGGAGATCCGCGACCTGGCTGCCAAGAAACGCCGCGTCCTGGTGACGACGCTGACCAAGAAGCTGGCGGAACGTCTGACGGAATACTATGAGGAGATGGGAGTGCGGGTCAAGTACATGCACAGCGACATTGACACCATGGAGCGGATCGAGATCGTGCGCGGCCTGCGGCTCGGTGAGTTTGATGTCCTTGTGGGCATCAATCTCCTGCGGGAGGGACTGGACATTCCGGAAGTGGAGCTTGTGGCGATCCTCGATGCCGACAAGGAAGGTTTTCTGCGCAACGAGACCTCACTGATCCAGACGATCGGACGGGCGGCCCGCAACGCCGAGGGGCGGGTCATTCTCTATGCTGACACCGAGACCAAGTCCATTGAGGCCGCGGTCGGCGAGACGAACAGGCGCCGGACGCTGCAGCAGCAGTATAACGAGGAACACGGCATCACGCCGGCCACCATCGAAAAAGAAGTGCTCGACCCGACTTTTGTGCTCAGTGAGAAAGTAACCGGCTCCGAAGCTGCCGACCTGCCGGAAGCGGAACGGAAGATGCGCATTGATCTTCTGACGCAGCAGATGAAAGAGGCAGCCGCAGAGCTCGAATTTGAAGTGGCGGCGCGGCTGCGGGACATGATCGCGGAGCTTCAGCAGGCGGGGAAGAGTGCCTGAGGCGACCGAGGAAACATGGAGTCAGAATGGCAAATACACTGAATATCAGGGGAGCCCGCGAACACAACCTCAAGAACGTGGATATCAGGCTGCCCCGGGACAAGTTTATTGTAATCACCGGCCTTTCCGGGAGCGGCAAGTCGTCTCTTGCCTTTGACACAATTTACGCAGAGGGTCAGCGCCGCTACGTGGAAAGCCTGTCTTCTTATGCCCGTCAGTTCCTCGGACAGATGGAGAAGCCTGACGTCGATGCCATCGAGGGGCTCTCACCGGCGATTGCCATTGATCAGAAGACGACGGGCCGTAATCCGCGCTCCACAGTCGGCACGGTCACCGAGATTCATGACTATCTGCGTCTTCTGTATGCCCGGGCCGGGGAAGTGTACTGCCCCAAGTGCGGCCGTAAGATTGAACGGCAGACCGTGGATCAGATCGTGGACAGCGTCATGGCGCGCCGCCCGGGCAGTAAGATTATGGTCACGGCGCCTCTCGTGCGCGGCAAGAAAGGGGAACATAAAAAGGTTCTGGAGCGCATCGCCAAGGAAGGCTTTACCCGTGCTGTCGTCGACGGCGAAGTTTACGAGATCGGCGAAGATGATATCGCCCTTGTCAAGCAGAAACGGCACACCATCTCGGCTGTAGTCGACCGGATCATCCTGAAACAGGAGAGCCGGCAGCGTCTCACAGACAGTGTGGAGACTGCACTGCGGATCGGGGAGGGTCTTGTTATCATCCGGGATATGGAAACCGGCGAGGAAGATCTGCTCAGCGAGAATTTTGCCTGCACGGAGTGCGGCATCAGCATCGATGAGCTCGAGCCAAGGCTGTTCAGCTTCAACTCACCGTTCGGAGCCTGTCCGGCCTGCACAGGTCTGGGCGTCATCCTCAAAATCGATCCGGACCGAGTTGTGCCGGACCCGTCGCGGACGCTCCGGGAGGGTGCGATTCATGCAAGCGGCTGGGGTTTCAGCAAAGTGGGCACAATTGCCTCGAACGTCATGTCTGCCCTGATGGACCGCTACGGTTTCGACATGGATACCCCGTTCCAGGACCTGCCGCAGGAGGTGCAGCACGCGATTCTCTACGGCACAGACGGAGAGAAGCTGACGATCCCCTACAAAGAGGGAAGCTCCCGCACCTACAGCGCTTCCTTTGAGGGCGTCATTCCCAATCTGGAGCGGCGCTACCGGGAGACAAGCAGCGAATACATGAAACGTGAGATCGAATCCTATATGATCGAGACGCCCTGCCCGGAGTGCGGCGGCAGGCGTTACAAGCCGGAGGCACTGGCTGTGCGGATCGGAGATCTCAATATTGCCGAGCTTTCGGAGCTGCCGATCAGCCGGGCGCAGGAATTTCTGAACAGCGTTGAGCTGACGCCGGCCCAGGCCGCGGTCGCCGAACGCATTCTCAAGGAACTCAATGCCCGCTTTGATTTTCTCGTGAATGTCGGGCTTGACTACCTGACGCTCGCCCGCGGAGCGGCGACCCTGAGCGGCGGCGAGGCGCAGCGGATCCGGCTGGCAACGCAGATCGGCAGCGGTCTCATGGGTGTACTGTACATTCTCGATGAGCCGTCGATCGGACTGCATCAGCGCGACAACGGCAAGCTGATCGAGACGCTGAAGGGGCTCCGGGATCTCGGCAACACCCTGATTGTCGTCGAGCATGACGAAGAGACGATGCTGAACGCGGATCAGATCGTGGACATCGGACCGGGAGCGGGTGCGCACGGCGGCTATGTCGTCGCCCAGGGGACGCCCAGGCAGATCATGGCCAACCAGAAGAGCATCACCGGCGCGTACCTCTCGGGCCGGCAGCAGATCCGCATCCCGCTTGAGACGCGCGAACCGCGGGAATGGATCACGGTGCGCGGCGCCCGGGAGCACAATCTGAAGAATATCGATGTCAGTATCCCGACGGGCGTCATCACGGCCGTGACGGGCGTGTCCGGAAGCGGCAAGAGCAGCCTGATCAATCACATTCTCAAGAAGGCTGCCATGAAGCGCTTCTACCACAGCAAGGACCGGCCGGGCGATCATGACGGCATCGACGGTCTTGAGCACCTCGACAAGATTGTGGACATCGACCAGAGCCCGATCGGCCGCACGCCGCGTTCCAATCCGGCCACTTATACCGGCATCTTTGACCATATCCGGAATCTGTTTGCCATGACGCCGGATGCCAAGGCCCGCGGCTACGGCAAGGGACGCTTTTCGTTCAATGTGAAGGGTGGACGCTGCGAGGCATGCAAAGGCGACGGCGTCACCCGGATTGAAATGAATTTCCTGCCGGATGTCTACGTGCCCTGTGAGGTCTGCGGCGGTCACCGCTACAACCGCGAGACGCTCGAAGTGCGCTACAAAGGCAAGAATATCTACGAGGTCCTCGACATGACTGTGGAGGAGGCATACAATTTTTTTGAGAATATTCCGTTCATACACAGCAAACTGCAGGTACTAATGGATGTAGGGCTCGGGTACATCCGGCTCGGGCAGCCGTCGACCACACTGTCCGGAGGCGAGGCGCAGCGCATCAAGCTGGCCACGCATCTGGCCAAGAAGCAGACCGGCCGTACTCTGTTTATTCTGGACGAGCCGACCACCGGCCTGCACGTGGATGACGTCAAACGGCTGGTGAAGGTGCTTAACCGGCTCGCGAACAAGGGCAACACGGTAGTCGTCATTGAGCACAATCTGGACGTCATCAAGAGTGCGGACTATATCATTGACCTGGGTCCGGAAGGCGGCGAGCGGGGCGGCACCCTGGTGGCCGCGGGCACGCCGAAGGAGGTAGCCAAGACGCCGGGAAGCTTTACCGGCGAGTATCTGAAGCGGATCTATGAAAACGCGACGCCGGAGAGCTACCTGAGCCTGAAAATGTCCTGAATGGCGCGGGGATGCCCGGTGCGGCCGCAGCGAGAGGAGGAGAAGTCTGGATCCCGGGGAGCGGGACCCAGCAGAGTTTATGAAAGTACTGATGATTAACGGCAGTCCGCATGCGGAGGGCTGCACTTTCACCGCTCTGAGCGAAGTTGCGGTGGGACTGTCGGACTACGATGTGGCAAGCGAGATTTACTGGATCGGCAATAAACCCGTCCCGGGATGCATTGCCTGCATGCGCTGCAAGGTGACCGGGAAATGCATCTACGACGACGGGGTGAATGCGCTCAATGCCCGCATGGCGGAATTCGACGGCTTTGTCTTCGGCTCACCGGTCTATTATGCCGGTGCCAGCGGTCAGGTCTGCTCCTTTCTCGACCGGCTGTTCTACTCCGGCGGCCAGGAGGAGCGGGACGGCAAGCCCGGAGCCTCGGTGGTCTCGTGCCGCCGCGGCGGGGCGACAGCAGCCTTTGAGCGCCTTAACATGTATTTCACGATAGCCAATATGCCGGTCATCTCCTCCCAGTACTGGAACCAGGTCCATGGATTCACGCCGGACGATGTGCGCCGGGACGAAGAGGGTCTGCAGACGATGCGGACGCTGGGCCGGAACATGGGCTACGAACTGCAGGCGCTTGCGGCAGCCCGCGAGGCGGGTATCAAAAAACCGGTGCGGGAAGAGCCGGTACATACGAACTTTATCCGCTGACACAGCGATGATGTGGTCAGCGCCGCCTGGGTGCGATGCTGCTGACCGGTGCAGACAGACTTAGCAGCGAGGAGGCAGCAAATGGGCAGAAATGCAGGCGGCAGCGGTGGCGGCAGCAGCGGCGGGAGCGGCCGCGGCGGAAGTTTTGGCGGCGGCCCGACCAGTCACGGCGGCCGGCAGGGAAGTTTCCGCCGGAGCGGCGGGAACGGCCGGCAGGGCGGCAGTGCCGGAGGCTTTGATCTAGGCGGGCTGGGCAGTTTTCTGAACCGCTCATCGGGCAGCCGGGGAAGCCAGGGCTCAGGCGGCCGGGGACCAGTGATCCCTCCGACCGGCGGCATGGGCCGCGGACCGGTAGTCCCACCGACCGGCGGCATGGGCCGCGGACCGGTGATTCCGCCAATCATTCCGGCGGCGGGCGGCTATGCCGGGCAGAGCGGTCCGAGAGCGCAGCGCAGCATGCCGAGAACCGGATGCGCGACGGCGTTCATTATCCTCGCTGTAATTGCCGTACTGGTCTTCGTGTCCATCATGTTCAGCGGGGGCTTCGGCGAACCGGCCAACGCCGGGCAGGACATTACTGACAGCACGTATGCGCGCACAAAACTGACTGGCGGCGAATACCAGAACGAAGTGCACGATGAGCTCGGCTGGCTCAACACGGAAAACGTCAGCCGTGGTCTGCGCGGGTATTTTGACAAGACCGGCGTCCAGCCGGCTGTATACCTGGTGAACCGCCCTGATCTCATCGGAGATGGCCAGGCGCAGCTCGAGGAAGCGCAGCGCATTTTCAATGAAATGAATCTCGGCAATAACGCTTTCCTGTTTGTCTATTACGATGATGACGGGACAGACGGCGACTGGACGATATGGACCGGCAGCAGCGCGGCCACGGTCATGGACGATGAGGCGCAGCAGATTTTTGCCGATTATCTGGAGCAGAACTGGTTCTCTGACAAAAACGAGGACGACGTCTTTATCGACACGTTCACAAGCACGGCGGACCGTATTATGAGCCGCACAACGAACGCGAACGATGTGGCCATCTGGATCTGGATCGCGCTTGGCGTTGTGGCGGCCGGTGCAGCCGTTATCCTCATCATGAAGACGAGACGCAAGCACGAGGCGGAGCGTGCAGCAGAGACCGAGCGGATCCTCAAGACGAATATCAATGATCTTCAGGATGACCCGCTGCTAGACAAGTACAAGGACAAGTAATCAGGCGGTGCCGGCAGAAAAGATGCCGGCACCGTTTTTTCTGTCACAGAATGTGTTTATATTCTGTGTGACAAACGGCGGCGCCGGGAGCGCTGCTTTTATGCGGCAGCAGGCAGACCGAGACCGGCGCCCTGCCGGATGCGCAGGGCGCACCGGTAGACAGACCGCCAGAGGGCCCGGGCCGAATCACACGCGACACGCCACAGGAGGATCTTAATGGGCATCTTTTCACGTATGAAGGACATCATGTCGAGCAATATCAATGCGCTGCTGGACAAGGCAGAGAACCCGCAGAAAATGATCGACCAGATGCTGCGCCAGTCGCGCGAAGACCTGGCAGAAGTAAAGAAGGAAACGGGCGCTGTCATGGCGAATGAGACAGCAGCTCTGAATAAGGTGAAGGAATGCGAGGAGACCATCGCAAAGTTCACAAAAGCTGCCGAAAATGCCGTCAAGGCCGGCAACGATGCGGACGCGCTGCAGCTGATTCAGTCGAAGAACAGACAGCTTGAGCAGCTCAACGGCCTCAAGGAAAACTATGAGGCTGCGCACGCGGATGCTGAAAACATGCGCGCGATGTACCGTAAGCTGAGCAACGACATTGCCAGCCTCGAAGGCCGCGCCGACATGATCAAGGGCAAGGCGGCCACAGCCAAGGCCCGCGAGCACGCCAACAAGGTCACGGCGGGCGTCGGCAACACGAGTTCGCTTGAAGCGTTTGACCGCATGGAAGCCAAGGTCAACAAGCAGCTCGACACCGCCAACGCGATCGCCTCGCTCGACAAGGAAGGCGCAGCCGATACGGATCTTCTTTCGAAGTATGCAAGCGGCCCGTCCGGTGGTTCAGCTCAGGACGAGCTCGAAGCGATGAAAGCAAAGCTTGGAATGTAAGATTTTCTGAAACGCAGGAGGCCCGCAGCCGAATTACACCAGCGGCTGCGGGCCTCTTTTATTTTGCTCAGACGAAAATGGAATCAGCTCTCGCCGTGTTTTTCTTTCAGGTACTTGTCAATGGAAGCAGCACCTGTCTTGCCGGCACCCATGGCCAGGATGACGGTCGCGGCACCGGTCACTGCATCACCGCCGGCGTAGACACCGGGAATCGAGGTCGCACCGGTCTCTTCGTTGGCCACAATGCCGCCCCATTTCTGCGTTTCGAGATCCGGGGTCGTGTTCTTGATCAGCGGGTTCGGAGTCTGGCCGATCGCAATGATGACGGCATCGACCTCGAGGTCGTATTCACTGCCCTCAATGACCACCGGACGGCGGCGCCCGGTGGCGTCCGGTTCGCCAAGCTCCATACGCACCAGACGCATTCCGGTGACGTCATTGTTCTCATTGCCAAGGATTTCCACCGGGTTGGTCAGCAGATGGAACTCAATGCCTTCCTCCATGGCATGGTGCACTTCCTCTTTCCGGGCCGGCATTTCGTCCTGCGAGCGGCGGTAGACAATGTAGACGTGCTCGGATCCGAGACGCTTGGCACAGCGCGCAGCGTCCATGGCGACGTTGCCGCCGCCGACGACGGCAACGCTCTTGTAATGCTTGATCGGCGTGTCGTAGATGGGGAACAGGTAGGCATGCATCAGGTTAATGCGCGTCAGATATTCGTTTGCCGAGTACACGTCGTTCAGTTCCTCACCCGGCAGATGCATAAAGGAGGGCAGACCGGCGCCACTGCCGATAAAGACAGCCTCAAAACCGTCAGCAAACAGTTCCTCCACTGTGAACACCTTGCCGATAACCATGTTGAGCTCAATCTTGACGCCCATCGACTTCAGTGACTCGATTTCGAGATCAACGATCTCCTTGGGCAGACGGAACTGCGGAATGCCGTATTTCAGGACGCCGCCCGCCGTATGAAAAGCCTCAAAGACCGTGACGTCGTAGCCGAGCTTCGCGAGGTCAGCGGCACAGGTAAGACCGGCCGGTCCGCTGCCGATGACGGCGACCTTGTGACCGTTCGGCGCTTCTGTCTTGGTCTGGCCGGTTTTGCCGTTTTCGATTGCATAGTCGGCGGCGAAACGCTCCAGGCGGCCAATCCCGACCGGTTCACCCTTGATGCCGCGCACGCAGTACTTTTCACACTGTGACTCCTGCGGGCATACGCGGCCGCATACAGCCGGCAGTCCGTTTGTCTCAATGATCTTCTGGTAGGCGGCGAGAAAGTCGCCTTCACGGATATGCATGATGAAATCAGGAATCTGCACCTGGACGGGGCAGCCGCTCACGCATGGCCGGTTTTTGCAGTTCAGACACCGGTTTGCCTCGTTCACAGCCATTTCGTCGGTGTAGCCGGTGGCAACTTCCTCAAAACCCCGTATCCGCTCGTCTGGCTGCAGACTCGGCATCGGGGTCTTTTCATTGGACATGTTGCGCTTCATTTCTCTCGGTTCCAGCATTCGTCAGGCCTCCTCCGCCATTTTGAGCAGATTGCAGGACGCTTCCCGTTCCGTCAGCTTGTTGTACATGCCGAGACGGCGCATCGAGGTGTCATAGTCGACTTCGTGCCCGTCAAAGTCCGGACCGTCAACGCAGGCAAACTTGACCTCGTTGCCGACGATCAGGCGGCAGCAGCCGCACATGCCTGTGCCGTCGATCATGATCGGGTTCATGCTGACGATCGTCTTTATTCCGTATGGACGGGTGAGTTCGGCGACGTTCTTCATCATGATGATGGGGCCAATGGCGACCACGATGTCATATTTCACGCCCTTTTCGATCTGCTCCCGCAGCACGTCGGTGACGAATCCATGGTAGCCGGCACTGCCGTTGTCTGTGGCAATATAGAGGTTCTCAGAGGCCGCCTTCATTTCCGGTTCCAGAATGATCAGGTCCTTATCGCGGAAACCGGCGATCGTGTCCACGGAAACGCCCATCTCGTGCAAATGCACGGCCTGGGGCAGGGCAATGGCGCAGCCGAGACCACCGCCGACCACAGCGGCTTTCTTGATGGACGGATCAAAGTGCGAGGCGACACCGAGAGGACCGACAACGTCAAGGATCTCATCGCCCTTCTTGAGCTGACCGAGTTCGCAGGTTGACTTGCCGATCGCGGCAAAGATGATGGTGATTGTGCCTTTTTCCTTGTCTTTGCCGGCAACGGTCAGCGGGAAGCGCTCACCGGTATCATGCACGCGGATGATGACGAACTGCCCGCTCTGTACCTTATTGGCGATGTGCGGGGCCTCGACCTCCATACGCACGACGTTGTCAGCGAGAATTTCTCTTTCCAGAATTTTGTACATACATGCTCCTTCAGTTGACAGATCTCTGCCGTCGCCGGCAGCAGTGCCGGACGGCGCCAAAAGTGCAGCATCTCCGGGACGCGAGCCGTCCAGGATGCCTCCTTCACGCGGGGCCCGCCCATGGCAGTAACACCTGACCCGTTTGTAATATAATAGTAGGCGATGCAACATTCTCGCGCAACACCGTCTGCGGCGCTGCTGCAGGCTGGAAAGGGACGTTTCCATGGAGAAGAAAACCGAGGTTATGGCGTCGCCGAATGTGGCCCGGGCAGTCCTCAAACTGGCCGGACCGGCGATCATCAGTCTCGTTGTCCTGGCTATCTACAACATGGCCGATACCTACTTCGTCAGCCTTGCCTCCGAGACCGACCTCGAGGTGGCTGCCGTATCGGTCTATATGCCGATTCTCCTGGTGACCATGGCGGTTTCGGTGCTGTTTGCCTCCGGAGGCGGTGCGCTGTTGAGCCGGCAGCTCGGAGAAGGGGATCTGAAAGGAGCAGGGGAGACAGCGTCGTCCACTGTTGTCCTGGCGTTCATCTCGGGGCTGATCGTCTGTGCCTGCATTCCGTGGGCGCAGCCTCTTTTGCTGGCGGTCGGCGCTTCCAGCGACACGATCGATATGGCCTGGCAGTATGCGGTGATCATGTTTGCGGCGTCTCCGGTTCAGCTGACAAACATGGCCTTCAACAATCTGCTGCGCGCCGAGGGAAATGCCGTCCGCTCGATGACTGGCATGGTCACAGGTGCCCTGCTCAACATTGCGCTGGATCCGGTGCTGATCAGCGCTGCGGGAATGGGCGTCATGGGAGCTGCCGTGGCTACTGCCGCCTCGCAGGTCGTGTCCTTCGTCATCCTTGGCTCAGCCTACTGGCGGGGCCGCACGGTCGTCCCCATCCGGCTGCGCGGTTTTCACTTTCAGCGCGACACGGTTGCCTACATACTCCGGGTAGGACTGTCGACTTTTCTGATTCAGATCTTTACGGGCATCGGCTTTGCCGTCGTCAATATTTATGCCAAGCCGTACGGGGACGGCACCATTGCTGCGATCGGCATTGTCAACCGGCTGCAGTATCTGGGCTTTGCTGTCGTGTTCGGCTTCGCCCAGGGCTACCAGCCGGTCTGCGGATTCAATTTTGGCGCCGGCCGCTATGATCTGCTCAGGCGGACACTCTATTTCGGGTTTGCAGCCGCTGTCGCCATCGGAGCGGCGCTTACCGGATTCTTCCGGCTGACAGGACGGTGGCTGATCGAGCAGTTCGCCAGCCAGGCCGCAGTGATCGAAACCGGCGTGGAGACGCTCGGCTGGTTTACCGTTGCCTATCCACTGACGGCGTTCACCCTGATCATCATGATGACGTGTCAGTCACTTGGGCAGGCCGCTGAAGCGATTCTGGTTGCCTGCGGCCGGCAGGGTTTCTGTATGATTCCGCTGCTGATGATTCTCAGTCAGACGCTCGGGTTCCAGGGGATCCTGATCAGCCCGCTTCTCAGCGACATCGCCTCGGGCCTGATTTCCCTGTATCTGGCGGTGCGCATTTTCCATGTGCTCAGACGCCGGCAGACGGCATGAAAAAAGCCCGCCGGCGGCGGGCGAAAAGGCAGTCTGTCAGCTGTTTTCCGTTGCTGTACTGGATGGCGTGTACTTGCGCGACTCCAGCTCATCGTCCATGATCAGTACTCCGGCATCGGAGTTGTTGGCGACGCGCAGCCGCTCAATCAGATCGCGCACGTTCTGCTCTTCTTCTGTCTGTTCCACCACAAACCACTGCAGGAACAGAATCGTCTTATAATCGTTTTCCGCCACAGCGGTTTCCATGAGCTCATTAATCTTGGATGTGACAAACTGTTCATGGGCGAGTGTTCGCTGCAGCACGTCCTCAACATCCTTGAATGTCTGCTCCGGCTCCTCAATGGCCATCAGTTCGGGCGTACCGTCCACCCGGATGAGATAATTCCGGAATCGGAGCGCATGATCGCGTTCTTCTTTGACCTGAACGTTGAACCAGTTGGCGAAGCCCGACAGATTGCGCGCCTCGAACCAGTTCGCCATGCCCAGATAGAAGTAGGCACTGTAGAATTCATTTCTCATCTGCTCGTTGAGCAGCTGTTGGATTTTCGAGCTTATCATCCCGTATGCTCCTTTCGTAACTGCACCGAGGCGCAGCAAAGCCTTTTATCCCCGACAAATACTAGCCCAACTGCCGGCAGCCTGCAAGCACAGCCACTTCAATTCGTCTGGTCTGCTGATGTATACTACGTCTCGTGCGGACTGCTTTTTCGTGCTGGTCGGCGGATGGTGCCGGACGCCGGGCGCGGCCCGCATTTTCTGGGTCCGGTACGGACCTTGGAAACAGAGGAACGCAAGGGATACAAAGCCGTAGAAAGGAGATGGGGTTTCCTCCCAGGACTGCAGTCATGAGTGTCCACCCCAAGCAGCATGATCAAGACAGGCATAGACAGTTACTGCTATCACCGGTTTTTCGGAGTCGTCTATCCCGGACAGGAAAAACCAGCGCAGCGGATGAGTCTCAACGACTTTATGCAGGAGGCAGCCCGTCTGGGTGCCAAAGGTATCTCGCTGCACGCTTCGTTCCTGGAGCGGCTGGAGGAACCTTACATGCGGGAGGTTGCCGGCGAGATCGAAGGTTTCGGATTTGACGCCGTATACGCCTGGACAGGGCCGGGCGATCTTGAGGGTCTAGCAGGAGGGCCGCATGCCGACGCCTTCGCGCAGCTTATGCGGGACATTCCTCTTGCACATCTGCTCGGCGCGAAGGTTGTGCGCGTAACCAGTGCCGGTTACGCTTCGCGGCAGCCGCGGGAGGCCGGGGAGATGATGGCTCCGCTTGTCGAAGGCTTCAAGGCAGCTGCTGCGGTTGCAAAGGACTACGGTATGCAGCTTGCCTTCGAGAATCAGGCTGCCTTCACGCCGCAGCAGCTCCTGCAGATGACGGAGCAGGTGGACTCGGAGCATTTCGGCCTCTGCCTTGACACCGGAAATTTCGTAAGACAGCTGGTGGATCCGCTCGACGCGATTGATCTGCTCGGTCTGCATGCCCGTGTTGTCCTGCTGAAACCTGTTGCCCTGAACAGCGGGGAAGCGGGCATCTCCGACTGGTATTTCTTCGGCGGGGTTCCGGCCGGTCAGGGTCTCTCAGACGATCAGGCCGCGTTTGATCTGCTCGAGCGTGCCGGGTACCAGGGTCTTGTACTGTACTCCCTCGACCATCCGCAGTCCGGCTGGTACGGACGGGAAAAGGAAGTCTGTATGATGTCAATGCATCAGATCGAGAAGATGGCCCGCATCGCGTCCCGCTGAAGGCCGGACCTTGAAGCGCAGCTCTGCCTGTTTATAGAGCTGCGCTTTTCTGTTTGCCGGCGGCTGGCGGTGCAGCCTCTACGAACTTGCTCCGCAGAGCCGCAATGTCCTCGTCGGTAATGCCGATATCGCGGATGTACCCCATCACCGAGCCGTATTTGCGCTTCATGTGTCCCTGCAGCGTGCGCATCGTGTCCGGCAGTGCCTGAAAAGCGCCTTCGGGGATGACATCCCCACCGAGAGCCTCCATAATCTTCTCGTTCCGGACAAGCTCCGGGGTCATGTTGCCGTTTGTGGCAGTATAATCCGTGAGTATGACTTCCTCGGGAACATCGGCCATAGTGAGGAGCAGCATGGCCGTGATCCCGGTCCGGTCGCGTCCGGCCGTACAGTGAAACAGGACGGCATCGTCTGCTTGAATCAGTGTCTGCAGCGTCTTTCTGAACTGCGGCTTCAGCCGTTCGGTCATGATGATATAGACGTCGGCCCAGGTCCGCGGAGCCTTTTCCGCCTCGTCGAGCAGACGGTCCTTGACCAGTTCGGCCTGAATATGCTGCATCATGGAAAAGTGGCGGCGGCTGAAGTGCTCCTGGTAGTCGTGATCAAGATGGCCAAGCCGCTCGACAGCGGTGCGCAGATCGACCACCGTGCGCACACCGTAGTCGTAGAGCCACTGCTCGTCAGCATCCGTCGCGTGATGCAGATTGTCGCTGCGCAGGAAGACGTGCGTACGCGTCCGGCCGCCGTCCCGGGTCGGATAGCCGCCCAGTTCGCGGGTGTTGGCAGTGCCGGTGAGCGGCAGCGGCGGATTGGCCGGTACGTTGGCGTAGCTGTTCTCTTCAGACATTTTGTTTCTCCCTATAAATAACGTTCATACGGAAAAAGGCGCCCTGTGGGCGCCCAGCATTATTCACTGCGGTCGGCTGAGGGCCGGTCGTGTTCGCTGCGGATGACCGGCGGCGGGTCTGCGTTGTAGACGATGGAGCCCGGCTCCACCGAGTGCGTCAGCCAGACGTTGCCGCCGATGACGGAGTCGTGGCCGATGACCGTGTCACCTCCCAGAATGGTCGCGCCGGCGTAAATGACCACGTTGTCCTCGATGTTGGGATGCCGTTTGACGCCTTTGACCGGATTGCCGTCGGCATCCAGCTCAAAGCTGCGTGCGCCCAGCGTGACGCCCTGATAAATCTTGACGTTTTCCCCGATAATGCATGTTTCGCCGATCACGACGCCGGTGCCGTGGTCAATGAAAAAGTATTTGCCTACGGTCGCCCCGGGATGGATATCGATGCCGGTCTTGCCGTGCGCGAGTTCCGTCATGACCCGCGGCAGCAGAGGAACACCCATCGTGTAGAGCTCGTGCGCAAGGCGGAATACGCTGATGGCCTCGAAGCCGGGGTAGGCGAGCAGGATCTCCTCGTGCGACATGGCCGCCGGATCGCCGTTGTAGGCAGCCACGATGTCTGTATTCAGCAGATCCGCAATGTCAGGCAGCTTGTGCAGAAACTGCGTTGTCAGGATGTGGGCATTGCGCCTGCAGCCGCAGCAGCCCGGGTCTCCTTTGTGCTCGAGGACACAGGCGTTGACGAGGACTTCCGTCAGCATGCAGTCAAGCAGAATTGCTGCCTCACCGATCCTGTCTTCTGCCATATGATCGAAATGGGCGCGGCGGATCGTGTGCACGTCGTAGATGTTGGGGAACATGGCGCTCCGGATGAGATCGATCAGAACCTGGGCCTTATGTTTCATGCCGAAGCCGCTGATGGCCTCAGTCCGGGCCTCTGTTTCGGTGCGCTGGACCAGTTCCCGGGCCACTTCCGCGACGCCGAAGCCGGGCAGGCCCGCAAGGTAGGAATTGTTCGGAACTATTTCCATACAGTATAGTCGCCTCGTTTTAGCCGGCGCCTGCCGGTGCGGTCTCAGTACGTTTCCTGGTGAACGCTGTCCTCATCATACGCGTGATGCGGCTCGGCAAAGTGCTCCGGGTGACCGATCGCCAGCAGGCTGACGGCGTATACGCCGTCTGGAAGATGCAGCAGATTGGCAACATTGAGCATGCGGTCCTCTTCACCGTACACGCCGAGCCAGACCCCGCCGAGGTTGATCCCGGCAGCGGCGCACAGGATATTCTCGCTGGCGCATGAGCAGTCCTGAACGTAGTAGTTCAGGACGGTCGGGTCGCCGCTCGTGGTGTTCCCGCAGACAACAATCACCACCGGAGCCGAGGCCGCCGGCTTCCAGTAGGGGCACAGCGCAGCGAGGTCCGAGCGTCGTTCGGGGTCGCGGACGACAATGAACTCCCAGGGCCGCATGTTCTTTGCGCTTGGGGCTGCCATGCCGGCTGACAGCAGTGTGCGGATGTCCTCGTCCGATACTGGATCTGCCGTGAACGTACGCACGGATCTTCTGTTCATGATGCAGTCTATTGACATAGTGAAACTCCTCCCAAATCGTGCATGTATCATTTATTGACCTGTCGGGTGCGATGAAAACATACCGGTGCGTCCAAGACGGCCAAGGATATCGGAGAGGTCCGTTGTTCCGTGGTATAATTGACAGGGAGAAGCGGGCGGCGCGATGAGCGCGGTCATGCGAAAAATGCCGGCGTGTCCGGCCTTACAGGAGCGGAGTGCGGGAGAAGGAGAGTCAAAGTTTGCCGATCAACATCAATACCCAGCTGCCGGCAGCTGCCACGCTCGCGGATGAGGGCATCTTTGTGATGCCTTCTGAACGGGCGGCAGCGCAGGACATCCGGCCGCTGCGCATCGTCATTCTGAATATCATGCCAACTAAGGAACAGACAGAAACGCAGCTGATCCGGCTTCTGGCCAACTCACCGCTGCAGGTGGAAATAGATCTGCTGCGGACAGCCACGCACCAGCCGCGCCACACAAGCCGGGAATACCTCGAGACGTTCTACAAGACGTTCAGCGACATCCGGGACGAGTTCTACGACGGCATGATCGTCACCGGCGCACCGGTCGAGCTCCTGCCGTTTGAGGAAGTGAACTACTGGGACGAACTGACGGAGATTTTTGACTGGGCGCGGAAGCACGTCTATTCGACGATGTTCATCTGCTGGGCTGCGCAGGCAGGACTGTACCACAATTACGGCATTGGCAAGCGGCCCGTCGGGGAAAAACTCTCCGGAGTGTACCTGCACGAAAAAGCACCTCTGTACAAGCCGCTTCTGCGCGGATTTGACGACGTCTTCTGGGCGCCGCATTCGCGGTATACAGAGGTCTGTCAGGAAGAGGTCGCCGCGCATCCTGATCTTGAGATTCTGTGTTCGGGACGTGACAGCGGCATCTATATCGTCTCGGCGCATGACGGCCGCGAGATCTATGTTACCGGGCATCCAGAGTATACGGCTAACACGCTCCGGGATGAGTACGTCCGCGATATCGAGCGGGGACTGGATGTTCCGATGCCGGCCAACTATTTCACGGACAATGATCCGGACAGGCCGGTGCAGGTGAAATGGCGCGGTCATGCGAGTCTTCTGTTCGGAAACTGGCTGAACTACTACGTTTATCAGGAAACGCCATATGATCTGCGATCGATTCATGCTGCGGACAGCACGGGAAGCAGAAAGGCAAATGGGTGATCCGGTCGCGAAGTGGGATCACGGGATCTGCACGGCAGCCTGGAGGCCGTCCGCGGATCGGCGGAAAAGCGTGTCGGAGGATGGAGACTGATCAGACAGAAAGGAGCATGTGGCAATTCCTCCTCCGCCTTTTAAAGAGGCGGGAGTCTCCTTGCCGCGTTTGGATGAACAGCCGCACCATGAAAGCTCAGGTTTTGGAAAGACCGGACCGGATGGTCCTGCGTGATGTGGAAGTGCCGGAGGTCGGACCGGATGACATTCTGGTCCGAGTACGCGTGTGCGGGATCAGCGAGCTCGACCGGCGCCTCTACACCGGTGAGTGCGATCCGGGGCCGGAGCCGATCATTCCCGGTGACGAGGTGCTAGGTACAATAGAAGCAATGGGAGCTGAAGTGCGCGGCTTCGACATTGGTGACCGCATCTGCGTGGACTCGGGTTTCCGGCTTGGGGCGTGTATCTACGTGCGTCAGGGCGGCAGCATAGCTTCGGCCGGGGAATCGCCGGCGTGCCTGGGCACCATGGGTGGATTTGCCGAGTTCATGCTGGCTCCGGCTTCCAGGTGCTTTGCGGCACCGGAGCAGGTGGATGACTACACGGCTTCGCAGGCCGCCCACGTGGTCCATCAGTTCCGCACGCTGCAGGGCATCCGGCAGACGCTTGTGGAGAACGAGCCGCTCGGCGCTTCCTGCGTGATCCTTGGATCGCGCGCCGGTCTCATGCTGACTGCTATGGTGCGTTTCCTTGGATTTGCGCCGATCGTGGTTGTGGGTGCAGGCGAACAGAACCTGGATGCTTCGGTGCGGATGGGCGCGGACATCTCGGTTGACAGCGAGCGCGTACGCGATCCGCTGGCAGCAGCGCTAGAAGCACTGGGGCCGCGGGCTGCGGATGTGGTGATCGATGTGCACGGGGAAGGGGAAGCGCGCCGGGAGTGCGAACGCCTGCTCGCACCCGGAGGCCGTCTTTATTCGCTGCGGCATCCTGACGCCGGGGACACCGGCGAAATCGCGGCGCCCGTGGACGTGTTTGCGGCTGTCTTCAAGCTGCTCAGGTATGAACGCATCAATCCACGTCCTGCATATTCGATGGCTGTTCCGCTTGAGAATGTGGAGTGGGCACTGCGTGAGTGGCACAAGGACGCCCGTCTGCTCAAGGCCTTTATGTCCACGGCACTCAGGGAAGACTTTTTCTTTGAGCACTACCGGTCTCCCGTGGACGCGACGCTGTACGCGAAGTGAATCTCAGGGCTCGAGGAATACAAGCTGCTGACGGTTGACGTCGCCGCTGCCCAGTGTGACGACAATGTCGCCGGGCCGGCAGTGCTTGTCAAGATACGTCTTGATCTCCGGAAAGGTTGGTACGTACAGGCAGTTTCCGGACACTTTGTTAATCGCGGCCACCAGATCCGTAGCGTGAATACCCTGCGTATCCGTGTCGCGGCCCGGATAGATGTCAGGAACCAGCACTTCGTCTGCCTGCCGGAAACTCTGCGCGTACTTATCTTTCAGTGTGCGGGCCCGCGTGTAGGAATTGCACTGGAAGACCACGTAGAGATGATTGTGCGGCACCAGCGAAGCAGCATCAAGGCACGCCTGGATCTCGCTTGGATGATGGGCATAGTCATGAAAGTAGCGCACATCGTTGCGCGAGCCTACGAACTGGAAGCGCCGCTCCGCGAGGTGATAGTCCCTGAGCGTCGCGCACGCTGCCGCCGGATCGACACCGAAAGCTTCGGCGGCATAGGCTACAGCAGCAAGTGCATTGTAAAGATTGTGAAGTCCCGGAACCTGCAGCTCCAGACGGCCGGCTCTGCCGCCGGCGTGGAGAACGTCCGCTGACGGACAGCCGTTTTCGTCAAAGGATATGTTCTCGAGGCTCCAGTCACTGCTGTCCCCGTAGGTGACCACCCGGCATACGGCGTGATCAGCAAGACTGGCAGCCAGGGAATCACCGGAGTTCAGCAGCAGGAGGCCGTCTTCCGGCTGCTTCTGAATGAATTCCACGAAGGTATTGTAGATGTCGTCAAGATCCCGGTAGCAGTCCAGGTGATCGTCGTCTATATTATTGACCAGGACATCTGTTGGCTGTAGTGTCAGAAAGCTTCGCACATACTCGCATGCTTCCGTGATAAAGGAGCGGCCGCGGCCGATGCGGACGCCGCCGTCCAGAAAATCCACCATGCCGCCGACGTGAACCGTGCTGTCCTCGTCAGTGCGTTCCATGATCAGTGCGAGCATGGAAGTGATGGTTGTCTTTCCGTGGCAGCCGGAGACGCACACGACCTTGTCGTAGTCGCCTGAGATCAGGCCGAGCAGTTTGGACCGCTCGAGCATGGGAATGTCATGCGCCGCTGCATAGGCGTACTCAGGATTGTACGGTTTGATGGCCGCGCTGTAGATCACAGCGTCGGCACCGGCCACATTGTCCTGGTCATGACCGATGGTCACCTCGATGCCATTCTGCTCAAGCTGCCGGGTAAACGCACTCTCTTTGGCATCGGAGCCGCTGATCTGGTAGCCTTTCTCGGCGAGAATACGCGCCAGCCCGCTCATAGAGCAGCCTCCGATGCCGATGAAGTGAATCTTTTTTGCGTCTGTCAGAATGCTGTCTGCCAAGGTATTCTGTGCAGGAAGTTTGTCTGATGCGTTCCGCGCGGTCAGGCGCAGACATTAAAAAGACTCCGGGAGCCGGATCTCCTTTCCGGGTTTGTGGCGTTTGCTTCCTGCCCCGGCGCCCCGAAGTGTGCTGCAATGTTCAATGTGAGCCATTATATCGTCTTTGCAGCAGGCGGGCAAGGAGTATGCAGATACGGCTGCGGCCTGGTGAGTACCGGAGTCCCGCGGTGGAAAGCGAAACATTTTGGCGTTCAGACACGTCTCAAAATAATGGACAGTCCTGCCTGTCAGAGACCTGTCCGGCGAAAGCAAGTTTGCGGCAGTCAGACTGCCGATCTGCCCACTGGGCAAAAGGCACAGGAGGGAGGTAAACAGAAGAAACGTTCTTCGAATTTATGAGTCCGAGAAAAGAGCAACCCAAATCTGATCTGCGTCCAGAACGGAATGAACTGCGCAGCAGACTGCAGACGACGCCTGTCTCGCAGGAAGAAGAGGAGAGAAGAGAGGCCAAGAAGAAATCTGTTGAGCGGCGCACGGCTGCAATCCGCAGGGCCTGGCTCGTGGTGCTGATTGCGGCTGTAGCGTGCCTGGCATGGGTCGCCGTGGCGGCAGCAAGCGAGCTGCAGGAGCCGCCGCACCCAACGCTTGATATTGAGGGCCCGCTGGAAACGCCGCAGCCGGCAGCAACACCTGAGCCGCAGGAAAGCGCCTCCGAACAGGTTCCGACGTCGACGCCTGTCCCGACACCGACGCCGATGATTCCGGAGATGGCGGAGCTGTATGCGCAGAATCCAGACCTGGCCGGCTGGATCCGGATCGACGGCACTGTGATTGATTATCCGGTCATGTACACCCCGGATGACGGTCAGTTCTACCTGTACCGGAATTTTGAGCGCGAGGACGATCCGAGCAAGCAGGGATGTGTGTTCATCGACGAGAACTGCACGATTGATCCGCGCAGTACCAATCTGCTGCTGCACGGCCACAATATGCGCAACGGCAGTATGTTCCACTCGCTGGTTGAGTATGCCGATCCGGCATACTATGCAGAGCATCCGACAATCCAGTACACCACGCTGTACGATCAGCAGGAGTATGAGATTGTGTACGCGTTCCGCTCCCGTGTGTACAATACGAACGATGACGTCTTCAAGTACTATAAGTTCTACAATGCATACACGCCGGAAGAGTTTGAAGCATTTATCGCTGGCTGTGAGGAACTGGCGCTGTACGACACAGGCATTGAGCCGGAATTTGGCGATGAGTTCCTGACGCTGAACACGTGCGAATACACGGCAGAAAACGGGCGGATGGTAGTTGTCGCCCGCCGCATTAAGACGGATGCCGAACGCAGTGCGGAAGCAGAGCCGACGGCGGATGCTGTCGCTGAGGCAGCGGAACCGGCACATACGGAAGTGTCCGCGAGCCCGACACGGATCGAGGAGATCCGGACCGGTCCGGGACTGTTGAGACAGTAGATAAGAGAGAGCTGCGGCTCTCTTTTTTTTTGCGGGAGAAAATGCAGCGAGCTGCTCTGGTCTGCATGTCCAGCCTGTGAGGACCTAAACATTTGCCTGGAAAAAAGATAGTCCTTTTTCTGCCTACCCTCTCTGCGACAATATCTGCAGGAGAAAAGTTCGGAGCAGTCCACCGCGGGCTGCCGGATCCGGTATGCAAGGAGGAAATTGATGAAACGCAATGCTGCTGTCCTGGTTGCTCTGGTCGTTCTTCTCACCTCTCTCAGTCCTTTTTCCCGGTCTCTCGCAGCGGCAGCGCCGGCGGTGGAAATCGCAGGACCGGCGCTGGTCAGGTCTGGAGAAGAGATCTCCATCACTGTGAGCGCGGACGAAATCCTGCAGGGCGTCAGCGCAGAGGTGAAGACCCGTGGACTCATCTTCCGTGGTGTCTCGTCCGGTATGTGTGAATCGCACGGCCTTATCCTGCTGCCGCTGATGGGACAGGCTTCGGTCACTTATTCTTATGATGTGGATCCTGAGGCGTGGGGAAGCGTGTCGTTCATGCTTGAAAACCTGCAGCTTGGGACGGGCACCGCCAGCGTTCCTGCTGATGCAGACATGTGGACCGCTCCGATTGCAGGACGTGCGGCGGATCCGGACACGGCGAACCCCGCAGAACCCAGCTCTTTGAATGCCGCTCTGCGGCCCGCAGCCCCGACCGCAGCGCCACAGATGGAAGAAGGGCAGCTGCCGGCGGCTGTTCCGGACGCAGCGGGCTTGACCCAGGAACGTCCGGCACCGGAATCCATGCAGAGCGGCCGGCCGCTGGAAGCGCCCAGTGCAGGGGGACTCCGTGTTGACGGACCGAAGCAGGTCTTTGTCGGCGATACGTTCCAGATTGTACTGTCGCTGGAAAACGAACGGCCCTGTTCCGGCGCAATCAGCGCAGACGGACTCATTTTTGTACGCTGCTCGTCTGCGCTCTGCAGCCCCAGTCGCTTTGAACTGATGCCTGCAGCTGGATTGGACTGCGCTGTCTATACTTTCCGCGCTGCAGCAGCGGCCGGAGCAGAAGTGTCAGTCAGGGTGGGCGAAGCTGCAGAGTGGACCGCCGAGGCACAGGTCCCCAAGGTCACATCGGTCATGGATGGACTCGAGGTGTTGCAGACCGTGGACGGAGCAGATGGTATTCGTATTGAGTATGATCTGCACCCGGGGGAACAGTTTACGCGGCGGAATCTGGCCGCGGCACTTGGAATGCCTTCTGCGTGGACGCTTGAAGTCCGCAGCGAAGATGGCCGCGCAGTGGAAAGATCTAGTGCAATGCTTTCAACTGGACAGTATGTTGGGTTTCGCAATCCCGAACAAAGTGAAGTCGTCCAAGGCAGGCTGATTCTTCGCGGCGATCTTGCAGGCAGCGGACGGTTGGATGTCGCACAGGCTGTACTGCTTGCCCGGCTGCTGACCGGTTCGGCAACTGCCGCACCATATGCACTCGCGGCTGGCGATCTCAACCGGAATGGCCGGCTCGACGTAAACGATCTTACCCAGCTGGCTGCCAGACTGTCAGCCTGATGAATGCGTCTGTGCGGACACGCAGCCAGGCTGCAGAAGTTCAGCCAGGGAAATCCTGCAGAGATGTGCCGGAGACCAGACTGCACGAACCGCCGCCGTGAGAGACCAAGAACGAGCAGAGAAATGGGAAGATCCTTGCAGTGACCGCGTGGAGCGTCTTGCCAGGAGTTGGAAAGGTAGGAAATAGGATGACGCAGTTTTGGGAGAGTATTGGAATCGGAGTCATGATCCTGTTTGTGGTTTTCTTTCTGCGAATAGCCTCGAAGATTGGTCGAGCTGCCAAACATGCGTGGAAGCAGAGAAGCGCAAGCAGTGACTGGCTGTGGCTGATTCCGCTCTGCGGGTTTGGTCTGGCGGTGTGTGTCTACGCAATCGGAACAGACATCATCTGGTGCGCAGAGAGCATAGCAAGAGTACTTGGAACTGTCAGCTGATGGGTGCGGCGGAGTTCGCTTGCCCGGTCATTTTGCCTGGAACTCCCCGCAAGGAAACGGTCTGCCGGCCAATCCGGCAGCGGGTATTACGGCGTTCGCTCAAACGGCATAGAACGGGCCCATTTGAACAATGCACCACGCCAGGTTTTAGACGTTCCGGTGGTTCCCACACTGCCGGGGAGTTCGCGGCGCTCGCAGACTGCGACGACGATTGTAGGCCCAGAGGCTGCCACAGTCACGCTGGATGCAGCCATCCTCAAAGGAAGCAAGGTGCAGTTTCACGGCACCAGAGAGTACACGCCTTCTGATGGCGGCAAGATACATGTTTGTTCTCCGTGTACGACATCTGAGGCTGGATATACCGATATCCGGGAATGCAAAGACGACGGAATCAGCGGAACTGTCATGCACAGACCGGGACTTGATTCCATGCTGGAAGCAGTACGCAACGGTGAAATACAGACGATCTACGTCAAGGACCTCTCACGTCTGAGCCGGAACAGGCTTCAGGTGGAACTCCTGCGGGATGAGTTTTCCGAATCTGGACGTCAACGTCATTGCACTTACCGACAGCGTAGACTTTACCAGTGAAAACGACTCTCTCCTTGTAGGTTTCCATGCTCTTATCAATGAAGCCTACGCACAGGACATCTCCAAGAAGTGCCGCGCTTCCAAACAGGCTCGGGCTGCTTCNGGNGCTCCGCTCGGNCGNGCTCCCTACGGGTACATNAAGAATCCTGACGGGCCAACAACGGCCCCCAATGGCGAGAAGAAAGACTACTGGATCATTGACCCTGTCGCTGCCCGTACTGTACGCAGAATCTTTGATCTTTGCATCAGCGGTCACGGTGTGGCAGAGATCGCCGGTATTCTGGAGCGGGAAGAAATCGCTCCGCCCAGTACCCATGCTAAACAGAATGGCCGCAGCTGTCCCTGCAAGAAGAACTGGGACGAGATGCGCTGGGTAGACGGCATGGTTCGTCTGATTCTGACAAACCGTTCCTACACAGGCTGCGTAATCAACATGGAGACCCAGAAGAAGGGCTTCAAGAGCAAGAAGGTGGTGAAATTACCCCCGGAAGAATGGCTTGTCTTTCCGAACGTCAATACCCCTATAGTGGATGACCTCACGTTCGATACAGCCCAGAAGCACCTTGAACAGCAGAAAGGCAGGCGTATTCCGGCCAACAAGGAAAAGAACCCGTTCAGCGGCGTACTGGTCTGCTCTACGTGCGGCTCGAAGCTCAACTTCCAAAAGAACTCTGTAAGCGGCATCTCCTACTTCAACTGCCCGAAAGCAAACCGGGACAAGAAGTACTGCACTCAGCACTACATCCGCTATGACCAGCTAGACGAGATTGTGTGTGACCGTATTCGCAAGCTGGCACAGTCAGCTTCCAAGGACAGTGAGGGCTTCCGGGAACAGGTCCTTAATGCAGCTACCCGGAAAGGAAAGGCGCGCAGGTGGGAACTGGAAAATGCTCGCTGATCTTCAGGGACAGCTTCACAAGGTGGAAACCATGCTCGTCGCTGCATTTGAGAAGAACGTTGAAGGTACTCTTGCAAACGAAGCCTACTAGCTCGTAACTGCGAAGTGCACGGCTCAGCAGGAAAGCATTACCCGCCAGATCGCTGACGTCAACGCAGAGCTTGAACGAGAGCAGTCTATGCTCGATGAAGCCGACGTATTCACTGCCGCAATGTCAAAGTATACCCGGCTGAAGAAAGTGACTAAGCGCATCCTCAATGAACTCGTGGATCGAATCGTTATTTACGAATCCGAAACCGTGGACGGGAAAAAGATACAGCGCATTGACATTCACTTTCACTGCATCGGGGCGGCAAATCTTCCTCTCGAAAAAAAGGTTACTCAGAAAACCTTCTCTCCTCGAGTTGGCGTCTTTCAGACAGTACAGGCTAACGCTTAGAGCTTACCCGAAGACAAAAAAACAAGGTAGGACNTGATCTTCTCAAATCCTACCTCATCATNNCAAGTGGTCGGGGTGACAGGATTTGAACCTGCGNCCTCTTCGTCCCGAACGAAGCGCGCTACCAAGCTGCGCTACACCCCGATGGAGCTAACGGGGGGATTCGAACCCCCGACCTGCTGATTACGAATCAGCTGCGCTACCGACTGTGCCACGTTAGCATTGCGGGCCGCGCCCGCTCGAACATATTAGCACAACCGCTCACGAAAAAGCAAATGTTTTTTTGCCGCGGAACGAACCCCTGCACAGGGCCGTCTTCAATATATCTGTGGAAACTTCTGCAGCCGCATGTTCTGCAAAGCCTGGACGGACTCGGCAGAACTGACAAGGGAAGAGAAAGGAACGGTTATGCTCAGAAAAATTGTTGTGACGGTTCTGGCTGCCTGCCTGCTCACCGGTGCCCTCTGCACCACGGCAATGGCGGACAATGGCTCGCGGGTGACGATCGGCGCCGACAATTCCGACGATGCTGTGGATACGGTCTATGGCTACTTCAGAATCGACCGTGGAGACGTGGAGGAACTGGAAGTTACCAACGCGCAGGAAAGAGCCCTTCTCGGCGACCTGGTTCCGGACACGCAGATCGGGGATGTGGCACTCTCCTGTGCCTATGTGGAGACGCGCAGCAGCGGCGGGATCGAACTGGAAAGCTACAACATTAAATATGTGACCGACGAGATGTACAAATCGGCTCTGCAGACAGCCGGCATCAAGGACGCAAAAGTCATTGTGGCTGCCGCAAAGCCCGTGTCCGGTACTGGCGCTCTGGCCGGCATCTATAAGGCATATGAGGACATGACCGGACAGAAACTCGATGAAGAGGCCAAGTCGGTAGCAGCGGAGGAGCTCGTCATTACGGGGGACCTGCAGGAAGCGATCGGGTCTGTCTCGTCCGACATCATGCAGGATCTCAAGGAAAAGCTGAAAGAGACGAAAGGCATGTCCGATAGTGAGATCCGTGATACAATCCGGGAAACGGCCGCAGAATACAATGCGGAGCTGTCGGATGGCTGGGTGGAGCAGATCCTGGGTCTGATCAAGAAGATGAATGAACTCAACATTGATCCGGACACGTTCCTGCAGCTTGCCAAGACAGGGGAAGGCATGCAGGGCTTCCTCGCCGGCGTCGGAGACTTCTTTAAAGGAGTCGGAGATTTCATCACGGGACTTTTCGGCCACAGTGCCAACTGATCATTAAAGTGGAAGGGCCGCAGGCTTCGTTCGGAAGGCTGCGGCCCTTTGTGTGTCTGCAGACGGAGATGAGCGGGCCCGCGCAAAACGGGTCCGGGAGGTGAGGGATCTGACCGCGCCTGCGACAGAGGTGTCTTCTGCTCCTGCAGAATTCTTGCGCTGAACGTCCTGCCTCAGTATTATCTTTCATGTAAGGAGTGGCACACAGTATGGAAAAAGAATACATGCTTGATATCGGCGGCATGACCTGCGCAGCGTGCTCAGCTGCTGTGCAGAATGCGCTCGATCATGAGGACGGCGTGATTTATGCAAGCGTGAACCTCGCCACAAACAGCGCTGTGGTGGTCGCCAAAGAAGGGGTTACTCCCGAAGATCTGGTCAAGACGGTTGAAGACACCGGCTACACCGCCTCACTGGCAGCCGGGGCACCGAAGATCATTGAGGAGGAAGGCAGATTCCAGATGTGGGAAATCGTCACAGCCTTCGTCCTGGCGATGATTGTCATGTATATTGGAATGGGAGCGCACTGGAACTGGCCGCTGCCGGCCTTTCTGGCGCCCGAAACCTCGCCTATGGGCTTTGCGCTGTCTCAATTGGTTCTGACAGTCGTCGTCCTGATCTGCGGCCGCAGTTTTTTTGTGCACGGCTGGAAAGCGCTTGCCCATCTGAGGCCGAACATGGATTCGCTTGTCATGCTGGGTACCGGCAGTGCTTTCATATACAGTCTGGTGATGACATTTCTGATTCCGGTAGACAGCCACGCCGTGCATTCGCTTTACTATGAATCGGCAGCTGTTGTGGTGGCGCTGGTGCTGCTCGGTAAGTTTCTGGAAGAAAAGAGCAAGAACAGAGCCAAAGGTGCGCTGGCGAATCTCGCAAGCCTTGTGCCGAAAGATGCCGTGCTGATCCAGGATGGCAAGGAAGTGCAGGTTCCTGCTGACACGGTGAAGGCGGGGGACATTGTGCTCGTGGGGACAGGGACCCGGATTCCGGTCGATGGCGTTGTTGTCGGCGGGCAGGCCAGTGTCGATGAGTCCACGCTGACGGGAGAAAGCCTGCCCGTCTTTAAGCAGGAAGGTTCGAAAGTTGCGGGCGGCGCGCTGGTGACAGACGGCGTGCTGCGCGTGAAAGCGACGGGCGTCGGGGAAAACACTGCGATTGCCCAGGTTGTGCAGCTGGTGCTGCAGGCGCAGCAGAAGAAAGCCAGCATCGCCCGTCTGGCTGACCAGATTTCGCTGTATTTTGTGCCTGTGGTCACACTGATTGCTGTCGTTGCCGCGATCATCTGGGCCCTGGTAGGCAAAGACGCGAACTTTGTTGTCAATATCTTTGTGTCAGTCCTGGTTGTTGCCTGTCCATGCGCCCTTGGTCTGGCCACCCCGATCGCCGTTATGGTGGGCACGGGGCGCGGAGCCCAGCTGGGGATTCTCTACCGTGGCGGCGATGTCACGGAAATGGCTTCCAAAGTCAATATGGTGCTGTTCGACAAGACAGGCACGATTACAAAGGGCACGCTGCACGTTGTGAATGTCAATGCACTTGGGTGCAGTGATGAGGAACTGATGACGCTGGCGGCCGCAGCGGAGTACGGCGCCGCGCATCCGATTGCCGAAGCAGTCGAGCGCTATGCGGCGCAGCTGGATCTGCAGCCGCCGCGTCCGGAGAAGGTGAGAAGTGTCGCCGGACGAGGTGTCATTGCGACGATTGGCGACGATACAGTGGTGGTCGGTACCGAGGCCTTTATGCAGCTTGAAGGTATTGAGACGCATGGCGAGCGCACGCCCGGCTCCACGCTGGTCTACGTGGCAAAGAATGGCCATTTCCTGGGTGTCATCGCTTTCGCGGATGAGATTAAGCAGGATGCGCCCGGAACAGTGACCGCACTGCATGATCATGGCATTGGAACGGCCATGATCACAGGGGACAATGCGGAAGCGGCCGGCATCATTGCCCGGGAGGCCGGAATTGACAAAGTGATCGCGCATGTGCTGCCCCAGGACAAGGCAAAGGAAGTGGAACTCTACGAAAGCCTGGGCAAGGTTGTCGCCTTTGTTGGAGACGGCATCAATGATGCTCCGGCCCTGGCCACGGCAAACGTCGGCATATCTGTCTTCGGCGGCACCGATGTCGCGATGGACTCTTCCGGAATCATTCTTATGACCGACGATATTCAGGGCGTGGCCAAGGCGCTCTTTCTGGCACGCCGCATTATGCGGACGATCCGTCAGAATCTGTTCTGGGCGTTCATATACAATATCATCGGGATTCCGCTCGCTGCCGGGGTCGTTTATGCGTTTGGCGGACCGCTGCTCAGTCCCATGTTTGCCGGGCTGGCGATGGCGTGTTCCTCTGTATGCGTTGTGCTCAATTCGCTGCGCCTCGCCGGATACCGCTACGACCCGCTTCGCGGGGCATAAGAAAACCGCCGGTTATTCCGGCGGCTTTCTCAGGGGTTGGAAGTATATTCTATGGTAACAACGCTTTCGGCTAAGCAGTTATCATGGTTCTATAATAACCTTGGGAGTTTAAGAATCTGTGACCCAAGTGTGAATAAACGGTGAATTTGAACGGATGTTCTTCCGGGGCTTTTATGCCCGGCGGCACGTTCCGGTCTTGCGGTTCGGAGACTTCTGCGCGAGCGCGGATTCTTGCCCGGACCGGATCCTCCGGCTGGACAGAAAGGAGACAAGCGGCAGGTCCGCACTGCAGAAGCGTGATCGCGGACTCTCCTGCTGCAGTTTATGAAATACGTTTGCACGGGGCAGTGCCTGATCGGGAGCTGCCCTTTCGAGGAGTGTATCCGCAAGGATCATGCGAATCCTGCCCGGAGTCCCAAGAAGACGACGCCGATGCAGATCACCAAGCCGAATCTGCCGCTGCGCACGGGCATGCTGCGGGGTGACGTGGGCCTGGCCGCAGACATCGGCACAACGACCGTCGTGGTGGGGTTGTTTGAGACCAACGCCGGCTCGGTGGCTGCGGAGACCAGTGCGCTCAACGCCCAGTGCGCCCTGGGCGCAGACATCATCAGCCGGATCGGCAGGGTTCAGGAGGACGGGGAAGGAATCGACGAGCTTCACACACTGATCGTCAGTCAGCTCAACGACCTTACAGACCAGCTTCTGGCTTCGGTTAACATGAAGCCGGAAGACGTCAAACAGGGCGTGATCACAGGCAACACGGTCATGCTGCACATTCTGGCAGGGCTGTCGCCGGCTTCCATGGGCACTGCTCCGCATCATGTGAGCAGTCTGCTTGGCAAAGCCGTGGTCGGCAGTCTGCTCGGACTTAAGACGCCGCACACCGTATATCTGCCGCCGTCCATCTCCGCTTTTGTCGGCAGCGATATTACCTGCGGGATGGTCGACCTGGATTTCGGTGATCCTTCCGGAGCCAAGATGCTGGTCGATATCGGTACCAACGGTGAGATTGTGCTGAGTGTCAACGGGAGTATCGTCGCGACCGCCACAGCGGCCGGCCCGGCGTTCGAAGCGGTTAACATTGCCTGCGGCATGCCCGCTTTCGGAGGTGCAATTGAGAAAGTCTCGATTGTGAACGGCCAGGTCTACTGCACAACGATTGGCGGACTGCCACCAGCAGGTATCTGTGGTTCCGGACTGATCGACGCCGTGGCAGCTTTTCTGCGGGCCGGGGCAATTGATGAAACAGGCGCGATTGTGGACACAGCCGCCAATTACTGTGAGCCGGACGGCATGCCGGCACTGATGCTTGCGGACGGTATCTACCTTACGCAGAAGGACGTCCGGGAATTCCAGACAGCCAAGGCAGCTATCCGGGCCGGCATTGAGACGCTGCTTGAATTCTTCAGTTTAGGCGCGGAAGAGCTGGACGTGCTGTATCTGGCAGGCGGATTCGGGGAGCACATTGTTCGGGGCAGTGCAGAGACTGTAGGCCTCATACCGCATGTGCGCAATGTGCAGCGCTGCGGCAACACCGCCCTGGCCGGTGCCGTCCGCATGTTTCACGAGGAGAGCCGGCTCGAAGCGCTGTCGCTTGCCGGAAAGACAGACTGTCTGAACCTGTCGCAGAGTCCCTTCTTTCAGCAGCGCTATGTCGACTGCATGATATTTGACTGACGGAACGAGGAATAAGATGAGTATTATCACGATAATCGGAGCCGGTATGATGGGCAGCGCCATCGGCGTGCCGGCAGCTGACAACGGCAACGAGGTCCGTCTGGTCGGAACACCGCTCGACAGCGAAATCATCAGGCACGCCAAGCAGACGGGCGAGCATCTCACGCTCAAACGGCAGCTGCCGGGAACGTTCCGCTATTTTCCGTTTGAGGACCTGGACATTGCGCTTGAGCAGTCGGAGCTGATTGTCAGTGCTGTGAGCAGTTTCGGGGTGGAATGGTTCGCACAGAATGTGCTCAAGAAAATCTCGAATGTTCTGCCTATTCTCATTCTGACGAAGGGAATGTACCTGGAGGAGAACGGATCCCTGATCACATATCCGGAGTATTATACGCGTCAGTTTCCGGATCAGGAGTTTTCGTTCAACGCGGTCGGCGGCCCCTGCACGAGCTATGAGCTGGTTGATCACGATCAGACAGAAGTATGCTTCGCCGGCAGCGATCCGCTGGTTTTGGCTGGCCTGCGGGAAATCTTCGAGACCGACTACTACCATGTGAGTACCAGCACCGATCTGACCGGTCTGGAAGTGGCTGCGGCAATGAAAAACGCCTACGCGCTGGCCGTCTGCATGGCAGTCGGACTTTCAGAAGCGGCGAATGCAGATGGACATCCGAACTATAATTCGCAGGCAGCTCTTTTTGGGCAGGGTGTCCGTGAGATCATGCGGCTTCTGGAGATCTACGGCGGTGGTGCGGAGAATATCGTGTATGCGGCTGGTGATATGTACGTCACCATCTTTGGCGGCCGTACCCGCAAGCTGGGCATTCTGCTCGGCAAAGGAACGGGCATTCACGAGGCAATGGAAGAACTCAAGGATGTTACGCTGGAGTCGGCTGTGATCGCGGAAAGAACGGCCAAAGCAGTCCGTACGCTGATCGCCCAGGGCAAAGCATCTGCGGAAGAATTTCCGCTTATGGTTTTCCTGGATCAAGTGATCAATAAAGGACAGCAGCGTGTCATTCCCTGGAGCCTTTTTGAAGTGCAGGCGAACTGAACCCGCAAATTCGGGCAGCTTCGGAACGCGTGTAGCGCGCCTGCCGCCCGGCTGCCTGACAGGTGCAGCCCGGACTTCCCGCACAGGGCGGGAAGTCCGGGCTGCTGTGTCTGCCATGTTTTTCACCCGGGTTCCGGTCCCATGCTCCAAGCGCTTACTGGAATAGGCGGATCGCCCGCAGGACATGGGCCAGGATATGGCAGTGCGCCAGGGCCTCGCCGCGAACGTGAATCTCCCCGCCGTCCGGCCCAAGCTCTCCGAGTGTGATTTCGGTGCCGGTCTCGTCGTAGAGGACCGTCCGCAGACAGACAGGCTCGGCCCCATTGAGCACGACTGCCACCGCGCCGTTCGGTACGGCCGGCGCTTTGCGGCACAGCAGCAGATCACCTGGCATGACGGCGGGCACCAGATCTGTTCCCGGGGCCTGCATCACAAAGAATTCGTCGGGAGCACTGTCGAGCAGCCAGGGCTGCGGAATCGTCTCATACGAATCGAGCAGATCTTCCTCGATCCTGCCGTCCGCGTCCAGCCGGATTGTGCCGATCACGGGGAAAGTGACGGCGGCTTCCTCGTCCTCGCGGTATGGATACAGAGAATCCCAGTCCATGAGGTAGGGAACAGAGACGCCCAGCGCCCGGCCCACTTTCTCAACATCCAGCTGCGACGGAACGCGCCCGTCCGCCAGCCATTTTTCAATCACAGCGGCCGAAACGTCCGCTGCCTGCGCAAGCGCTTCTGTGGTCATCGACGCGGAGCGCATAGCTTCTGAAAGCCGCTCCTGCAATAGTCTTCTCATCTGCTCTCTCCTTTGAATCTGGGGGACTGTGTAGCTGCCGGAATTCCCCGCAGTACGGTTATGCCCGGCAGGCTGCTTCGTTCTGCCCGGTCAGCCTAGGGGGCAGGCTGGAGCGGGGACAAACCAACTATATAATACACGCCAGGACCGGAGGCGAAGCGGCCGGCGGGGCAGCGCGGAACTTGTGTTTTGAAGACGATTCTGTTAAAGTAACAATACCGATGGGGGTATAGCTCAGTTGGTAGAGCGCTTGCTTCGCATGTAAGAGGTCAGGAGTTCGAATCTCCTTATCTCCACCATTTTAATTAAGAAATCCCGCAATCATGATGTGTTGCGGGATTTCTTTATGAGTAAGTACCACCCCTGGTACCACACTGAGAAACGAAAACCTTGTAATCCCATGTTTTGCGAGGTTTTCGTTTTGTTCGGATACTGCGCGATGCTGCAGAGTCCGGCGTCTCGTTTGGGGCGGATCCCGCCCTGCACGGCGCACGGTGCAGGTGTGCAGCGGGTTGCAGCTGAACCAGGCAGACCGACAAAATGTAACAATTTCGGGGAGTTCCGGCCAACGATTGACGGCCGGGATCAAAAGAATTGCAGAAAATAATTACAGAATTGTGAAATTCTTTACAGACAGGGCTTTACAATGTTTCGCCCCTCTGCTAGTATTATCGCAGACGAGATCAATTGCTAGATATTCCTCCTGTACCATAGTTTAGAAGGCGCCCACGGTGTGAGCGCCTTCTTTACGTCAGGAGAGGCACGGCGCGTCTCGTCATTGCCGGGCGTTTTGCGATTCAGCTCCTGTTGCGTTAAGCTGTACAGTGATCTACAGCAGGGAAAGGGAGAAAGCGGTAATCGGGCCGCAGAACTGAGCATGATCATTATCGTCAGGCCGGGAACGTCCCGGGAGAAGCTCGACCGGCTTATCGCTTCATTTGAAGCACGTAATTTCGGAACACATCTTTCGGAAGGCGAGACCGCCACGATTGTCGGTCTCATCGGGGACACTTCCAGCCTGGATATCAATTCCATACGCGCGCTCGACATCGTGGAGGATGTCAGGCGTGTCAGCGAACCGTACAAGAAAGCCAACAGAAAGTTTCATACGGACGACACCGTGATCGACGTCGGGGGTGTACGCCTCGGGGGTGGTTATTTTGCCGTGATTGCCGGGCCGTGTTCGGTTGAATCGGCCAGGCAGATCTCTGAGGTGGCCCGTCTCGTGACTGCTGCCGGAGCCGGTATGGTCCGCGGCGGCGCATACAAACCGCGGACCTCACCCTACTCATTTCAGGGCCTCGAAGCAGAGGGGCTGCAGCTTCTTGAGGCAGCGAAGGCAGCCACAGGCGCTCCGATCGTCTCTGAGATCATGGATGCCGCAGACCTCCCTTTGTTTGAGAACGTCGACGTAATCCAGGTCGGAGCACGCAACATGCAGAACTTTCGTCTGCTGAAGGCGCTTGGAGAGCTGCGTAAACCAGTGCTGCTCAAGCGCGGCCTGTCGAACACCATGGAAGAGCTCCTGATGAGCGCTGAATACCTGATGGCCGGCGGCAACGAGCAGGTCATTCTGTGTGAGCGCGGCATTCGTACCTTTGAACCCTATACGCGCAACACCTTTGATGTTTCCGCGATCCCGTTGCTCAAACGCCTCTCCCATCTGCCGGTCATAGCAGATCCGAGTCATGCGGCCGGACTGCGGGAGCTGGTGGATCCTCTTGCCCGGGCGGCAGTGGCCGCCGGCGCTGACGGCCTCATGATCGAAGTACACAATGATCCCGCACACGCCCTCTCAGACGGCATGCAGGCACTGACGCCGCCGATGTTTGCGGAACTGATGGAGTCCATTGGAAAATACTTGCGCCTGGAAGACAGAATCCTTTGCGGCGCGCCGCTGTAAGGGACTGTACCGGAAATAGGAAAGAAAACAGTTGCATAATTATTACAAAACGATTACAATTGTTTCAAAGTTTAGTGAGGTGGAGGAGAAATGCTTAAGAAGATCTGTGGTGCCGTTCTCGCGGCACTTTTGGCTGTCAGCATCCTCCCCGTCTCCGGTCTGGCAGTCGAACGCTACGAAGTGCTGCAGATCGGTGACGAGGATGCATGGGTGATGGAGCTGCAGGAGAAGCTTTGTGAGCTTGGATACCTGCAGCCTCCAGCGACAGGATATTACGGAACAAATACGCAGAAGGCCGTGATTGCCTATCAGAGGGATCACGGACTGACCGCGGACGGCAAGGCTGGTCCGATCACGCGGCAGAGTATTCTGGGGGACAGTTACCAGCCGATTCTCGGACCGCGCGATGATCCGGCGAATGTGCCGTCTGCAGCCCCCGCCCCGAGCGCGGAGCCTTCGGCACCGGCGCCTACTGCGGATCCGGGACAGGATCCGGGTGCTTCTGAACCGGCGGCTCCGGATGCATCGCAGCAGCCGTCTGCGAGCACCGAGCCTGTGGGTCCTGCAGAAAGCATGGTACCGACTGCGGTGCCCAGTGCGGGTCCGGATTCCGAAGTTTCTCCGAGCGCGGAGCCGGTTCCTTCAGCCAGCACTGTGCCGGCTGAACCGTCTGCGTCAGCAGAGCCGGATGAAGATGCTCTCAAGCTTGGGGACCGCGGAGATGCAGTCTCGGATCTGCAGCGCCGTCTGAAAGAATTAGAGTACTACGATTATTCGCAGATTACCGGCTATTTTGGTCCGGTGACGGAAGAGTCGGTCAAGAAGTTTGAGCGGACCCACAGTATGGAGCTCGACGGCATCATGTCGGCAGAGGAACTGCAGTTCCTGAACTCTGAAGAGGTCCGTTTCTATACGATGTTCCCGGGAGACCAGGGTGATGACATCTACGCGATGCAGGAACGCCTGATCAAACTCGGATACATGGAGTCTGAAGCGACTGGGTACTATGGAACGGCGACCACGCTGGCGGTACGGCTGTTCCAGGAAACCAACGGCCTCGTCGCGGACGGTACGGCCGGCAAAGAGACCCGGGCGCTGCTGTACTCGGACAAGGCCATCATGAAAGGCCATGGCAATCCGGAAGACGAGGAAGACAACCCGCCGGGCGAGGACAGTGTGCTGTCGAGCGGCGTGGCGAAGCTCCTTGAGGTTGCACAGTCACAGACAGGCAAGCGCTATGTGTACGGTGCAAGTGGACCGAACGCATACGACTGCTCCGGTTTCGTATACTATGCGATGAAAGGCGCCGGCCTTTCGGTCAGCCGCATGAGCTCAGCTGGATATGCCACTGTCAGCAGCTGGGAGACAATCAAGAAGAAGGCAGATCTGCAGATTGGTGATCTGGTGTTCTTCAAGTCGGATTCGAGTTCATCGATCAGCCATGTTGGCATCTACATCGGCGGCGGAAACATCATCCATGCTGCCCCGTCTATCGGCGGTGTCGGTGTGAGCAGTATGGCGTCCGGCTACTACTCGAGAAACTTTGTGACAGCCAAACGCATCTTCTGAGAATGATAGTAAGCGCCCCGCGGCCGCACGGCCGGCGGGGCGTTTTCTCTGGACGCGCTTGTGTGAGCGCATGCGGACGGCTATAATAGCGGAGGCAGGGAGAGAAGTATGAACATTTGCACCGACAGACGATTTACGGGCACCTATTATCAGGTTTGCTTTGTCATGTCTTCCTGAACGGTGCCTCACAACCCGCAATCTTCTGAATGTTGAGCCTGTGGTGTGCGCACCGCGGGCTTTATTTTTTCAATCTTATATCAAGGAGGAAAGTCCCATGATAGTGGTAATGAAGAATGATGCCAGCTGGGATCAGATCATGAATGTGACCGGGCATCTGCAGGACCTCGGCATGCAGGTGCAGGTGAATAACGGTGTGGAGTGCGCCGTGCTCGGCGTCTTAGGTGACACGTACACGGTAGATAAGGAGAAAGTCAGCCTCATGGACGGCGTGGAGCGGGTCGTGCCCGTCCAGGAGCCGTACAAGAAAGCGAACCGCAAGTTCCACCCAGACGACACCGTGATTGACGTCGGCGGCGTATCCGTCGGGGGACCTGATCTTGCTGTCATCGCGGGTCCGTGCTCAGTGGAAAGTGCCGAACAGCTCGAGGGAATTGCCCGCAGCCTGGATGCGTCGGGAGCGCAGTTCCTGCGGGGCGGCGCTTTCAAGCCGCGAACCTCACCATACTCGTTCCAGGGTCTCGGCGAGGAGGGCATTGAGCTGCTGCAGCACGCCCGCAGCATTACCGGCATGCCGATCGTGACGGAGATCATGGCACCCAAATACGTGGAACTCTTTGACGAGAAAGTGGATCTGATCCAGGTCGGCGCCCGCAACATGCAGAATTTTGATCTGCTCAAGGAGCTGGGACAGACCCGGCGCCCGGTCCTGCTCAAGCGCGGTCTCTCCAACACGATCGAGGAGTGGCTGATGAGCGCGGAATACATTATCGCTGCCGGTAATGAGAACGTCATTCTGTGTGAACGCGGGATCCGGACCTTTGAGACCTACACGCGCAACACGCTCGACCTGAGCGCTGTGCCGGCGGTCAAGCAGCTTTCCCACCTGCCGATCATTGTGGATCCGAGCCATGCTGCCGGCCGCGCAGACATGGTAGAACCGCTGTCGCTGGCTGCTGTGGCCGCGGGAGCGGACGGCATCATGGTAGAAGTGCATAACGATCCCAAACATGCGCTGAGCGACGGGCCGCAGGCCCTGACGCCGAAGGCGTTCGACAGTCTGATGCAGAAAGTCCGCGCCCTGCAGACGGTGCTCGGCTGAATGGCCGCGCAGCGTACAGTCCGGGTTGAGGCGGACAACGGCAGCTATGACATTCTCATTGGCAGCGGGCTCCTGAAGGAGTGGGCGATGCAGGAACCGTACGCGGTCATCACCGACAGGAACGTACTGACAGCGCACGGAGATGCCTTTCCGGCGGACCGGTATGCAGCGGTTCTGAACCCAGGGGAGGAGTCAAAAAACATGCGCGAGCTTGAACGCATTCTGAACGCCCTGGTCGACATGCGGCTCGGCCGTGAGGGCCGCGTCGTTACCTTCGGCGGCGGAGTGGTCGGTGACATAGGCGGGTTCGCGGCGAGCTGCTATAAGCGCGGTGTGCCGTTTGTGCAGGTCCCGACAACGCTGCTTGCCCAGGTGGACAGTTCTGTTGGCGGCAAGGTAGCCGTGGACCTGGAAGGCGGCAAGAATCTTGCCGGGGCCTTCTGGCAGCCGGAACTTGTGGTTATTGATACGGATACGCTGGCCACCCTGCCGCCGCGGGAAGTGGCCGCGGGGATGGCAGAAGTGATCAAATACGGCTACATTGCTGACCGCAGCTTCCATGACCGCCTCGCTTCGGGCGGTGTGCCGGTTGCGGATATGATTGAGACGAGCTGCAGGATCAAGGCAGCATACGTCAACGAGGATCCGCTCGACCACGGGATCCGGGCGCAGCTGAACTATGGTCACACTATTGGCCACGCACTTGAGGCAGCTGCCGGCTACGGGCATTACCTGCACGGAGAGGCCGTCGGAATCGGCATGGTCTATGCCGCTGCGCTCGGTGAACTGCTTGGCATTTCGCCGCCGGGTCTTCGACACGATACGGAGACGCTCCTTGACCGCTACGGACTGCCTACGGACAGCAGCCGCGATCTGCTTCGGAAAGCGGCAACCGTAATTGCGAATGACAAGAAGGCGGTTGGCAGCTCTGTGGACATGATCTTTATTGAGCAGATCGGAAACGCGGTGGTCAAGCGGCTTCCGATTCGGGAAATCTCGGAGATGATGGAGGAACTGATATGAGAAAAACGCTGAGGGCGTTCCGTCCGGCGGGTACGGTGCGGATGCAGCCGTCCAAAAGTGTGCTGCATCGTGCACTGATCTGTGCTGCGCTGGCCCCGGGGGAGTCCGAACTGCTGAACTTTGCCTGGTCTGACGACATTCAGGCAACTGCGCGCTGCCTGGAGGACCTCGGAATGTGTCATATCAGCGTCAGCGGCTCTGTGTGTACTGTACAGGGCGGACTTAATGAACCTGGACGGCCCGAACTCGACTGCGGCGAATCCGGTTCAACGGTCCGCTTCCTGCTGCCGCTTGCGCTCGATGGCAGCGAGCGCACTTTCGTCGGACGCGGCCGGCTGATGCAGCGTCCGTTTGCCCCATATGCGGACATCTGCCGTGAGCAGGACATCCGGTTTGAGCACGAAGGCGACCGCATCACTGTCTGCGGTTCACTGCTGCCGGGCACTTTTTCGCTGCCGGGAGACATCTCATCGCAATTTATCACGGGTCTGCTGCTAGCCCTGCCGCGGCTCGAAGAGCCGTCGGCCATTGAGCTGGAGACGCCCTTGGAATCAGCCGGATACGTAGAGATCACCCGCAGCGTGCAGGAGCTGTTCGGCGTCTCCACCGAGGCACACGGCGACAGTTTCCGCATCGGGGCGCCACAGTCGTATAGGCCGGCGCAGCTCGCGGTGGAGGGCGATTATTCGCACGCGACTTTCTTTGCGGTGGCAGCAGCGCTGGCCGGTAAACTGGAGATAGCTGGTCTCAATCCGGATTCGGTGCAGGGCGACCGGGCTGTTTTCGAGCTGCTGAGCCGGATAGGTGCTGATCTGGACTGGAACGGGCAGACAGTCACGGTCACAAAAGGGGATCTGCAGCCGTTCGATATGGATGTATCGCAGATTCCGGATGCAGTTCCTGCGCTCAGCGTCTTGGCGGCCGGCATCAACGGCACATCGCATATCCGCAACGCTGGGCGCGTCCGACTCAAGGAAAGCGACCGCCTGCAGGCCATGGCCGAAGAGCTCGCCAGGCTCGGAGTGAACGTGGAGCAGGGCGAGGATTCGCTCACTGTCCACGGAACCGGGCGTCTGCGCGGCGGCGATGTGGAGACACACGGGGACCATCGGGTGGCTATGGCGCTGGCGGTGGCCTCGCTGCTTGCTGACGAGCCTGTCGTTATCCATAATGCTGAAGTCGTGGCCAAGAGCGGCCCGCAGTTCTTCCGCGAATGGGAGATCATTGGAGGGACGGAAGCGTGAGCGCCACCTGGGGAACGCTCTTTCAGGTCACTGTATTCGGAGAATCACATGCAGCGGGCCTCGGCTGCGTCATCAGCGGTATGCCTCCTGGCTTCCCGCTGGATCTCGACCTCGTGCGCGAAGCGATGCAGCGCCGGGCGCCTAACCGAACCAGTGCCTCCACAAAGCGGCAGGAAAAGGACCATTTTGAGATCCTTTGCGGATACCTGCACGGCCGGACGACTGGAACGCCGCTTGCGGCGATCATTCGCAACCGGGACCAGCACTCCGGGGACTACAAGGAACTCGAGACCCTGCTGCGGCCCGGTCACGCAGACTACACAGGGCTCGTCAAATACCGGGGGGCCGGCGATATACGCGGCGGTGGTCATTTCTCGGGTCGGATCACGGCGCCGCTCGTCTTTGCCGGAGCGGCGGCGAGGCAGGTTCTGGCTGCGCGCGGCATCACGGTGGGGGCGCACGTGCAGGAGATTGCCGGGATACAGGACGCGGCATTCAACACATTCAGCGCCGCAGAGCTTCTGCTTCCGGAGCAGGGCGAGTTTCCGGTTCTGGAGGCTGAACGCGGCCGCGAGATGCTCGAAGCCGTTGAAAAAGCTCGCCTGGAACTCGATTCTGTGGGCGGTATGGTGGAAGTTGCGGCAGCCGGGGTACCGGCCGGACTGGGCGAGCCCTTTTTCGACAGCCTGGAAAGCTGCTTCGCGCACATGATGTTCTCCGTGCCGGGGGTGAAGGCTGTTTCCTTCGGAGATGGTCTGGAGATGATACGCTGGCGCGGCAGCGAGGCGAATGACTCGCCACGGCTGGAGGACGGCAGGATTGTCTTTGCAAGCAATCACAGCGGAGGTATGAACGGCGGAATTTCTAATGGCATGCCGATCATATTCCACGTGGCTTTCCGGCCGACCGCCTCGATCGCCAGGCCGCAGGACACGGTGGACTACGTCAGCGGGAAAGAGGCTGTGCTGCGCCTGCGCGGCAGACACGATGCATGTATCGTGCCGAGAGCATGCGAGGTGGTGAAGAATGCAGCAGCCGTTGTACTGCTTGACCTGCTGATGCAGGCAGACAGTCATGGACAGTGAGAAAGAGGCAGTCATGCAGAAAAATGCCCTGACGGACGCCCGGGAGAAGATCGATCAGATCGACCGCGAACTGCTTGATCTGATCCGCAGGCGAATGGATGTGGCCGATGAAGTCGGTACCTATAAGAGGGAACATCACCTGCCGGTACTGGATGAACAGAGAGAACAGAAGCTGCTGTCCGACCGCCGGCAGCGCGCTTCCGCGCTGGGTCTGCCGGACGATGTGGAGGAACTCTTTGGCGTACTGCTGAAGATGAGCCGGGACCGGCAGAAAGCGATTGTGCGCGGGACAGAAAGACCCAGGCGGGCAGCCTTCCAGGGAGTTCCCGGTGCGAATTCACATATGGCGCTGATCAGCTTCCTGGGAGAAGAAGCGGAGAGTATCGCCTGCGACCGTTTTGCGGACGTCTTTGCGGCTGTTTCGGGCGGCGAGGCAGACTTCGGCGTGGTGCCGATTGAGAACTCCTATGCCGGGAGCGTTGTGCAGGTGCTGGATCTGCTGAGTCTTTATGATCTGAATATTGTTGCGGAAAAATCGCTGCCTGTGGACCACATGCTGGCAGCTCTGCCCGGGGCTTCGCTGGACGGTATCCGGAATGTCTATTCGCATGAACAGGCTCTTGCCCAGTGCGCTCCGTTTCTGCAGGACCATCCGCAGATGACGGCGCAGCCTTTCTACAATACTGCTGGTGCGGCGGCGTTCGTGGCACAGTCGGGAGATCTCTCGGCTGCGGCGCTCTGCAGTGAGTATGCAGCGCAGCTGTACGGACTGAAGATTCTGTACCGGAACGCCAACGCGAGCCGCGACAATACGACTCGTTTCATTCTCGTGGCCCCTGAGCCTTACGTGGGAGAAGATGCCAACAAGGCCGCGATCGTCTTCAGCCTCGTTCATAAACCGGGGACCCTCGCGGGCGTCATGTCCCACTTTGCTGCGCACGGACTGAACATGGTGAAAATCGAGTCACGCCCACTGAAAGACCGCAAGTTCGAATACCGGTTTTTCGTGGACTTTGAGGGAGCAGACGTGCGCACAAAGCTGGATAAAGCAATCAGGGTGGATCCGTCGCTGTTTACCGGCGTGCGGCTTCTTGGGGCCTACGTCAGCCAGGAACCGCGGCCGGAGAGGAGCACGCTTTGAACAATATCTATCTGATCGGTATGATGGGCAGCGGCAAGACGACGGTGGGCGAGCTTCTTGCGGAGCGTCTGGGAATGCGCCTGGTGGACCTGGATGCAGCCATTGTAGCCGACGCGCAGCGAACAATCCCGGAGATCTTTGCTGAACGCGGGGAAGCGTATTTCCGGGAGCTGGAATCCAACGTCCTCTACGATCTGCACCGGCATGAAAACCTGATCGTAGCCACCGGAGGCGGGACTCCGCTGCTCGAGCGCAACCGTCATCTGATGGAGCATTCAGGCACGGTCGTTTACCTGGAACGGGACGCTGACAGGATTATCGAGACAATTGATGCGGAAACGAGACCGCTTCTGAAGGCCAATCCGGAGAACGTACACCGCATCTATGCAGCACGGCGCAGCTGTTACGAGGATGCTGCCAACTGCACTGTCTCGAACAACGGCACGGCCGAGGAAGCGGCCGAGGCAGTCATTGCGGCAGTTGCCGCTGCCGGCCAAGAACTGCCTTCACTGCATTGAAGGCTGCGAGATCCGGCATGATTCCAGTGAATTTCTCAAAGGCATAGCAGGCCTGCCAGATCAGCATCCACAGTCCGTTCATGGTTGCATGCCCCAGCCGTTCTGCCTCGGTCAGGAAGGCTGTCATCGGCGGATCGTAAATAAGGTCGCAGACGAAAGCCCCTTCAGGAAGCTTTGCGAGAAAACTCAGATCCTCAAAGTCTGCGCCGATGCCGCTCATGCCGAGCGGAGTCGCGTTGATCAGCAGATTGCAGCTGTTCATCTGACTGCCGATGTTGCTGAGCGGCAGGATCTTCACGCCGGGAAGCGACGCAAAAGCCTGCGCGTGATCCGGGGTGCGGTTCAGGATCGTGATAGAGCGGGCTTCTTTTGCGGCAGCACGGATCAGAGTCTTGGCCGCCCCGCCGCAGCCAATAAAGACGACATCGGCGTCGAGAAACGAGTGACCGTGCTCGTGCAGACTGCGGACGAAGCCGGCAGCGTCCGTTGACCAACCGGCCAGTCCCTGTGTTTCTTCCACAACGACGGTGTTCGCGCCATAGGCAGCCGACGGATCCATATAGTTCAGATATGGCAGGACGGCCTGCTTGAGCGGCATCGTGATGTTGAAGCCGCAGATGCCGCGCGCACGCAGTCCGCCGATAAACTCCGGCAGTGTCTGCACGGTGACCTGCTCTTTGAAGTAGGAGCAGCCGGGAAGGCCGTAGTGCGCAAATAGTTCCGTGTAAATGTCCGGCGAAAGGCTGTGGGCGATCGGATCTCCGATGACGCAGTATTTCTTTTCCATACTTTCGGGCTCCTTGCAGTCGTGTATATTGGGAATTATAGTGGATGAGGCGGGGCAGAGGAAGCCTGCCCAGACCGGCATCGGGGAAGAAGTCCGATCCGGAACCCGTAGCGGGAGTCCGCCCGTTCCTTGGGCGGATCGGAGCCAAAAAGAAAGGTGGATGGGCAGAACCCGCATCCGTCAGCAGCACCGGGACGCTCCGCTGCCTGAGCACGTTTGAAGAAATTTCTGATTATCAACGGACCCAATCTGAATATGCTCGGAATTCGCGAGCCTGATATCTACGGCACGCTGACGCTCGAGCAGATGAACAGCAACATTCTGGAAGCAACGGCGGATCTGCCGGTCTCCCTGGAATTCTTCCAGACGAATCATGAGGGCAGCATCATTGATGAATTGCAGGCCGCCTATTTTGCGGACATGGACGGTATCGTCCTGAACCCCGCGGCCTTCACGCATTACAGTTACGCGATCCGGGATGCCATCGCTGCAACAGATATGCCCGTCGTTGAAGTGCATCTCAGTGACATCTCAGAAAGAGAGTCTTTCCGGCATGTGTCTGTCACCGAGGACGTCTGCCTGGCCCAGATCAAAGGGAAGGGGTGGCAGGGATACGTCGAGGCTGTGAAACTCCTGAACGAGCACCTTGATCAGCAGAGGCGGCAGGGAAGCAGGAACTGAGGTTGCAGGAGCGTCAAAAAGGGGCTGCATCTCTGCAGCCCCTTCTATTCCCGTTTTATCGGCTTAGGCTTAGTACATTCCCGGCATTCCGCCCGGTGCAGCCGGCATCGGCGGTTCCTTGGAAGGCAGATCCGTCACGACAGCTTCCGTCGTCAGCATCATGGCTGCGACCGAAGAAGCATTCTGAAGGGCAGAGCGTGTGACCTTCGTGGGATCGATGATACCCTCGGTGATCATGTCGCAGTACTGCTCGGTGTCAGCGTTGAAGCCATAGTCCGGGCTGTCATTCTCGAGGATCTTCTCCACGATGATGCTGCCCTCAAGGCCGGCGTTCGCTGCGATCTGACGGACCGGTTCCTGCAGCGCGCGCAGGACGATGCGGGCCCCTGTCTTTTCATCCCCTTTGAGACCTTCGATCAGCGATTCCACCTGACCGCTGGTCTTCAGCAGGGCTGAGCCGCCGCCGGGCACGATACCTTCTTCCACAGCAGCGCGCGTGGCCGAAAGTGCGTCCTCGATGCGCAGCTTTTTCTCCTTCATCTCTGTCTCAGTCGCGGCACCAACACGGATCACGGCGACACCGCCGGCCAGTTTCGCGAGCCGTTCCTGCAGTTTTTCCTTATCGTAGTCGGAAGTGGTCTCCTCGATCTGCGCCTTGATGGAAGCGATACGGTCTTTGATTGCTTCCGGACTGCCGCCGCCGCCCACGATTGTCGTGTTGTCCTTGTCCACCTTGACCTGTTTGGCGTTGCCGAGCATGTCGAGCTTGGTGTCAGCGAGCGTCAGGCCAACTTCCTCAGAAATCACCGTGCCCCCGGTGAGAACTGCAATGTCCTGCAGCATGGCTTTGCGGCGGTCGCCAAAACCAGGAGCCTTGACGGCAACGCAGTTGAAGGTGCCGCGCAGTTTGTTGACAACCAGCGTGGCCAGAGCTTCGCCTTCAATGTCTTCAGCGATGATGAACAGCTTGCGGCCGAGCTGCACAATCTGCTCAAGGATTGGCAGGAGATCCTGGATATTTGAAATTTTCTTGTCTGTGATCAGAATCAGCGGATCATCAAGGACAGCCTCCATTTTGTCGGGGTCTGTCACCATATAGGCGGACAGGTAACCGCGGTCAAACTGCATACCTTCAACGACCTTGAGATCGGTGTCCATCGTCCGCGCCTCCTCGACAGTGATGACGCCGTCGCGGCCGACTTTCTTCATGGCTTCGGAGATCAGCTTGCCGATATTCTCGTCACCGGCGGAGATCGAAGCGACCTGTTCAATGGCCTTGGAATCGGAAACTGGACGGCTCATCTTCTTGAGACCTTCCACAGAGGCGTCTGCTGCTTCAAGGATGCCCTTCTTGATGCCCATCGGATTCGCGCCTGCAGCCACATTCTTAAGGCCCTCGCGGATAATTGCCTGGGCAAGCAGGGTAGCGGTTGTCGTGCCGTCACCAGCTACGTCATTCGTCTTGACGGCGACTTCCTTGACGAGCTGCGCACCCATATTCTCAAACGGATCCTCGAGCTCGACTTCCTTCGCGATGGTGACGCCGTCATTTGTGATCAGCGGTGAGCCGAATTTCTTGTCCAGAACAACGTTGCGGCCTTTGGGTCCCAGGGTTACCTTTACTGTATCTGCAAGCTGATTAACGCCTCTTTCAAGGTCGCGGCGCGCTTCTTCTCCAAATTTGATATCTTTTGCCATGGAAAACTACTTCCTTTCTCAGTCGTTTATGATCGCCAGAATGTCACCCTCGCGGACGATGACAAGCTCTTCCGGTCCGAATTTCACTTCTGTACCGGCGTACTTCGAGTAGATCACCTTGTCGCCAGGTTTGACCTGCATCTCGACCTTCTCACCGTCGACGACGCCGCCCGGTCCCACTTCGATGACTTCCGCAATCTGCTGCTTCTCCTGCGCAGTGCCCGGCAGTACGATACCGCCCGCAGTCTTTTCTTCCGCTTCTACCGGCTTGATCACAACCCGATCAGCCAAAGGCTTGATTGTCATATTACTCCTCCTGCTCACAGACTCAGTGTTTGTGTTAGCACTCGCTCGCAGAGAGTGCTAACCATGTCCCGGTTATATTCTAACCCTTCCCGGACTGTTGTCAACACAGGGGTCCTGCTGAGCCCTGGTCATGTTGCCCAGGCTGCTGAATCCCTGTAGAATGAAGCTGACATATTCTTATTCAAAGGGTTTCAGCAGAAATAAACACGTACGGGCGGCTTAGGGCGAATTTTTTGCCTGCGTGCCGACATGCTGACCCGTCTTAAGAGACAGGGAGCACAGAGATGAACAAATGGGACCAGCGTTTCATGGAAATGGCAGAACTGATTGCCGGCTGGTCAAGCTGCTATAAGGAAAACCGCAGTGTCGGAGCTCTGATCGTAAAGAATAAGCGGATCCTGACGACCGGCTACAACGGCGCGCCCGCCGGCGTGAAAAGCTGCCGGGAGCGGGGAACCTGCATGCGTCTGGACATGGGTATTCCGAGCGGTGAGCGGCAGGAGCTCTGCTATGCGATCCACGCTGAGCAGAACGCTATCATCCAGGCGGCCAAACTGGGTGTCTCCATTGTGGGTTCAACGATGTACTGTACGCATCAGCCATGTTCGATCTGTGCGAAGATGATCGTGAACAGCGGCATTCGCCGGGTCGTGTACCGTGAGCCGTATCCGGATGAGTTTGCCCGTTCTGTTTTTGCCGAAACAGATATTGAGGTAGAGCAGTATACCTGAGAGAACGGGCAGACATGTCCGGCAGCTGGCTTCAGCGGGCCTCGGCGGCCCCGGGAAAGGAGAGGATGCAGCATGTGCACTGCACTGTCAATGAATGGAAAACGGCATTACTTCGGCCGCAATCTGGACCTTGAGTATGACTTCGGCCAGGAGGTCGTGGTGACGCCGCGAAAATACCCGTTCGCATTTTCCAACGGGCAGCATGTGAGCGACCATTATGCCTTTGTGGGAATGGCCTCGGTTATAGACGGCTATCCGATGTATGCGGACGCAGTCAACGAGCACGGACTCGGCATGGCCGGCCTGCACTTCGCGCTTTCGGGTGCCTATCCCTCGGCAGCACCGCAGGCCGCTGTGGACGTGGCTCCATTTGAGTTTGTCAGCTGGATTCTGTCGCAGTGCGCTTCACTTGCGGAAGCGCTTGAACGGCTCAGTACGCTGCGCCTTACGGATATTCCGTTCTCTTCGTCTGTTCCCAATTCTGTACTGCACTGGATGCTCGCGGACAGTACAGGCTCAGCCGTGGTGGAGCCGCTGCCGGACGGACTTGTGGTCAAGCGCGATCCCTACAATGTGCTCACGAACGATCCACCGTTTTCGTATCACGCGACGAACCTGAACTTTTATCTGAACCTGACACCGGAGCCGCCTGTGAACCGCTTCTGCGCAGCCGATGATCTGCAGGCGATGGGTAAGGGGACCGGCGCATTCGGGCTGCCGGGCGACTGCTCGTCCGCTTCGCGCTTTATCCGGATTGCGTTTAACAGCGGGAACTCTGTCTGCGGTGCAGAAGATCAGGCAGAGATGACGCAGTTCTTTCATCTGCTCGATTCGGTCGCGTCCGTACGCGGGGACGTCAGGACAGAGGAAGGGAAATACTTCTACACGAGGTATTCGAGCTGTATGGCTGGATCCTGCTACTACTACAAGACCTACAAGAACAACCAGATCACGGCGATCGATATGAATAAAACGGACCTCGGCAGCGAGGCACTCAGCATATACCCGCTGGTGGACACGCAGCAGGTGCACGCCGGCAACTGACCGGTCTGCAGCGTTCAGCAGCAACAGAGAGGTCCGCAGCGAGCAGCGGACCTTTTTCCTGTCCGCCCGAAAAATGTTACGATTCTGTAATCTTTTATTCACATTCACGAAATATCTATGTATAATGCAGGTACATGGATTCTGATACAGGAGAAGCAATATGCGGAGATTTACAAAGGGAAGGCGGAGTGTGCTGCCTTCGCGCGGGCGGGGCGGCCTGAATCTGTTCGGGCTGCGGCGCCGCACGGGCCGGCCACCGCTGCGGCGCTCGCCGGCGTACGCTGGCATGAAGGCGTGGCGGCCGAATCCGCGGCCGGTGAGCGGAACCGGCAGACGCAGACGACGCTGGCCGGTGGTGCTGGCCGGCATTGTGGGCGCAGCTGTGCTGACGGCGGTTGTGCTACTTGAGCCGCTGGACCTTTTTGGAACTGATTTCGCGCAGGCGGCCTTCGGCAACCAGACAGCCCCGAAGCCGACTCCGACAGCAACGGCGACGCAGACGGCGGCCCCGACGGCGAGTCCGGAGCCGACGCCGGATCCCACTCCGGATCCGACGCTGCTTGAGGGTATGCACTCAGAGCGAGTGACAGAACTGCAGGAACGGCTGATGTCGCTCGGCTATCTGGACATAGATGAGACCACGGACTATTTCGGTCCGGCCACAGCCTATGCGGTCACCATGTTCCAGCGCCAGCATGGTCTGGAAATGGATGGCGCAGCAGGTCCACAGACGTTGGAGATCATCTATTCAGATGCAGCCCGGCCCTACACGCTGCTGGAAGGGACGAGCGGGAACGATGTGGACATGCTTCAGAGCCGCCTCATGGAACTCGGCTATCTTGATAAAGCTACCGGTTACTACGGCACGGAGACTGTCGATGCTGTAAAGGCGTTTCAGACCCGGAACGGCATCGGTGTGGACGGCAAGACCGGACAGGTCACGCTTAACCTGATCTATTCGTCCTCTGCACTGCCGACTGAGGCCCTTGCGCAGCAGAGTGCCCGGCAGGGTACGATCGACGCTTTCCTGGCCAGTGCCCGCGCCCAGCTTGGTAAGCCGTATGTCTGGGGAGCGGCAGGTCCAAACAGCTTCGACTGTTCAGGTCTCGTGACCTACGCCCTCAGGCAGGCCGGCAGCTCGACCGGACGTCTGAATGCGCAGGGCTTTTCCCAGAACGGCAACTGGCAGAAGATTGGCAGCATGAGCGCGCTTGAGCCCGGCGACCTGATTTTCTTCCATACCCGCAAGGGCGTCAATGTGGGTCATGTCGGCATCTATGTAGGAGGCGGTATGATGATCGACGCCAGTTCCGCGAACGGCAAGATTGTCGAACGCAGCTGTATGACGGACTACTGGCAGAGCCACTTTGTCTGTGCCCGGCGTCCGTGGTAGCGTAGCACCTGCTGCAGTCCAGTGCTAAAATGGTGGTACGCGGCGCTGAAGTGGCGGAACTGGTATACGCACAGGACTTAAAATCCTGCGGCTTCGGCCTTACGGGTTCGATCCCCGTCTTCAGCACCATCTAAAAAAGGCGCATAACCGTGCGGGTTATGCGCCTATATTTTTTTGCTCAAAAATTACGCGCCGCAGGACTTTTGTGCAATTTTCGTCGAAATTGCACAGATTTTGCACACAGATTGCACAAAGCGTTCTGCCACATCAGCTTTTCGCCAATTTGTCATCTTTTTTCGCTGTTGGATCGAGTTGGATTATCTGGCCAATTTGATCCGTTGCCTGTCGTTTGATGCCTGTCGTGTTCGAGATATACATGGTAGCCGTGATGCCTGTGTTGGAGTGCCGCATGGCTTTGCTGATTGTCACCAGGCCGCTGCTGCTTCAGTCATGAGCGTTCGAAAGGTGTGCTGAAGATCATGCCACATGTCTTCCGCCAGAGCGTGCTCCTTCTGAAATCTGCGAAGCCGTCCAAGCATACCGTTGAGCCGATAATCTGACTGTGCTCATTCATAGCAATGAACTCCCTGCAATGACCGTTCAGCGTGGGCGGCAAATGTCTCGCGATCCGATCTTTCCGCATTGCTTGCCGGTCTGAATGCCAGGAAGAACAATTGCGTCTTTGGACAGGACTGTTTTGCAGTGGAGCGCCGGCTGCGGATTCTGCAGGCATAATCCCGCTGCGCTGCCAGGTATTCGCATCTCCGCAGACGGAAAAGACTTCGGAAAACCAAGGTCTTACAGAACCAGTCGCAGAGTCAGCTTCCCTGTACTTTGAGGCTTCGTCATACGCAGTGTATGCGCTGCAGCGCCGGGCGTTCTATTCTGCGGTCAGGCAGAAAGCGGAGGCAGAGCTCCCAGAACCCGGCCAAAAACGTGCACTTCTCCGCGGCCTTCCAGAGAAATAGGGCGGTACGCTGGGTTCAGAGAGAGCAGTTCGCCCTGTCCGAGCTTCTTGAAATATCCTTCTCCATCCAGACCGAAGATGCCCAGCTGCCCCGGTTCCACTGTCGCAGACTGCTGCACGAGCAGCAGATCACCATCATGAAACTCCGGCTCCATGGAATTGCCTGCAACCCGAAGAACAAAATCTGCCCGGACGCTTTCCCGCGTTAACGGGACTTCTATCAGCTCCTGCTGCTCGTCCTGCAGCGCCGCACCTAGTCCGGCAGAGACAGAGTGCGGAATATAACGAATTTTACGGGTCGGAAACTGTGGCGGGGCATTTTCAATGATCTGCCGTGTGCAGCGTTCGTGCTCAACGCCAAGCACAGCGTTGACGGCCCGGAGCCCATCTGAATCCAGGTCCCTGTACTGCTCAATAACGTGAGATTCCGCCAGGGAGAGACCGCGTCCCTCCGCGTCCAGGTTGTACAGATAATTCGGAGTAACTCCCAGCGCCTGCGTCAGACGCAGAAGCTTTGGTCCGCTAGGACTGCAGCGGGCATGTTCCCATTCACTGATAATTCTGCCCGTCGACTCGTTCATCCTGTTTGCCAGCTCGGTCTGTGTCAGTCCAAGTGCCTTTCGGGCTGTGCGGATACGTTCGCCGATCATCTTGGCGACATCCTCGTATTTTGCCATTTTCTTCCTGTCTCCTTTTCTACGCGAATTTCTTTGTGTGTTTATATCATAACAACGATGATTTCGAAAATCAAGAGAAGTATGTGCAAATCCGAGACAGGCCGGACCCAGCGATCCGAGCGAGCCGCTTGATTTTATTCGAACTACGTCGTAGGATTTGTTTAAAATACGGATGAGGCGAATGAATAATTCGTTATGGCAGGTTCTTTCGTACACTGCGCATATGACGGGATAATGTTGTGGCCAGCAAGACAATGTGGAATAGCTGTCTAACGGTATCGCCGAACTTCGGTAAGTTTCGCGGAGCCAGGATATGCGGGCTGCGGTGCAGGTCTGTGTCCTGGACATAAATGCGGGAGCAGTGTCGGGTACTGCGACGAGGCCTGTATGAAGGAGAGCTGAGCATGATAATACATGGAAACAAACAGCACAGATCTGCGCGGTCAGCTCCGTGCTGTGCGGAGACGGCGAAAGAGTCTTCCCGGCAGACCGCGGCGACGGCCGCAGTCTGTGCCCCAGCCGAGGGACCAGCTGCTGCCCTCGAAAGTCTGCGGCGCCGAGCTGGGAGGCTGCAGAAGCTGCTGAGCGGAGATGTCGGCGGCGCACAGCGGGAAGCCCTGATTGTAGAGGCAGCGCTTCTGCTCCTGAAAAGCGCTGTGTCGTTCTCAAGCCGTTTCCTCGAGAGATGAATGCGGGCCAGCGGGAAGTTCGCGGCAGGCAGCAGACCGCGGCTCCTCCTGGAGCCGGCAGAATCGGGAACCAGACCGGAAGCGGCTTCCCAAGACCTTGATTCAGGTTCCCGAAGGCGGTCATGCAATGGCACTGCGTGCCTGAATGTCCTGCGCTGTAAGGCCCCTGTTTGATTGATTCGAGGAAAGCAGCGGCAGAATCGTACAGTGCAGAAACCCATCCGTTGTTTTGGAAGAGCAAGTCTGAGGAGGCATATATGAAAGAGCAGAAAGCCGGCAGAGTCCAGAGAATCTGCGATCTTATTCAGGTTGCGGCCTGGCTCGCACTGGCGGTCGCCACTGCATGGCTGGGGCACACCTGAGAACACGCTTGGACCTGCCTTGCTGCTGCGGCTATGTTAAACTAAATTCCGTGACGTTTCTTCCGATAGTACTGATAAGGAAGATTTTGCCCTCGGGCAGTTATGTAGAGCAGAGTATGTGAGCAGGAGAGTATATGTTTAAGAAAGCAGCAGCGTGGACTATCGGCCTGATATGCCTGTTGGCCTGCGCCGTGGGCAGCGCTGCCGGACTGGAACTGCCGCCTTCAGATTTTACTGGGGCCATGCAGATTCTGACTGCCGGCGCTGTACAGGAGAATGCTTATATCGAAGTCAGCTTCAGCAGTCCCGAGGCGGGCGGCATGGATGGGACAATTGAAACGTCATCCAATCTGGAGCTGGTTGGTTTCTCGAGTGCTGGCGTCAGTGCACAGCTGAGTGCTGACAGCCATGTCGTCACTGTGTTTGGAGATCCGGTGAAATATGTGTACCGCGTCAAGGGCGGAGCCGGAGAGGATGTCTCTGTAGCCCTGAGGGATGCTGAGTGTACCGACGGAGCCGGCGGGCTGTACAGCATGCAGGACGAAGCCTGGAAGCAGACCGTTCTGCCAGCCGGGGATGCACAGGCGCTGCCAGCGGGTATGACAGAGGCTGCGCATCTCATGTCCGGACCCGCAGAAGGTTCCATTCCGTCGGGCGGAACGGTTGAAATTGTGTTTACCAGTCCGGATGGAGGCGGGATGGACGGAAGAATCCGCGTCTCGGACAATTTGACATTTGAAGGAATGCGCAGCAGCGACCTCGGCGAACAGATCAGTGCAAAGGATCATGTGGTCTCGCTGTTCGGTGAGCCGGTGATTTATACGTATCGCGTCAACGCGGATCCCGGAGAAGAGATTTCTGTACAGCTGACAGGGGCCAAAATGGCGGATGCACAGCGAAATCTGTATACTGTGCCGGAACAGGGCTGGGCCGGAACCGTTGGCAGCGCGGATGAGGCTTCCGTCGTGACCCCAGTGGACAGGCCGGCCGTGACACCGCCGCCGCAGAGCAGCGGCGACGGATTCATGCACGGGCCGGAAGCAGCGGTTGCGGGCCGGCTGGTGGAAATCCAGATCACAAGCCCGGCGGACGGCGGTCTGGAGGCCATTCTGGAAGTATCAGAGAATCTGACCTTTGAAGGACTCAGGGGCGGTTTCCTCAGCGCGGAACTCAGCACTGAGAGAAAAGCGGTGTCGTTGTTCGGTGAGGTGCTGACATATGTTTACCGGGTTGATGCTGAGCCGGGCGAGGAAGTATCGGTCGCACTGATCAAGGGACAGCAGTCAGACGGAAACTGCAGTCTGTTCCAGGTGGAACCGGAACAGTGGGAACGCACTGTGGTGGCAGCGGACGGACTGGATGAGACGCCTGAGCAGTTTGTTGCCATGATGGAGGTGCCGGAGCCTGATGAGATTGTCGCCGGCGACACACTTGATGTGAGCTTCCTCAGTCCGGTAAGCGGTGGTCTGGACGGTATGGTCACGACGTCCGCGAACCTGAAATTCGAAGGCGTGGTGAGTGCCGGCAATGGAGCCAGAATCAGCACAGACGAAGAAGTGAAGTCTTTACTGGGTATTCCGGTCACGTACCGGTACCGTGTAACCGGCAGCGCCGGAAGCCCTGTTTATGTCCGGCTGACGGGGGGACGGATGGCGGATGCCCAGAGCAATCTGTCGATGCGGGTTCGCAATCAGATCTGGATGGGTGTTGTCAGGGAGGAAGCTTCCGGCACGCTCAGTGCAGCACCCGGTTCCGGCCTCCACGTTGTGTGCAGCACAAATGCGTCTGCGCCGGGCATGTACCTGACCGGTGCTGAGAAAGCGGAAAACGGTGCAGCGCTGCTGGCAGGGCTGCAGACCCAGGATGAGACAGCTGAGGTCAGCCTTATCAACGCAGACGGATCAGCGGCAGATCTGAACGGTCCGGTGTGCACGGGACAGACCGTTGTTGTCTCGCAGAACGGGGAGACAGAACGCGTTGCCGTGGTAGCCGCCGGGGATGTTACCGGAACGGGCGTACTGAGTGTTGGCCAGGTGGTGCGCACTGCGGCAGCCTGCGCCGGATGGAAACCTCTCACAGGAGCCTATATGCTTGCGGGGGATCTCAACGGCAACGGGGTGATCGATGTGGGGGATCTTGCGCGGCTGGCGTCCATGATCCGTCCTTCCTAGCAGATAGTCTTGCACGAACTCCATACCTGGAGGTTCTGGTCAGGGAGCGCTTTATGTGTCCGGTCCATGTGACTGGGCTGGAAGTACTGAGGACTTTCTGTCAGCCTGCGCGGCCTGCAGACCGGGGCCTGATCAGAACCGCCACTTTTCAGAATCGCTTCCGAGCCGGAGCGGTTCTTTTTTTCTTCTTGTTCACTTCCAATTCACAGCTTAGTCACATTCGTGCGCTACAATATCCGTAAGACAGGCGGTGCACAGCCTGTACTTTTATATAGACAGGCGGGAGGCTCCGAAGACCCTCCGGCGAGCAAGGAGGGAATTTGAAGACACTGAAACGTATCTGGCTGTCAGTGATCGCTGCTGCCGTGCTGGCGTCTGCGGGATGCTCAACGACGCCAAGCACGGTTGCGGTGGTAAACGATGTCGCCATCACAGGGGAGCAGTATCAGCGCGCGCTGAACGGATTTCTCTCGAACTATGGCCTCACGGATGAGTCGCTGTCCACGACGCTGGGACTGGCAGAGGCCGTGGACTACAAGAACGGCGTCATCGATGAGCTGGTTCTGCAGGAGCTTATGCTGCAGTACGCTGGTGAAAACGGTCTCGACCAGATCAGCGACGCCGAAAGCGAGGAGATTGATAACAAAGTTTCTTCTTATCTGGAGAACCTGCGCGCCAGTTTTTCTGCCGATGTGGAGTCCGAGGGCACGCTGCAGGGCGATGCGGCCAGCAAAGAGGCGGAACAGCGCTACAAAGACTATGTGGATACGTACGCCTATACTTCCGAGAATCTGCGCGAGCAGTTCCGGCGTCAGCTGATTCTCGACCGGGTCTACGATGAGGTGATGAGCGGCTGCAGCGTCAGCGAGGCAGAAGTGCAGGCTTACTACAGTGAGGCGGTAACCAGCCAGCGTGAGGCGGAGCAGGAGGATCCGGATGCTGTCTACGAAGACTACCTGGAACGGGTGGCTGCTTCGGACATCATCATCTATGTTCCGGAGAAAGCAGAGCAGGAAGCGAGGTATGTCAAGCATATCCTCGTGCAGATCCCGTCCGACGTGGCCGCGGAAATAAGTGAGCAGGAGGCCTCCGGGAATGAGGAACAGGCGGAGGATCTGCGTTCAGAGGCCATGGCGGAGCTGCGTCAGAAGGCATCGGAGATTCTGCAGGAAGCCCGGGCTGGAGCTGATTTCGACGCACTCGTGGCCAGGTACAACGAGGATCCAGGTGTCGCTTACAATCCGGACGGCTATATGGTCTATGAAGGTGCTGCGTTTGACAGCGCTTTTCTAGAGGATGCGCTGTCCCTTGAGAAAGTCGGAGATATATCCCGGGAGCCCGTGGAGTCCGGAAACGGCTATCATATCATCAAGTTTGCGGCAGTGCCCCAGGCGGGAGCCGTTCCATACTCGCAGGTCTCCAAGGAGATACATGATGAACTGCAGGAGACCAAGCGTAAGGAGTACTGGTCCGATGCAGTTGCAGCCTGGCAGGAGGCTGCGGTCATCGATAAGCACGAGTTCCGCTCCGAGTAGCTGGCGTGGGTCCACACCCAGCAGGAGCTGTGCCTGAGGAGAAGGCAGGCGAAAACTTCACAAGCAGAACGGCTGCCGGCTGCGCTCAGTGCAGAGGCAGCCGTTCTCTGCCCCGCGCAAGCCCGCTCAGCTGTGCGGCCCGGCAGTGGAAAGGAGGAATCAGATGAGACTGTTCAGACAGTTTGCGGCCTACTACAGGCCCTACTGGAAGCTCTTCATCACGGACATGATCTGCGCAATTATTGTATCGGCTATTGATCTGGCGTTTCCGCAGATCCTCAATGTGGTCCAGAGCGGATTGTTTCAGCGGTCTGGGGCGGAGATTGTGCGTCTGCTCTGGATCATAGCCGTGGCTATGGTTGCCATGTATCTGGTCCGCTATGCCTGCCAGTATTTCATCACGTCCTGGGGCCACATTATGGGTGCCCGGATGGAGACAGACATGCGGGAGGACCTGTTCGATCAGCTGCAGCGCCTGAGCTTCTCATATTACGACGGACATGATACGGGCGACCTTACCAGCCGGATGGTCTCCGATCTGTTTGACATCTCTGAACTGGCCCACCACGGACCGGAAAACTACGTGATTTCCGGCCTGAAGATCGCCGGTTCGTTTGTGCTCCTGATGCTGATTAACGTGCCGATGACGCTGATTCTTCTCGCAGTGACCGCCGGCATGATCGCTTTCTCGCTGATGCAGAACAGCCGGATGCGGGAAGCATTTATGGACAACCGACGCAAAATTTCCGGTATCAACTCCCGTGTCAAGGACAGTCTGAGCGGCATCCGTGTTGTCCAGAGCTTTGGCAACGAGCCGTATGAGCGCCGCAAGTTTGCCCGCAGCAACGGCGAGTTTCTGGAGTCGAAGACCAATACGTACAAAGTGATGGCGGCCTTCCACGCCGGCAACGGCCTCTTTGCCGGCCTGCTGTATACAACAGTGCTTGTGTCGGGCGGCTACTTTATAGCGCAGGGAACCCTGCAGATCCATGAACTGGCGATTTATGCGCTCTACATCGGAATCTTCATGGCCCCGATCGAGGTGCTGATCAACTTCACGGAGACATTCCAGAAGGGGTTTGCGGGTTTTCGACGTTTTGCAGAGATTCTGGCCGTGGAACCTGACATCCGCGACAGCAGGCACGCCGTGCCGCTCGCCGACGTCCGCGGCGCCATTACTTTCCGCAACGTCGATTTTCACTATGCGGACGACGACGCTCTTGTGCTGAACGGAATCAGCCTTGAGATTCCAGCCGGACAGACGTATGCGCTTGTGGGGCCATCGGGGGCCGGAAAAACCACGCTCTGTTCGCTGATCCCGCGGTTCTATGACGCGACGGGTGGCGAAGTGCTCGTAGACGGGATCAATGTGAATGACGTCACGGTTCGGTCGCTGCGCGGCAGCATCGGCATTGTGCAGCAGGACGTGTACCTGTTCAACGGTACGATCGGGGACAATATCGCCTACGGCCGCCCCGGAGCCAGCCAGAGCGAAATTGAGGCAGCTGCGAGGAGCGCGAATATCCACGCGTTCATTCAGTCGCTGCCGGACGGCTACGCGACACCGGTCGGCGAAGGCGGCGTGCGTCTGTCCGGCGGACAGAAACAGCGGATCGCGATCGCACGGGTTTTTCTCAAGGATCCGAAGATCCTGATTCTCGATGAAGCCACGTCGGCTCTGGACAATGAGAGTGAACTCCATATCCAGAAGGCTCTCGAGAAACTCTCGGAGGGCCGCACGACAATCGTGATTGCGCACAGGCTCTCGACAATACGCAGCGCGGACCGCATTGTTGTGATGGACGGGGCCCGCATTGTGGATGTCGGGACGCACGAGCAGCTGATGCAGCACGGAGGCATCTATGCACGCTATTATGCTCTGCAGTTTGATCATGCGCGGGCCAGCTGAGTGCACTCTCTGCCCGCGCCGCTGCGGAGCGCGGCGGCAGGCTGGAGGACTGGGCCTGTGCGGTGCAGGCGCCGGCGTCCGCGTAGCACTTGCCGATCTGCACTTCTGGGAGGAGCCGCCGCTGAGCGGCGCCGGGGGCGCCGGAGCCGTCTTTTTTGCCGGCTGTCCGCTCGGGTGCGCCTACTGCCAGAACTATGAAATCAGCCGGGGAAACGCTGGGAGAGAAGTCTCGGCAGGAGAGCTTGCCGACATTTTTCTGTTCCTGGAAGAGCGCGGTGCCAGCAATATTGACCTGGTGACCGGCACGCCGTATGTGCCGCAGATTGTGGAGGCGGTCCGTTGGGCGCGGGATCGGGGCCTTAAGGTTCCGGTTGTCTGGAACACGAGCGGCTACGAGACGGTGGAGACGCTGCATCTGCTTGCCGGGACTGTAGACATTTATCTGCCGGACTTCAAGTACTGGTCGGATGAGGCAGCCGAACGTTATTCAGGAGCCCGAGGATATCGCCGTCAGGCCAAGCTGGCCCTGCGGGAAATGGTGCAGCAGCAGCCGCAGTGCCGGACGGCAGCAGACGGCACGATGAGAAGCGGAGTTCTTGTGCGGCACCTGCTCCTGCCCGGCCGTGCCGGCGATGCTGTGCGCATTCTGCGCTATCTGAGTGATACCTATGGAACGGATCTGTGGGTGAGCCTGATGCGGCAGTACACCCCGGTGCCTGGAGCGGAGGCCTTCCCGGAGCTGCAGCGGACAGTTTCCGCTGCCGAATACGAGCGCGCAGCGGCCGCGGCTGCCAGCCTCGGTTTTGAAGTGCTGTTTACTCAGGGGCCGGAAAGCGCCACTCGGGACTACATTCCGGATTTTGCGGACTGAATTCTGAGCAGCTCGGCTGCATTCCGCCAGAAAATGCGCTCCTTGATGCCCTTTCCCGCGGGAAGACGTTCCACCCATTCTTTTTCCTGGGCTGGATTCGTCCAGGGACAGTCGCTGGCGAACAGGACTCTTTCCGGATCGTGACGGCCGATGAGCTCGGAGAACTGCTCATGCGAGATAAACTGCGGTGCCAGAGAAATGTCCAGGTATATGTCGCGTCCGGCCAGGTGTCTGAGGGATTCTTCATACATGCAGTTGCCGCCCAGGTGGCCTGCAATGACGGTCAGGTCCGGCAGGTCACGGCTGATGCGCGCAAGCTGCTCCGGCCGGCAGTGACTGTGGGAAGGTGACACCGGATCAAAGCCGGCGTGAAAGAGCAGCGGCAGATCCAGCTCAGCGGCAAGTTCATACAGCGGATAGACACTGCGGTCGTCTGCCTCGAACTGCTGATAGTCCGGATGCAGCTTGACGCCGTGCAGACCGAGCTTACGGATGCGGCGCAGTTCAGCGCCGGCGTCCGCGGCAGCCGGGTGCACCGTGCCGAAGCTGAGCAGGGAGCCGCCCTGCAGACCGGCTGCCCAGTCGTTGATCGTCCGCTGCTGCGAGGGTTTGGTGGCGATCGGCATCATAACGCCGATGTCGATGCCCCATTCGCGAAGCCGCATCCGTGTATCCGCCTCTGTGAGGTCGGTTACGGCCGTGAGTCCGGACATTTGCTCGAGCTGTGCGAGGACACGCGGTGCGAGGGTGTCCGCGAAGATGTGAACGTGCATGTCGATGATCATCTGCTGCTCCTTTGCTATGCTGACCGTACTCAATTGTACGGCGCATGCCCGCAGATAACCAGCTGTGGAGTGCGGGCACCCCTGTGGTATACTAATCTTTGGGACACTGTGGAGTGTCCCGGACAGGACAGGCGAACCCTGCGGCCGCAGGCCGCAGAGACATAACATATTATTTAGGAGAGAACAGTGCCGAGAAGCATTTTGGTTGTGGATGACGAACCGTCTATGGTCAAAGGCCTTCAGTACAACCTGCAGCAGCTGGAAGGATATGATATCGATGTGGCCTACGACGGTGAGGAGGCTATGGAGAAATTCGATCCGGCCAAGCATGATCTCGTGCTGCTGGATCTGATGCTTCCGAAACGGGACGGAATGGAGGTCTGTCAGCTCCTGCGGGCCCAGTCGGATGTGCCGATCATCATGCTGACTGCCAAGGGCGACGACATGGACAAAATCATGGGTCTGGAAATCGGAGCCGATGATTATCTCACCAAGCCGTTTAACATGCTCGAGCTGAAAGCGCGTATCAAGAGTCTGCTGCGGCGCACGGCGGCAATGAAAGCAGCCATCACCGCACAGGTGGTCCGTATCCAGGATCTGAAGATTTCGCTGGCCAACCGCACTGTGGAAATTGACGGCCGCGAAGTGGATCTCACGGCCAAGGAATTTGATCTGCTGAACCTCTTTATCTCGAACCGGGGTCAGGTATTTCCACGTGACGTGCTGCTTGGCAAGATCTGGAAGCACCAGGGCGATGCGCGTACAGTGGACGTTCATATCCGCCGGCTGCGCGAAAAGATTGAGCGTAATCCCGCCAAGCCCGAATACATACTGACAAAGTGGGGCGTCGGCTACTACTTTGCCGACATCTAGGAGGTACCGACTTTTGATTAACCAACCTGCCGGCAGGACCGTGCCGCTCAGTCCCGCTGCGCTGGACCGCCAGGCAGCGATTGCCGACGCCCGGCTTGTGCTGGGTGTCATTGATGTGCTGGATCATCTGGACGAACAGGACGGCAGCGAGCCGCTTGGTGCACAGATCGCGCGTCTCCAGAACTGGCTCGACCAGCCCGCTCCGGGTGCAGTCAGCGGCGACGCGGGCGGGCAGGAGCTTATCGGCCGTCTGTTCGGCTAGAAAAACGGCCTGGCCTTGAGACTCCGCAACGCGCTGCACTCAATCCGGTGGCGATTTGTCCTCGCCAACATTCTGCTGGTTGCCATCGCCTACGGGCTGACCTTTATCGCGGTTTCTTCCATTCTGAACAGCTACCTGCTGAATCAACGTGTTCAGGAACAGATCAAGAATGTGCGCTCACTGGGCGTCCAGGTGAGCAGCTATCTGGCGCAGTACGATGCCGGTGAACTGTATAATCTCGGCCTGCACAGCTATGAGGACGGCGGCGGCCGTATGCTGGTCCTGAACAGCGCTGGCATTGTCCAGACGGACACATTCTCTGAATACAACGGCATGGTTCTGCAGTTCCCCGAAGTGGAGACCGTGCTCGAGGGCGATGCAGCCTCAGCATACGGATTTCACCGGATCACGGGCGACGCCGGCTCTTTCTGGGCACTTTACTGCACGAGTTCGGTTATTCACGACGGCAGCCTCATCGGGGCTGTGCTGTTTTCGACGAGCGTGCAGGACGTTGTCGACACGGCTGAGATGCTGCAGCGCAATATGTTCATGGTGTTTCTGCTGGGACTGGCTGCCGTGCTTGCAGCGACCATTGTCCTCACGCGTTACATTGCCCGGCCCGTTCAGCAGCTGACGCAGACTGCGCTGCGGGTTGCGGCCGGGGACTGGACCAGCAGAGTCGCGGTTACCGGCAGCGGTGAAGTGGCCGAGCTTGGCCGGACCTTCAACATGATGTGTGACCGGCTCCAGAATGTGGATGTGCAGCGCAGTGAGTTCGTTTCGGACGCCTCTCACGAACTCAAGACGCCGCTGGCTTCCATGAAGATTCTGGTCGAGTCGCTGCTTTACCAGGACCAGGTGCCCGAGGAGATCTACAAGGATTTCCTGGCGGACATCAACAAGGAAATCGACCGCCTGACCCGTCTGATCACGGATCTGCTGCTCCTCTCAAAGATGGACACGGAAAATGCCGTGCTCAATATTGCCGAGGTCAATGTAGCCCGGGCGGTGGAGGAAAGCACCGACGCGCTCGCACCGATAGCGCGGCAGCGGGGGGTCCGTATTATCCTCAAGGTTCCCCCGGAGCTGACTCTTGAATGTGATCCGCTCAAGCTTCGTCAGGCACTGAACAATCTGATTGAGAATGCGATTAAGTATTCCGGATCGGAAGGTTTCGTGGAGATTTCGGCTGCAGAAAGCGGCCAGGAGATCTGCATCCAGGTGCGGGACAACGGGGTCGGCATGCCGAAGGAGGACCTGCCGCACATCTTTGAACGCTTCTACCGCGTGGACAAGGCACGCTCGCGCGAAACAGGCGGCACTGGCCTGGGTCTGCACATTGTGCGCCGCGTGGCACTGATGCACGGCGGCCGCGTGGAGGTGGATTCGCAGGTGGGAGAGGGCAGTACGTTCAGGCTCTGTCTGCCGCTTGTGCCGCCGCCAAAGGACAGCTGAAGGGGACAGCAGAAAGGAGCAGGCTGCAGCGGAACTTCCTGCAAGCGGCCAAAACTGGATGAAGAGACTCTTAGGAATGCTCCTGCTGGCAGTGATCCTTGCTTCCGCCTGCAGCGCAGACGAACAGGTGCCGACCCCGGCTGTCGTGCAGGTAAACCCGCTGGCCGAAGCGGTAAGCAATGACGAGATTGTGGCAAGGCTCTACTACGGCTTCACGGACAACCGACTGCTTGCCGGAGAAAACCGGCGCATCAAGGTACCCGTCAATGAGAGTATCGAGACTTCGGTGCTGAATGAGCTGATCCGTGAGGGTCCCTCTCAGGGCAGTGCCAGCCTGCGGCAGGTCATCAATCCTGAGACAACGGTTGTTGCAGCCGCAGCCGAGGGACAGTATCTGGCGGTCACACTCTCGCGGGATTTTCTCATGCAGCCGGCTGTGCAGAATGGTGGAACTCTGCTGAGCGGCCAGGCGGAGAGGACCAGGCGGTTCCTTGCTGTTTATTCGGTCGTGAATACCTTGATCGAACAGGGAAGTTATTCACGTGTGCGGCTCCTGATTGACGAGGACGGCACCGGCGCCGGACGCCCGATCACGCTGCAGGAAGCCGGCATGAGCGGGAACGGTGAGTGCGAACCCCTGGCCCGCAACGGAGAGATTGAGCTTACGGCAATCAATACGATGCGCGAGCTGCTGAGAGCCGTCGAGCAGCGGGACTGGAGCCTGGTCTATGACTTTATCGCCTACAAGAATCAGTACGGCCAGGACAAGCCTTCTTTTGAGGATTTCCGCAGTGACGTCGAACGGGCACGCTTCGCGCTCAGCAATCCGCAGGTTCTTGACGATGTGCTCGCGCCGGACGGCACCAGCGAAATCATCATGGTGAGCTATGATCTGAGGCCGCAGGACGGAGAGACACAGAGTTTCACCAATGTGCCGCGGCGTCTGATCCTGGAAAACGACATCTGGAAGATTACGTATAATGCGTTCAGCAGCATGTTCCTGCTTTAGGCAGCTCACGGCACTGATCCTGGCGGCGCTCCTGCTGACCGGCTGTTCGGCCGCTATGCTGCAGGAGCCCACTGTGCAGAGCGAAGCTGCTGCTTCTCTGCGGCCGCAGGATTTGCCGCTGGAGCCGCAGATCAGTCTCGATGCTGTTCTTTATTTTCCGAACCAAAACCGGACAAAGCTTGTGGCTGAACCGCGGCAGCTGAACCTGTCGCAGAGGGAGCCACAGGCGGAAGCGGTGGTGCGCGCTCTGCTTGAAGGGCCGCAGGCTCCGGAGCTGCGTCCGGTTGGTACAGGCCTCGTGCTTGATTCTGTGCAGGTTTCCACAGAAGTGATCAACGTCTGTTTGCTGAGTGATCCGGACGTGCACCTGACGAACGCCGAACTCACGGCCGGAAAGCTCGCCGTGGCAACCACACTGATTGACCTGACGGGCGTTCGCGGCGTGAACGTGCTGATAGACGGCGTGCAGACGGCCTTTGAGAATCCGGCAACAGGCCAGAGCGTGCCGACCGGCACCCTGACGCGGGCGACTGATCTTACCGAGGAATTCAACACGCTTGAGCAGAAAGCGGCCGCGCTCAATCCGGATCTGTATGCGACGCTGTACTTTCTTGATCCAGGTGATTCTTATCTGCTGCCGGAGATGCGGCGTGTTGTGTTCCAGGGCGAGCAGGACATGGTTGCCACGCTGGTGGCGCAACTGCAGCAGGGACCTGACAACACGTACAGCTACCACCCGGTGCTTGATCCGGCCATTGTGCTGCTGTCGCACAGTCTTACAGAGAACGGGGACGGAACTCTGACCGCCCGGCTGGTCTTCAACCGGGACCCGGCTGCATATATAGAGGACTGGGGCAGCGGCGTGCGTCTTGCCCTCGGGGCGTTGTGCTGCACAATCTGTGACTTTGTGCCTCGTGTGTCTGTAGTGGAAGTGCGCTCGCGTCTGAGTCCGCTTGAGGGCGTTGTGTGCCGCCCGGAGGAGTATGCGGATCTTCTTGGGTGCCGCGTGCAGATCTGTCTGCCGAATACTCCGAACGGTGTTACGATGACAATGGTGGAACGGGTGCTCCCGGAGAGGTCGGCGTCTGATCCGCGCTCTATTCTCGGTGCCGTGTTTGACGGTCCGGTTGGTCTGGACAGCCGGGACGTCTGGCCGGCTGTTCCGGAGGGGCTGTCGATGGAGAACGTGCTTGACGTGTATGCAGCGGGCAATGTGATGGTGGTGAATTTCGACGCTGAGACGCAGCAGATGCTTGCGAAAGCGGCGCCCGAAGATGAGAGGACCATGCTATTCGCCATCATCAACACACTCACTTCGCTTGAGAATGTGCGCCGGGTGCTCTTTCTGGTGGACGGAAAGCGGCAGGACTATCTGGGCAGCCGCACCGTTTGCATTCTGGATCCGCTGATGCGGAATCCGGGAATCATAAAATAGGAGGATCCATGCAGACAAATCAATTGCGAAAACTGACGACCGAAGCCGTCATGGCGGCCGTCATATTCGTGGTCACATGGCTGGTGCGGGTGCCAGTTCCGGTCTCCGGCGGAGCATACCTGAACCTGGGTGATGCTGCTGTGTTTGTGTGCGTCTTCGCTGCCGGTGGTCCGGCAGCTGCCGCTGCAGCTGCGGCAGGAAGCGGTCTTGCAGATCTTGCTGCCGGGGCGCCGCTTTATGTGCTGCCTACGCTCCTTATCAAGGCGGCGATGGCGGTGGCGGCTTCCGGACCGATGCGCCGGAGGTCCTTTTGGGGTTACCTGACCGGCTGCATCGCGGGAGGCGCCGTCATGACGGCCGGATACGGACTCTTTGAGTGGCTGCTGTTTGATGCTGCCTATGCGCTCGCTTCTCTGCCGTTCAACCTGCTGCAGTGGGCGGGCAGTGTCCTGGCAGCCGGCGCTCTGTATGAGGCAGCCCGGAGGCTGGCGGGCGTAGTGCGGGGGAGGTCCGGTGGGTCTGCGCACTCCCGCACAGTTTCTTGAGGAGCAGGGAAGCGTGCGGTTTCCCTGCAGCGCAGACGGCCCTCGTCTTCTGCGTCATACCGCTGAACTTGCAGGGGTTCCGCACTGCAGCACGGAACGGGTGACATGAGCTGCGGCAGACAGGATTCATCTGCCTGCAGTGAATGTGCCTGCCAGGAGCAGGACAGGAAAGGAGGAGCGCCAAGTCTGCTTACGCATGCCCTCTTCGACGGCTGGGGAGGCTGTCCCAAAACTCAGATTCGATTTCTAGGAGTGGGTAACACGACAGCAAAACCGGTCTGTATAGCTCGCACCATGGGGCCGAAATTCGGTTAGGCTTAGGAAACGCGAGCAAAGTGGTGCGATGTACGGTGCCTGCTGGAGTTTTGGGACAGTCTGTGGGGCGGGAGCCGCTTGGTGCGAACTGATGAAAGTACGGGATGCCGTTAAAAAAGTCAGAGCAGGACAGCTTCCCGCCACTGTGGTTCTCTGCGGCGAGGAAGAATATATCCGCCGGGTCGGCGTGCGGGAGCTCACTGCGGCCGCAGCTGTGAGTGTCCCGGAGCTCAACATCATGACCTATGAAGGCCGGCCGCCGATGACCACACTGCGCGACGCGCTCGGCCGGCCGCCGTTTATGAGTGAGCGTAAAGTGGTCGTGCTGCGCAACACGGATCTTTTCGAGCCGCGAACGAACAGTGACCTCAGCCGGCCACTGGAGAAAATGGTGATTGAGGACCATACACTGTTCATACTGGATGCTGGTGAGAAGCTGGACCAGCGCAAGGCTTCGGTCAGGCATTTGCTGCAGTCAGGCATGCTGATTGAGTGTGTGCCGCTGCGTGGAGAGGCGCTCACCGATTATATTGTCACACTGGCACGGCAGCGGCGCCTGCACATCACCCGAACCTGCGCCCAGTCCCTGGCGGAACGCTGCGACGATGACCTGCAGGTGATCAGCAGCGAGCTGGATAAACTCAGCTTTGCCTGTGAGGGAGAGATCACGGCTGCGGACCTTGACCGCTTCTGCCGTCCGGAGCCGGCAGCCGGCATGTACCAGATCCAGGATCTGCTTCTCAGCGGACGTCTTGAGGAGGCACGGCAGGCGGTGGGCAGACTGCTCAGGGAGGACGCCTCACCGATGGGATTCCTGAGTCTCCTGGCGGGTTCCCTGCGGCAGATGCTGATTGCGAGGACATGCCGGGATGCTCGGTTTCCTATGAAAAAGACAATCGACCATATCACTGCGGCGACCGGAGCCCGGGACTGGATGGCCCGCCGGGCCTATGACAGATGCGTACGCATGTCGGCAGATCAGCTGCGCCGGGGAATCCGCCAGCTCAGCCGGATCGATTTCGGCGCCAAACAGGGTCAGTACATACTGGCGAGCGATCTGTTTGCGCTGCTGTGCAGCATATTCGCCGCCTGATGACAAGAAAAAAACCGGCCTTTTTGGCCGGTCCATGTGAGTGCGTTTATTGCGCTGCCTGATTCAGACGTTTTGCCAGCTGCGATTTCTTGCGGTTGGCTTTGTTTTTGTGGATAATGCCCTTGACGGCAGCTTTATCGACGGCACCGGTCGCCTTGCGGAACAGATCGTTCGTCTCCGCAGCTCCGGTCTGGGCTGCGGCATCAAACTTCTTGATATCGGTCTTCATGGCCGACTTCACCCGCTTGTTGCGCAGCGTTTTCGTGGCGGTAACTTTCATCCGCTTCTTGGCGGACTTGATATTTGGCATGTACTGATCACTCCTGTACTTCGTTGTTGTCAAAATTGCACACCAAGTTAGTTTAGCATGCAGGCACGAACCATGCAAGGCAGGACGGCACAGCCGCATTCATGTATAATTGGTCGGTACGGGTGGAGCGACAAATGGACAGTATGAGAAATCTTCCCATCGGCATTTTTGACAGCGGTATGGGCGGGTTGAGTGTGCTGCGGGAAGCGGTTCATCTCCTGCCGGATGAGAGCTACATATATTTCGGAGACGACCGGAACGCACCGTACGGGACCAAGGATGAGCAGACGATCCGGGAGCTGTCCCTCGGGTGCGCGGAATTTCTCGACCGGCAGGGCGTGAAAGCCATGGTGGTTGCCTGCAACACGGCAACGAGTGTGGTTGTGCAGACGATGCGCGAGCGCTACCAGGTGCCGGTTGTCAGCATGGAGCCGGCGGTGAAACCGCCGGCGGACAAATACAGTGGCGGCACAATTGCCGTTTTCGCGACCCCAGCCACGCTGCGTCAGCCGCGCTATCAGGCGCTGGTCACGCGGCTTGGGCTCGAAACCAGGGTGCGGAATATTGCCTGTGATGGTCTTGCCGGTCTGGTTGAAGAAGAGGAGCTCGGTTCGGAGAAGATCCGCAGCTATGTCCGCGAGCGGCTCTCGGTGCTGAGGGCGGAAGCGGACGTCTGCGCTCTGGTCCTCGGCTGCACGCACTATACTTTTGTCTCTGATGTGTTTGCCCAGGAGGCCGCTGGCACCCTGCGTGGCGCCCTGGAGATCTTCGACGGTGTGGGCGGGACTGTGAGGCGGCTGCGGCAGGTCCTCGCGGAGAGGGATCTGCTGGCTCCGGCAGCCAGCGGCGGCAACATTTCTCTTTACACCTCGGGCGGGGAAGATACCATGGCGCACATGCTGCGGCTGCTGACAGCGCCGTTCGGCGCATGAAGCGGCTCATGGCGGCCCGTTTCCGCAGACTGTCCCAAAACTCCAGCAGGCACCGTACATCGCACCACTTTGCTCGCGTTTCCTAAGCCTAACCGAATTTCGGCCCCACGGTGCGAGCTATACAGACCGGTTTTGCTGTCGCGTTACCCACTCCTAGAAATCGAATCTGAGTTTTGGGACAGCCTCTCCAGGGGGCCTTTTTCCGGGGGCAACAAAATGAACCCCCGCTGCGTCATATTTTCATGAAGCGCTTCTCCCGCGGACAGGCGGCAGGCGGCAGACGGTCCTTTGGGACTGTTTTTCTTTGCGTGCATGCTGCCGCGGATGGAGCGCCCAGCGACAGAATCTATCTGCTTCTGCAGCGGCAGGCGGGGACACACGCCGGTGCTGGGGCGAACTTTCCCTGTGCCTGCCGGCCGCGGGCGCAGCGTACACTAGCGAGGACAATTCCTGAATGCTGAGCAAGAATGCACTAACTGTACTGGCGCGACGGTATCTCAAAAAAGATGTCGAAGGGAATCCGGTTGAAGGTCCCGAGGACATGTTCCGGCGCGTTGCTCTGGCTGTGGCCGAGGGTGACCGGCTCTTTGATCCGGGTGCGGATGTGGAAGCAAGCGCCGAACGTTTCTACGACATGATGATCGGACTGCGCTTCATGCCGAATTCGCCGACGCTGATGAATGCCGGCCGGGAACTTGGACAGCTGTCTGCCTGTTTCGTGCTGCCGATCGCGGACTCCATGGAGGACATCTTTGATGCTGTCAAGAATGCTGCCCTGATCCACAAGAGCGGCGGCGGGACCGGTTTTGCTTTCAGCCGGCTGCGTCCGGCCGGCTCCACTGTGAATTCGACAGGCGGTGTGGCTTCCGGTCCGGTCAGTTTTATGAAGGTTTTCAACTCGGCAACGGAAGCCGTCAAGCAGGGTGGTACGCGCCGGGGCGCCAACATGGGCATCCTGCGCGTGGATCATCCCGATATCCTCGACTTCATTGAATGCAAAAAGGATCTCAGCGAAATCACAAACTTCAACATCTCTGTGGGCGTGACAGAACGCTTCATGCAGGCAGTGGAGGGTGACAGGAACTATCCGCTGATCGACCCGCACACAGGTGAGGAGATCCGCGAGCTCCGTGCCCGGGACGTGTTCGACAAGATCGTGGCGATGGCCTGGCAGAACGGGGAGCCCGGAATCGTGTTCCTGGACCGGATCAACAAGGACAATCCTGTGCCGGCACTCGGAGAGGTGGAAAGCACGAACCCGTGCGGCGAGCAGCCGCTGCTGCCGTTCGAAAGCTGTAATCTCGGATCCGTCAATCTGAGTGCCTTCGTGCGGCGCGGCCGCGAAGGCAGTTATTTTGACTGGGAGGAGTACGGGCGTGTGATCCGCGAGGCTGTGCATTTTCTTGACAACGTGATCAGCGTCAATCACTATCCGCTGCCGCAAATCAAGGAAATGACCCTGAAAACACGCAAGATCGGTCTGGGCGTCATGGGCTTTTCTGACATGCTCTACATGCTGGGCATTCCGTATAATTCGCCGGCAGCCGTGGAACTGGCCGAAAAGCTCATGCGCTTTCTGCAGACGGAGGCCCGCGAGAAGAGTGCTGAGCTTGCAGAAACGCGCGGCACGTTCCCGGCCTGGGAAGAAAGCGTGCTGGCTTCGGAGAGACTCCGGCAGCGCAATGCGACGGTGACCACGATCGCCCCGACCGGCACGATTTCCATCATCTGCGGCACTTCGTCCGGTATTGAGCCGGTTTTTGCGCTGTCTTACATCCGCAACGTCATGGACAATGACGAGCTGGTGGAAGGGCATCCCTATTTTGAACAGGTGCTCCGCGAGCGTGGTCTGTACTCACCGGAGCTGATGAAGCGCCTGGCGCAGGAGGGTTCAGTGCAGAACATGCCGGAACTGCCCGCTGACATCCGGCGCGTCTTCGTCACTGCGCACGATATTTCGCCGGAGGACCATGTCCGTATGCAGGCAGCGTTTCAGAAATATACGGACAATGCGGTCTCGAAGACGGTCAATTTCTCGCATGAGGCAACCAAGAAGGATGTGCGCACAGTCTATGAGCTCGCGTACCGGCTCGGGCTGAAGGGCGTGACCATTTACCGCGACGGTTCACGGGACTCACAGGTTCTGAACATCGGCAAGGTGAACAGCAGCGAGCCGCAGCCGGAGGAAAGCAAGGGCATCGTAGCCCGTGAGCGGCCGGAAGTTACGCAGGGAATCACGCAGAAGGTCAAGATCGGCTGCGGCAATCTCTATATCACAGTCAACTACGACGACCGCGGCATCTGCGAGGTGTTTACGAACCTCGGCCGGGCAGGAGGCTGTCCCTCGCAGTCGGAAGCGACCAGCCGCCTGATTTCGCAGGCACTGCGCTCGGGTATGGACGTCAACGAGCTGGTCGAGCAGCTGCGCGGCATCCGCTGTCATTCCACGCTCCGCAAGGGCGGTGACGTCAAGGTGCTGTCGTGTCCGGACGCGATCGGCCGGGTTCTGCAGGCCGTCGCCAGAATGCGCGGCGAGCAGGTGGCACCCTTGATGCAGGATGAGCTGAAAAGTCCGGGCCTGCCGACGACATGTCCCGAATGCGGGGAAGTCCTGGAATATGAGGGCGGCTGCAACATCTGCAAGGCGTGCGGTTATTCTAAGTGTGGATAGCCGCAGGCCTTGCAACTAACCAAAAAAGGTGGCTTGTTTAGCGGCGTCGTGGGCGGCATTTATTCTCGGGCTGCGATTGGTATTGCGCCAGAATTGCGCCGAAATGCGCGCTACAGTTCCTGGTGGTCTTCGTTCTGTCCGAGCAGAGAGGCCATGGTGGCTGAGGCGGTTTCAAAGAACGCGCGTGTTGGAGCCACATACCTGTCTGCTGTCATGGAGATGTTTGCGTGCCGCATAGCTTTGGAGACGGTTGCAATGTCAAGGCCGGACTGCGAGAGCAGCGTNCCGTACGAATGCCGCAGGTCGTGCCAAGTGCCCCGCCTGAGACCAAGCTTCTTGAGTATGCGCGGAAACCTTTCTCTAAGGGTCTTAGGTGACATGATAGTTCCTTTTGATGTCCAGCACACAAATTCTGCTGGGTTGAGGTCTTTCGCGTTGATCGGGGTGTCAGGAACCTCGTCGGCCTTTAGCTGCATGCTGCCAAGATCTTCGCGCTGCCGGCGCAAGGCAAGAAACAGTTCGATGTCGCCCGGCAGCAGCGAAAGATCAGCGCGTGAAGTTGGCGTTTTTAGTCGGCCAAAGAATGGTGCGCCGGCGTACGTAAGATTGCCCCGGACGTGCAGCACACCGGCATCGAAATCAAGATCGCACCAGCGCACGCCGCATGCTTCACCGGCGCGGAGCCCGTAGTGAGCGCTCAGCACAAACGGGTACAGGAATAAATCATGCGTGTCTTTCAGNTTCTGCTCGATCAAATTCAGCTCGTCAGCTGTGTAGACATTGTCTTTTCTGGCTCGGTTCACCGGAATTTCAATATTCCTTACAGGCGACCTTGCAAGAAGATCTTTCCCGACTGCATAGTTCATNACATAGCTCAGCTGGTTGATCCGTGTCTTGACAGTCGCAATTTTCTTACCGTCGGCCAGCAGGGACGCAACTGCATCCTGCACTTGAAGCGGCCCCAGGTCCTCTATGCGGGTGCCTTCGCCAAGCAGTCCGCACCATATATGAAAACTACTGCGCAAATTGACGATGGTAGTAGGTGCCCGTTCAAGAAACACGCACCGCTCAATGTACATATCAAAAAGCTCCCGCAGCGTGACCTGTGCCCCGCGCTCCTGCTCACGCTTCACTTCATCGAGATAGTCCCGCGCCCAGGCTTCGGCGGCACGCTTCGTGCGAAAGCCGCCTTTGCTCTTCGCGCCCTTGCCACCCTCCGGCTTCGGCCAGGTGACACGTATCCACCAGCCGTTTTCCTTTTTCTTAATTTCCGCCATTTGCTTTTCTCTCTGCCTGCGCTGTGCGGCTACAAGCGCAACGCGGCGGCTGCAGTGGCTGCGTCTGCACCAGTGGCTGCGTCTGCACCAGTGGCTGTCAGCTGCGCACCGAACGATGCGCGCAGATCGTGCCATGCGCCCTCTCTGAGTCCAAGCCCGCCTGCTGCGCCGCGAAAGCGCTCAGTGAGTACGCGGGGNGAGAANATATTCCCGGNGNNGTCAAGGCANACAAANNCNTCNGCATCCAGGGCGGCNGCATCNNCNGGNGTGTCCGGAACGTCAGNGGCAGCCANCCTGCATAGTCCCGGCCTGCTCNCGCTCCTTTCGCAGGGNCNNNANCAGCTGCACGTCTTCCGGGTGCAGGGNAACATCCGCACAAGCGGCCGCTGTNTTCGGTTTGCCGTNACGCATACCGCCTGGAACTATCCTCATGCTGCCCCGGACGNGCAAAATGCCGGCACCCAGATCGAGATCGNACCAGCGCACGGCGCAGGCCTCGCCGGCCCGGAGGCCGTAGCGGGCGCTCAGAATAAACGGATACAGGAGCGGGTCCTGTGTTTCGNTCAGATGCTGCTCTATCAGATNCAGCTCTTCCGCTGTATATACTCTGCTCTTCAGCGNNGNANGTACTCCGCGCTCCGGAGTGCGGCCTTTCTTCATNACAGTCCTCCTTGCCGCGGCCNGCTATCCAGGCCAGTCGCNNTCTTCCATNTGTTCANTTGCNATNCTTGCCGCCNCTTCCTGCGCNTCGCGGANNTACACTTCGCCAACGGCAGCTGACTGCCGCAGGTACGCAAGCGCCTCACGGGCGGCTTTCTGCAGCTGCCAGGGAAGCTGNCGGTACATTTCAATNATTTCGCGCTCNGCACTTGTNAGCTGCATTGTCTCCGTGCCGGCCGGCGCCTCTTCGCTGCCGGCTTCCNTCTGTTTCTTTTGCTGCAGGCGNCGGTNAANGCTCTGGGCAATCTCAAGGCTGCCGCCGGCCTTCACCCGAAGATCCTGAATCCGCTCTTTCGGGCTGCTGTTTGTCATCAGCGCCGGAGCCGGCACCAGAAGCAGCTCAGCGGCAAGCNTNATTTTNTCCTCGGGNATTGCGTANGNNCCGCTTTCCCANCCGCTTATNGTTGTNCGTGAGACNCCAAGCATNTNTGCNAGNNNNTCCTGCGACAGTCCCCAGAATGTGCGGTACGTCGCCAGGCCCTTGCCCTGCGTNCTGCGGATGGAGGCCCGCTTTTCGGCTTCACTCATCCGGCTCCTNGTGCCATCCTGCGCCTCGCTGGGGGNCGGCTTTCTCCCGCCCTTGCGTTTTATATCGTCAGCCATGTGTCCTCCTGTATCCCGAACGGGACGTTCCCCATTTCATGATACGCGGTTTTGGAGGCGGCGGCGAATCATCGCCGGACAAAAAAGACGCATGCCGGCATGATGCCAAATTATGGGGGTATGTACCTGTCNCGAGACNCAGCCTGCACAAGGANTGCCGTCANANTNCCGNCACTNTACTGGCNNANATGCCGGCNNAGCCGTCANGATACCGTCCCGATACGGGACGNAGCAGCAGATTTATNTTAAATCATGCCATTATNGCCGTCAANATATTGACAAAATCCTGACGAACACGTATCATGTTTCTGAAAGATCCNATACTTGAANCTTTGACGACGGGAAAAATCATGTACGATGAACTGAAAACCAGGCCTGACTTCGGTCCGGGGCCATTCGGCAAGTGGCTTGCCAGACGGCGGATCACACTGGGGCTTACCCAGCAGGAGCTTGCGGAGAAAGTGCACGTCACGCACCAGTATATTTCATGGCTGGAAGGTCCGGATGCTTCGATGCCAAGGCCGATAGTCATGAAGAAGATCCTGGACGCGCTGGACGCTGCCGAGCAGATCCGGGTGGAATGCCCGGTTGGCTCCGTGATGGTGCTGACATCGGACATTCTTACCGTCGCCGAGGCTGCGGAACGTGCAAACGTTTCGAAGGCAATGATCTATGAGGCTGTGGCCGAGGGAGACATGAGGTCCTATGCGCTGAGCAGGCGCAATATCCGCCTCAAGGCGCTGGAACTGGAAGAGTGGCTTACGCGCCACGAACAGGGACTGCGCGCGAAGAGGCTGGAAACGGCAATGCAGGCTTTCGGCCGCACAGGCTGAAAGCAAGGAGAAAAGCATTGACTAAGAATAAAGTGAGGACCCCGGCATCGGCACCGGCACCAGCGGCCGGCAGGCTGCACGCTGCGCCCCAGGCGGGCGAACCCTTTTTCGTTATACAGGACTCCTGGATGGATGCACTGGCTATGGTGGATCCGGGCAGGCGGTGGAAGCTGCTTGAGCATACCCGTGACTATCAGCTGACCGGTGCAGAGCCGGAACTCGGCGAAGTGCAGGAGGCCATCGCCTTCTTCTTTATGAAGTCGGAGTATAACGAGGAAACCGGAGGCGGGCGGCAGGCGCATTTCCTTGTCCGCGAATCATGGCTCGACATGTTCGTGATGCTGGACGAGGAAATCCGCTGGGAACTGATGGAACTGGTCGGTACCTGCCAGCTGACGGGCGAAAACCCGCCGGCGGTGCGGAGCGAACTTGCGGCAGTCTTCTATCTGCTGCAGAACGCGATCCGCGAGGGCATAGCGGATGCACCGGACGTGTTTATCATCCGGGCACCGTGGATGGACGCCTTCCAGATCCTGCCTACGGAAAAGCGCTGGCATCTGCTTCAGTATATTATGCGGTACCAGCGCTACGGAGAAGAGCCGGACATTGAGGATCAGCAGATCCGCATGGCTTTCTCCTTCATCCGGGAAGAACTCGCGCGCCTTGAACGGTCGTACCGGGCAAAGGCAGAGAGCGAAGATACCCCGGCTGCCTGACATAAGGCAAACCGCAGCGGCGCAATCCGCCGGCTGCTTTGCATAGATGCTGATGCTGGCCCAACAGCGCGGCACTATACCTTGACGTATATTAAACCAATCCCAAGACTGCCAGGCTTCCGCAAGGACGGCCGGCAGCGCCACTGTGATGACAGACTCAGTAGCCGTGCATGTTGATGGTTGGAACGGTCCGTCACGGTGGGAGCGGAAGATCGCCTGCGGTTGAAGCGGCCTGCTAAAGCTGCTCCTGCAGGAGGTCCTACGCTTATCCCCGCGTCAGCGGGGCACTCAGATATTGCTGAGTGTAGGGCAGGGCGCGAGCTTTGCCCATGCTTTCCGGCAAGAAAGGAAGTGCCATGAGCGAGAGTGCAAAGAGCAGCCGCGCCCGCAATAAGCGCAGGCGGCACCGGCGCAATCAGGGACGCATGCGGACCAAGGTCTGCGGCAACAAGAATCTGAATGATCCAATGAACATCAACATCGACAGGGATGGACCGAGGGAGCTCATTTCAGACCAGGCCAGCCTGGACAGAGCGCTTGCAGGGTATCCCAACACAGACAGGATCATTGCTGTGCAGGGAGGAACGCCCGAATCGCCGCTCGTAATCCGGCACAAATCGCGGGTACCGCCCGTTGTTCTGAGCGGATCCTGCGTTATTGCGCGCGGAGAGGCCAGAGTCGGTGTCTATGGAGACGGCAGTGTGATCACAGCATTCGGCTACGCGAAGATCTGGGTACACGGACGCAACCATGCAGTCATCTATGACGAGGTGAAAGCGGAGATCTGCGGCACCAGCACAGTCTGTGCCTACGATCATACGCACACCAAGCTGTGTCATGAAGCTGCCGGCAAGTTTTACGACCAGGCCCGCTGTCGCTGCTGGCAGAACGCTTCTGCAGACGCTTATGACGAATCCGTGATTAAGCTGCACGGCAATGCGCTGGCCGTCCGGTTCAGCGACGAGGCCCAGCTTCTGAACTACGGAGCAAAGAAGGGTGAGAAGCCGTACTTCGACGAGTGCGGCACGACGCAGCCTGTCATGGTGAACACGTTCGAGCCGTCTGAGGCAGGCGGACAGAGCGAACCCGCCCTCGAAACGGCCCCTGCTTGAAAAGCAGCCAATATCTAAGCGAACCCGCCCCAGCACAGCAGCCGGGGCTTTTTTAATTCCAGCAAAAGTCAAGGAGAAAAAGATGATTATTGGAATTGACCACGGCTTCGGCATGATCAAGACGCGCAGCGTCTCGTTCCGTGCCGGGGTGGATATCATGGACCGGCCGCCGGCGATCCCGACACCGGACTGTATTGAATGGAACGGCAGCTACTGCACGCTTTCCGGTGCCCGCAACGTCCTGCTGAAGGACAAGACCGGCTCGGACGAGTATTTCATCCAGACGCTGTTTGCCATCGCCAAGGAACTCAGAAGCCGGGGCGATTACCGGACCGAGCTTCCGGTGACGATTGCCGCCGGGCTTCCCATCGGCGACTTTCAGCGCCAGAGGGATGCCTTTGACAAGTATCTGCGCCGGCCGGACAGCGACTACACGTTCACGCTCGGCAATGACAATTTCAAGATCCATGTTGAGGACATCCATCTCTTCCCGCAGGGGTATGCAGCAGTCGTCCAGCAGCTGGCGCACCTTCGTTCTGAGCCGGTCGTGCACATTATTGACATCGGATCGTGGACCATGGATACGCTCACGCTGCACGGCGGCAGTCCGGACCTCAGTTCCATCGACTCACACGAGGTCGGCGTCATTGCCTGTCTCAACTACGTAGCCAAAGCCATTAAAGAAGAAACCGGCAGAAGCTACACCAACGAGCAGGTGGAAGCCGTGCTCTGGTGCAACAATGTCACGATTGAGGACGAGATCAAGGAACTCATGCGTGACTACTGCCGGCGCTGGTGCGAGATGGTCGTGCGGCGCATTGTCGAGAACGGCTTTGAAATCTCGACGGCAGTCACGCGGTTTGTCGGCGGCGGCAGCTACCTTATAAAGAACTTCTATCGTGACGCGCACCGCGACGAGATGCGGGACGTGGAGTTCACGGAAGACATCTGCGCCAATGCAGTAGGCTATGAACTGCTCGCCTCGGGCGGCGTCGGCTGATGCCGGCGCGCACCGGCCGCCGGGACGTGCATATTCACTTGTATATGGATGACCCGGACGAGCGGCGGGCGTATGACTTCCTGCAGAAGAAAAAGAACCAGAACCGGCACTGGATAGCAGATGCCATCAACGCCTATGCGGACTCGCGCAAAAAGAACAAAGCGCAGGCGGTGCCGGCTGAGTGCGGGGATGGCTCCGGGCCGGCTCTCAGTACGCGCCTGGCCGCCATCGAACAGCGGCTCGCTTCTATTGAACAGGCGCTGAAAGAGCGTCCGGCTTTCACGGTGCGAGGGCAGGCGGATCCACCGTCCGCTCCGGCAGCGCAGGCCGCCGATGCCGGCCCATACAAGAGCGGAGCCGGGTTTTCTGATGCTGACCTGGAAGCCGAGGCGGCGCAGATCCCAAAGGAAGTTCTTGACGGCTTCAAAATGTTTACCGGCTGATTCCTGGCCCATCCGGGGCCGATAAAAGAAGGACGGCGGGCACACCCTCCAAAGTACCTGAAAAAAATGTCATTGTTGATCCAGATAAACCATACACGTCCGCCGCGCGCCCCTGCAAGAGCTGGGGCGCATTTCCTTCTATATATATGCAGCCCGTCTGAGGCTGCTTTTTACTACCTCGCTGAGAAGGGCAGGGCAGGCGCCTCCTATAGTAGTGTAACAGCAAGAGACCTAAGTTCTGACAACCAGCCTGTCCTGGGCGCTCCTGTCCATACTGCGGGAGCGCTTTCCTTCTTATATATATTCTCTGCAAGCATGCAGAGGACTGCTGCTGACCGGACCGTTCTTTCCCCGTCAGTCATGCCGGCAGCGGCAGTCCTCTGTGTACTTATATCAGCTTCTGAGCATGCAGCGGCCTGCCGACCTATTGTGGAGCAATTCGATTCCCCTTGTACTCCTGCGGCCGGCAGCCCCCTTCATGTTCCGCTGCGTAAAGGAGGCGTCCGGATACCGGGATTCTCTGATTAGACTCCTTTCAGTTGTGGCTTCGTCCCGGTATCCGGATGCTGCTTTTCTTTGGCAGCACATCTTCTGCACGCGGGCCGGTTTTGGCGCTTACCACCTTGCGCCGGGGCCGGCTTTTTCTGTGCAGTGATTGCAAGGGAGGCAGTGATGAGAAAACGCAAAGCGGCTCTTGCCGCACTGCTGCTGGCAGGCTGCTTCCAGCTGAGCGGCTGCGGCGGCATCATCAGCGGCGAAGACAGCCTTCGTCCGCAGGAGTGGATAGACGGCACGCAGGACCGGACACAGATAGCCCGTTCCGTTGGCGCTGCCGGCGTTTCCATCTCAAGGGAAGCCGCATCAGCGGCAAAGGATGTCATTGCGGCGCTCTTTGAAGGTGCCGGGATCGACAGTATTGCAGACTTCATGCCAACGGCCGAAGAGCTTGCCGGGTTCATTCCGGAGGCCGGCGCGGCGGCTGAAGATAACAGTCAAGGAGAAACGACATGAACATGTGGGAGTCCGATAAGGAGCTTATCATCATCGCTGCCGTCGTTGGCGCAGCATGGCTGATTGTCTGGCTGATCGGGCAGAGTCTGTTCTAGACATCCCCGCAGGAGCGGGGGCGGGCCGCTCTGTGGTCCGCTGAGCGGCAGCCGGTCCGGCGTTTTTGCTTTTCCAGGTCGCGTTACGCGGTCTGTTTTTCTCCTTGGCCGGGCCGGGGACCTGCCGTTATTTGTTTGCAAGCAACCACAACTGCCATAAAGGAGGAACAGTAATGGGTCTTAGTGATTCGGTCAGTTCCATTGTACGCAAGTACAACCAGGCAGCTGACTGGGAAAAACCGGCTGTGGTGAAAGTGCTCGCGCAGCTGAACGGGGTCTCGCAGGCAAAGATCAGATCCGTGCTCAAAGCGAACGGATGCGATATGACCTACGCGCAGAAGGCAGCCAAAAGGCCCCCGAAAAGAGCGCCGAAGGCAGCCCAGGCGAAACCGGCCAAAGCGCAGACTGCGGCTAAGGCACCGGCATATACAAAAGCACAGATGATGGCAAGGATCCGCGAGATCCCGCTGAGCCAGGTACTTGCTGACCGCGGCATCACGCTCCGTGAGGACGGGCAGTTTAAGGTGCCGCTAAGAGAGGACCTTACGTGCCTGCGGCTCTTTCCGGACGACCGCGGATGGAAGGACGTACGTTCTGACTTTCAGCCCAAGCGGGACGGCAGAGCGCCGGAGCCGGGCGTAAAACCGCCGGCAGATGACAAGTGGGATCCGTCCCCGGTGAAGCTCGGCGGCAACGTCATTGCCCTCGTGCAGCGCCTCGACGGCCTGGATCCGCATGAAGCGGTACAGTCCCTTCTTGACCGGTACGAACCGAAGCTGGGACGTGCACTCCGTGAGGCACACTCGCGCTCAGACGGCATGTACAGCCTCGACGATATCTACAAGGCGGCACGGGAGATCCCGGTTACCCGCCTGTGCGAGGACCAGGGCATTCGCTTGAGGCCGGAGGGGCAGACGTTCAAGCCTGCCATCAAGGGCATGAACAGCGGCCTCAGGGTCTGGCCGGGTACCGGCGGCTGGCATGACTTCAAGGAGAACGCCGGCGGCGGTCCCATTGAGTTTATGGAGCACTTCCGCGGCATGGACAAGCAGACCGCCCTGAAGGAACTGGTCTCAAGCTACCTGCCGCAGATGCTGCCGGACCTGGAGCGTATCACGCAGGCGGCTGAGAAGCCCTCGCAGCTCACTGCCGAGGAAACCGGCATTACGTACCGGGGCAAAATGAGCGCCGAACAGAGGCAGTCGTTCTCTGAGACTATCCGGCAGATCCATGCCGACAGGGAAGCCAAGGGAAAACAGGACCTCGGACGCTCGGCTGCTGTTGCGAGCAGGGGGTATGCGAGATGACGGAACTGACTTCCTATACGCTTCCCGAGGTTATGCGCCGTGCCCGCAGCATCCGCGTGACGGACGTCTGCAGAGCGATGCATTATCCGCTCCGCGAAGCCGGCATGAACTATGTGCTTGCGGATCATCCGCAGGTCATTGTGCACCGGGGAAACCGGGGCTGGGAAGACCGCACGCTCCGCTCTGAGGGCAAAGACGGCCCGCAGGCAGGCGGCGGCAGCGTGGAATTCCTGATGCGCTTTGCCGGCCTCAGCCGTGATGGTGCCATGATGGCGCTTCTGAATGAGTTTGAACCGGCCATGGCAAAGTGGGTTGAAGATACCCGCGAGCAGGAGCGGCAGCAGGGGAAGCGCGGCCTCCCGGACAGTGAGCGCCGGCCCTTTTCTGACAAGATCAAAGAGATCCGCTCAGAAAGCCAGGCCGCCAAGGATGCCAGGTCGGCGGAGGAACGCTAGATGAAACTCGAGACATTTGAAGAGCGCAAGGAGGCAGCGGCCCATGCAGACGTCATTGCGGCAGCCCGTGCGCTCGGCATACCGCTCACGCGGACCGGCAGAGGATACGTACTTAGGGACTATCCGGACGTGATCGTAACAAAAAAATACTGGAAGTCGCTCAGCGGCCGGCCCGGACAGGCCGGCTTTTTCAATGCCGGCAATGCGATCCACCTGGCGATTGAGTTTGCAGACAAGGGCTTCCGCGATGCCGTGGAGGCGGTATGTGCCGGCCTGTGGCCGGATAAGGTGCCGCCCAGGCGCATGAAAGAGGAAGACCGCGTGCCGTTCAGCCGCAAGGTGGCCCGCATACGGATCGAAAAAGAACTCGAAGAGGGAGTCACANGTGCTGCAATCGAGCTGCCGGAGGCCACTGGCAGGGAATCTGACCTGCAGCGGTGCCTCAAGTGGTTCGCCGGGAAGGGCATAGACGCCGCGATNATCCAGCCGATGCTGGACCGCGGCCTTTTCTATGTACGGCCGCGCGGCAATCTCTTTGTCTTCCCGAGCATATCGNANTCCCAGAACGCCGAAGGTACGGCCGACGGCGGCTGGTACATCTCTACGTGCGGTGCCGTAACGCTGAAAAACCTTGANGGNACCGGCCCGGTGGCAGCGTGGTTNGTGCCCGGACGCGGCAGAACGCTCCATGTCTATCAGAATCCGCTGGATCTGCTGGCTTTCATGGAGAGAGAACGCCGCTCGGGAAAGCTCACAGGCGTTCCGCGCCTGGCGCTNTTTCCGGGNTGTCCCAAGGCACTGCTTCATCATGTCCTGCAGAGCGGGACGCAGGAAGCCGTGCTGCATCTGCCGGAGTACAGCGAAGACATGCTCTCGGCAGCNGANCTGGCCGAGACAGTGAAAAGCTANGTGCAGGTAAGAGCNGAGCCTCTGCCGGCACGCGGCNTTCTGGAAACGCTNGTNACTGCGTGAGGAATAAACATGGATGGTACATCAACACTGAGGGCTGACGCCGAACGCATGCTCAGCCTCATGGTAGGCGACGAAGACAACGTGTCCGCTGCCATGCAGACAGAACTCAGGCAGATGCTTGAGATGTGCGCACGCAGTGCAAGCGAGCAGAACCACACGCTCCTGCTCACCCAGTATGCACGCGTNTACCGGCGCAANGACTCCAAGAGNAAAGAATATACGACCGAGCCGCTGATGCGCCCGGACAAGAACGGCAACGAAGTGCCCGCCCACTACCGGTTTACCGCCGGCGANAAGGGCGGCTGGGAACTGGAAAACCTGCAGAGCTACCTTGAGCCGGACAGTCCGGTCCTGGCTGANTGGACNGAGCGCACGCGTCTTCTGACCCTCGTTNTCGAGGTGGAGCAGGGCCGCTACGGTCCGCTGCTGAACCTGTACAGCGTCCCGGCCAATGTCATGACCGAGCGCCTTTTGCAGCGCGCCGNCCAGATCCGCACGGACGAGGACACNCTTCTTGCTGTGGCCGCCGAAAAAGACTGGCGGCACNACCCCGAGGCCTTCCAGGTGCTCGGCCCCGAAGAGTTTTCCGCGCGTCTCAGNGAGAACTACAACTTCGAGAAAGGCGCTGAAAAGCTCACCTACAGCATGGTCCCGGACAGACCNGGGNTTGATCAGCAGGTGCGTTCAGCCCTCGATGCGGCCAAAGTNCCCGCCGCCATCGCGCAGCGCGGGGCATACATCATGGTTATGTATCCCTCGTTCACTGCNGAGCAGGCTCTTGCCGCCATGCAGGCTCANCCGGATCTTGCCCCGCACGTCAGCGAGGAAGGNCAGCTTGAGTTTGATAAGTATGAAACCGCCGAGATGCGAGAAGACTTCCCGGAGGCTTTCGTNCCCTTTGANGCNATGATTAAACGCCTCAAGGAAGAGCCGCAGCCCTCGAANCTGCATCCGGCNATCGGCACAGAGGANGTNCGCTGGCTGCCGCCGGACGTGCGCCGGGCCTATGAACAGGGTGCCGCGCTCGGGTTCGACAAGGACGGCTTCGCCATGATCGACCCCAACCCGAAGCAGGTTGAGGTTGGACCGCTGACCCGTGGGNATGCAGCAGAGCATACCGCTCCGGCACCTGCGGCCCCCGCGCCGGCCAAAGCGCCCNCNCGTACNNAGCCNGNAGCCAAAGAANCCACGCGCCCAGTNCAGAAACCGGNNCGTGCAGAGGCCCAGCCGGCAGCGTCAGAGCCTGCAAAACCGGCTCCCGAGCCGCACGATGCNGCTGAGCAGGAGCCGCTGCCATGGGAAGAGCAGCCGCAGATGGACGCGGNCGATCTCTCCTTTGATGATGCTGATACTGCCCTTGAGACAGAGGAACCGGCNGCANNNGAACCAGAAGACCTGTCTTTTNATGANGCGGANACNGAAGTCCCACTGCCGGAAGCGGCNGAACGCAGCGGNGCAGAAGACCTGTCTTTTGANGANGCGGATACNGNAGCCCNGGTCATGGAGACGGAGCCGCCGGCAAAGGATCCTCCGGAGCCAGCTTCCCATGAGCCGGAGCCGGCGAAGACGCAGCCTGCAGCCAAGGCGCAGGAGCCTCCCGCGAGGACGGTTGCAGGCACGCCGGCTCTGTCNCCGGAAGCGAAAGCCGCCCAGAAGAANGCNCTGCACAGTGCGCTCGAAGGTCTTATCANGAAGAAACCGGCTGAGCCAGCTAAGGAAGAGCCGAAAGAGCCCANGAAAAGTAAGGCGAAAAGCAAAAGCGGCAAACAGAGTAAGGGCCGCTCCAGGTACGCCGGATATGGCGGCCNCCGGCCNCANGACAGCCCGAAGGTGCACACNGTGGTCAANCCNAAGGCNCCGGATCCGTCNGTACCGCCGCTTACNTACGACGATATCAGCGCACCGCTNGCCAGGGGAACGCAGCCGCTCGATGCTGAGCGCCGCGATTTCCACGCTGCGGAGCGTGCGGTAAACGAGAGCGGCCGGCAGGGATATATCCCCAAGGAGCAGTACAAGGCGCAGCAGGAAGCCCTGCGTGCAACCTTAGACAGCCTCGTTACNGCCACGATGGAGACGCTTACGGATCCNGTACGGTACACGGACTACCTGCATATCAATGCCAAGGCCCCNGGNCTCAGCCCCAAGAANGTCGCTGCGCTCATGGGTCAGAACAAGGCCGGCAATCTTTTTAAGACGGCCCAGGAGTGGTGGAGCTACGGCTACGGTGTCGATAAGCACCAGAAAGCCAAGCCCACGTACCTGTGGGTGCCCAAGGATCTGACAAACCCGGAGACCGGCGAGACGTACAAAGTCTACAATGCCCGGCCCTATTACGACGCGAGTCAGACCTTCGCGAGCAAGATTGCCAACGACGGCAAGCAGATCCCGCCCGANGAACGCACTACACCGATCCCGCCGGAGGTCGTTATGAACGCCCTTGAGAGGCTTCCNTACAGCGGCGANCCNAAAGAAGACGCAATCAGAGCTGTCACGNNGAAGCTGCAGGAGAGCATNAANGCAGAGCCGATCAAGCTNGANCCCGAGTTCGAANGGCTCGCAGTATGCTCGGCAGCCTACGTTACCTGCGTCAATCTCGGGCTTGATCTCGANAANACNGAGCTCGGTCAGCGTCTCACATCGCGCCTGCACAATGCATCCGCAGAGACGATTAAGCAGGCGTTTGCCACGCCGGCGGTGACGGAGCACGGCAAAGACGGCACCGCCATGGACAACATTCTGCACATCGCCAACAAGACTGCGGCCTCTGCGGTCAGCACGATCCGCAACGGAGCCGAGCGCATCCGCACCAGGAGCCGCACCAGTCAGCAGGCGAAACCGCAGAANACGAATCAGAAAAAGAAAGTGAAAGCTGGATCAGAGCGATGAAAACACCAAATGCAGCCCCGNACTCCGGGGCCTCAGCATCCCTTCTTCGCAGCTTCCTGCCCTCGGTCAGCGCCGCTGATGATTACGCCCGCACCGACCGCGACGGCCTCACGCCCGGCTGCTTCAGCACCTGCGCCTGGCACGCGGACGGCTCGGAGTACTATCATATAGCGCAGGAAGTCGCCATGAGCTGCTTCCTCAGACTGTAGCTGGAAGGGGAAAACCAATGTCAGANACATCAGNGGATGGAATGAANAACGTCCCGGACGACGACATAGACTTTTGGGACGATATTATGGCCTGCGTTCTTGAACCAATGCCGGGAGCATCCACGGAAATCCCGCCGTCCTGCCTCACGTTCAACTGGGAAGACCTGATGAACATTGCCATCATGGGCGGCGATCCNGCCATGCTCCCGCAGCCGGAACACATCATTGACGCGATGCAGGCNGAGCTTGATAAGGCAGAAGCNCGNGGNGATGATATCACCTCGGAGTTCTTCGGCCACACTCTCCGGCTTCTTGAAGAGTGTGCACTGCTCTCCAAGGAGCAGATTNACCGNTTCGGATATGCCTANCACAACGGCCTCGTGATGTGGCCCGANTCGTACAAATACGACATTCCCGCCGACTANNACGAGTGGNATGCNATGAACCGCCGCAAACAGCGGCAGGNANAGGAGATGAATAATGACTGACGCACCTGTTACGTACGACCCAGATGCCTATGCAGAGATTCTGAAAGAATTCCCGCTCCCGCCCAGGGTGCCCCGCCGCGTGTTCTTTAACGACACGGAAGAGCAGATCATTGAACTGCTCGGCGGTGATCCCCACGCGGAGAAGCAGCCCGANTTNGTNCTCGACCGTCTGCAGGACAGCATCGACAATGCTGAGACGGACCTTGAGCGCGAAGAATTTACCTGGCTCATGGCAAAGCTCGAGGAAGCAAACCTGTAGCCGCCGGCCCTGCNAAGGGCACATGAACTATGAAGAAAGACAACCGCATCGCTTTTGCCGGCCTGTTCGAGAANGAGTGCAGCCGGCTTTTTTCATGCCCCTCGCCGCTCTCCAAGACAGAACGGCTCCTGGCACTGGCGTCCTACGAAGTCCTGCTCCGNCGTGCTCTGCACTTCCCGGACACGCGGCTGACCTTATCAAGGCCCGACAACCCGTGNTCAGTCTTTGCTGACACGGCTCCGCTTGCCGGCCTNGGACCGGATGCAGGCCGCACGCACTATGGGCTTCCTGCAGGACGCCGGACTTATTGAGCATGANAGGCAGGCCGGGCAGATTACCTTCCCNCTGGCCGCTTTGCACGGCAGCATTGTCCTGCCGGCGGCTCTCAGGAACCGCCGCTACCGCCGGCGCGTGAAGGAAAAGCGGCTGTCCGGGGCNATGGAGGCGCAGTCATGAGTGCNAAAAAGAAGACGGGAGGCCGCGTGGCGCAGACTTCGCTCTTTGAATTTGANGTGGAGGCCATCCTGCAGCCCGAGGCTGAGTACTCGCCGGAAGAGCGCAGTGCGGCCATAACCGCATACATGGTCCTGCTGCAGGACATACTGANACGCTCAGAAGAGACGTTCCAGCTGCCGCACGGGCGCCTCACGGACGCCGCACGCTTCGTTGCAGCNAAGACACTGCTGANCGAGCGGACCTGTGAACGTGCGCTCCGGCATCTGGCAGAGNGCGGNTATATTGAAAAGAAGACGGACGCGCTGCGCTTTCCCATGGCTCCCATGCACGGNAAGACGCTTGCCAAAAGCTCNGTCCGTGTCTACCGGCTCCGTGCCAAGAGGCGAAAAGAAACAGCCGATAAGCTACAAGCCGAGAAGAAAAAGANGCTGAGCAAGCCTGCTGAAGGCTCAAAAGCACCAGCCAGGCCGCNGGCTCAGAGCACAAAACCNGCTCCTGCGACANCNCAGAATCANCCNNAAGCGGAAAGAANAACGACGCCGCAAGCGGATTCGCCAGCTCTCAGACGCCTCAGAGAGAACGTGAGGCAGCCTGGTGAGTCATCCGCTGCGCCGGCACAGGCCGATCAGAAACAGGCGACAGGCACGTCAAAGCCAGCCTCACAGCCGGCCGAGGCGCCGCAAAAACGCTTTCAGACGGNACCAGGGAAGCCGGCAGAGGCCCCCAGGCAGGCCACAGCTGCTGCACAAAAGCAGCCGAAACAGACACCGGCAGAGCCGCCGGCCGCCACTCGCAGAGCCTCAGACGGACCGCAGAAGCCCGCTCAGAGGCCNGCAGAACCGTCTCCGGCACGGACTCAGCTGCCGCGNTTNACNCAGATGGAGCGNCCGNNACGGGGCNTGCAGNCNNCCTCGCGAAGACCGCGCTAGGGNNCGTAACCTATGNGGGGCAATGTCACACTTATGTCACACTTNGTGTCACACNTATGTCACACTTGCCCCTCGNAAAACGNCCCCGGTCCGGCTGCCCGGCANAGCGTTACAATCGCAACGCCTCGGCGGCACTTGTTACTATAGCAACGCTANNGGTTANAACTGTAACNCTTCTCCGTTTCTATTGTAACGGCAAGCAGGGAAAAGCGTTTCATATGTAACGCCGGAAATAAGAAAACGGCTTAACCGAGAAGAAACAGCACAAGGGGAAACAGCCGAAAAAGCGGTGGCAAGCATCGCGGAATGATAGCATTTTTGCAGCCGAATTTTGCCGGGCAGGCGTTACATCCGCCCGGCATATCGGCGTGCAAAACTGCACCGTAAAGAACAAGCGCCAGGACCTTCAAGGGTCCTTTTTTGTTGCCTGCAAACAGACAGTGCGAAGGAGGTGTACCGCATGACAGACAGCAGGCAGGAGCTTGCAGTGCCCGGAGCAGCTAAGGGCACATACATCATGACGACGCGGGGAATGATACCCGCAGAGGAAGTCCGGAGCGGGGACATGGTGCTGACACATACAGGTGCGTGGCAGCAGGTCCTCGGTGTTCGGCGGGGGAATGGACAGACCGTCACACTGACTGGCGGCGGCCGTTCACTCGAATGTACGGCGGATCAGAAGATCCTGTGCCGAAATGAAGACGGAGCTATAGGCAGCTGGACAGAGGCGCAGGCAGCACAAGGTATGCTGTGGGCTTCACCGGCAGACATCGAGCCGCTGCCGTTTCCAGTACCGGCAGACCGGGCGCTTCTGAACGAGAACGTCTTCCGGATTGCCGGCGCTTATGTGGCCGCCGGGACAATGCAGGACGGACAGGTACATATAAGCGTCAGCAGCGAAGCAGCCAGGGTCCTGCAGGAAGCCATCGTGTGCGTCACGAAAGACTGGATGATCCGGGAGACGGCGGACGGCCAGGCAGACCTGCGGATAACAAGCAAGGGACTGAACGAGTGGCTGCAGGACTGCTTCGGCACAGCAGACAAGGCGTTCCCGGCATGGGCACTCGGTCTTCCGGACACATGGCGCTCAGCGCTGTGGGCGGGCCTGCTTGACGCGGGCGCGTACGTGGGCGCGCACGATACCATTACAGTCGGCGCGGCTGATATGAAAGCTGGGCTGATGATCCTCCTGCTCGGACAGACACTCGGCCTGCAGGGTACGGTCAGCAGAGCAGAGGACGGACGCTGCATTATCGTAATGGCACGGCGGCCCAAAAAAGATCACGCAGTCTGGCAGGTCATCAACGGTGTCAGCGAGACCGGAGCTGCAGCCCCGGTGTTCAGCTTCACCGTTGCCAAGGATGGCTCGTTCACTGCGAACGGCATTATCGTGCAGGGCAGCCCGGAAACGGAGAGCGGCGCAGAGATCACGGAGGCCGAAGCGGCAGCCGTGCCTGCCTGACGGAGCCGTGGGCAGGAAAGACGCCGCACCCAAACGGTCGGTGCAGATTCCATTCCGGCTGACCCCGGAGGAAGCCGAGCGGCTGAACAGGGCTGCCGGCAGATCGGGCCTCACGCGGGAAGGGTACATACGCCGCAAACTGTTTAAGGGACCGCCGCTTGCCCGCGACGTTTCCGGCGCGCTGTTTCAGCTCACCTGTGAAGTGAACCGGATCGGCGATGCGGTGACCGCGGCAGTGCGGTCCGGGCAGGCTGACGATTCCGTATCAGAGGACCAGGCAGATGCTTTGCTTGATGCACTCGGCAGTGTGCAGAGCAGCCTGCAGGACTTACGCAAGGAAGTGCTCAAGGGTTAGGGAAGGAGGGCCGACATGGATCAGAACAACTGGCAGCCGGATACAGAGCTTTCGGACGAAGAACGGAATGTAGCTGAAGGGCTGCAGATCACATCTGTGCCGCTGTATGCGGAGGAAGAGGTCGAGGCACCAGGGTCACCTGACTATGAAGATTTTGGTCCTGTCGAAGCCGAGTACGACATGCTGCGGCGGCTCGAACAAAGGGAGGCGGCGCGAAAGGCGCGGGAGCAGGCCGAACGGGAGAGACGGGAACAGATCGAACGAGAGGCGCAGCAGCTGGCCGCGCGGGTACAGGCGATGATCGAGGACCCGAATATGGCTCCGGACATCCGCCCTATTACTGAACGGGCTGAGCGGTACACGCGCTGGTTGCGAACCCCCGATGGCATGCAGCGGTATCTGAAGATTGCATCCGGACATATCGGGATTGGAGGCGTCAACACCCTCTGTATTATTGGGGAGATGCCGGACGCGACTGATCTGCGGAGCCGCGAGAAATGGCTTGCGGCTGGCTGCAAAGTTCTGCCGGAGGAAGAACGGCACGGCATCATTCTGCGGCGTATGGTACTCGGTGGCCCGCGTCTCCGCTACAGGGCGGAGGAAGTGTATGACTGGTCCCAGGTGGAACCGGTCCGGGGCCGGAAGTATCCGCGCACAGAAAGAGAACCTTACCGCAGCGCCATGCAAATCCTGTATTACCTCAACTGTGACGACCTCGCAGCGGAAGCTGCGAAGGGCTGCATAGGACAGGATGATGCTGCCGTAGCAGCAATTGCATCCGCTGTGATGAAGAATGTGCCGCCGGCAGATTCCCAGCATCAGCTGGGCGTACCATGGTGGGTTCTGACTGTAGCTGCCGCGACTTTTGAAGTATGCCACCATCTGCGTCTGGATATGAGTGGACCGGAAGCACAGGGCATCATATGGCCGCTGTCTGATCCGGCATATCTGACCCTGATAGACGATCCTGCAGGTACGCGGAAATGGGCTGAGAACGTGGATAAAGGGGCCAGGCGCACAATGGACGTAATAAAACTCGAAGGAAAGAACCGCCCCCAGGCGAGAACACCAAAAAAGAAGAAAGCGCGGTCAGAGAAGAGGCGTGCGAGAGAGCGCTGATGGCTTACTGCGAAATCCTCTGTATCCGTGCCGGAACTTCGCATCTTGATAATGCGCTCCGGTATGCAGCTGCCCGTGAGAAGACAGATATTGACCGGGAGGCACCATCGGGCCGGCAGTCCGAAAGCCGGCGGAGCCTGCGGCACGCATCCTGTATTGGGCTTTCCAGTCCGGACGCGGCGGCTGCAGAGTTTCAGCAGACGTGGGATGCCTTCGGCAAGAGCGGCGGCAGAGCGGCCTATCACCTTATACAGTCGTTTGATCCGCATGATGAAATCACGCCGGAGCAGGCACAGGAGATAGGCCGGCAGATGGCCGCTAAGCTGTTTCCGGGGCACCAGGCGCTGATAGGCACGCACCTTGACCGCGACCACATCCACAACCATATCGTGATCAATGCGGTCAGCAGCGTGGACGGACACAAAGCACATTTCAAGAAAGGGTTCCTCGATCAGCAGATCCGTGCCCTGTCAGACGATCTGTGCCGCGCTTACGGACTTAAAGTCACTGAGCGCAGTCCGGACGCTGCCGTGCAGAGAAAGGGCAGCTATCGCCGCACCGCGAAAAGCGACCTTGAATATGCGCTCTCCCTCACCGGGAGCAGGGCATTCGCCGTGCGGCAGATGCGCCAGTATGGCTATGAGACAGAAGTAGACGAGAAAGGATACCGTGTGCGTCCGCCGGGAGCAAAACGCTGGCTCCGGTTTACGCCGGACAGCCTGCGGATCCCGCAGCGGAGCAGATGGACCATTGGTCCGCTCCGGCTGCACAACCGAAACATGAATGTTCCGGACCGGGGACCGCGCCTTACACCCTTTGCCGCCCGCCTACTGCAGTATGCGGTCATCCTGGGCAGGCAGAGGACAGCCCGCGACCCCGGCATAACAGTTGAACAGTACAATCACGCGTCTGATGCGCTCGATACGCTCCGTATAATGCACTCTGGCGCTTTTTTTGATGCCGCCGGACTGAATGCCCGTCTGGAATATCTCAAGGCTGAGAAGCGGCGTCTGCGCCGAAGAAAGAGACAGCTGCAAAAGTCTGAGGACGGAGAGGCGCGTGAGCGTGCCAGTGAAGCCGCACTGATCGGCCGCCAGCTGGACGCGCTTGAGAGAGAGGAAGAAGTCCTTATGACCGCAAAAAGCCGGAAGCATGAGATAGGTGCGGTTCTGCATGCAGATAAGAAGCGGCGCGGCCTTGCAAAATGGCAGCGCGGCCGGGCAGAAATCCCGCACCTTGATTCCGAGGACGGCATAGAAGAGGCTGCGGAGCGGGAGCGCCGCGCCGAGGCAGCCGGAACAAAACGCAGGGAGAAAGGGGGCATGGACCGGTAGTCAAGTAACCCCCGCCTAAGCCCTGTTGGGTTTTGAGGCAGGGGCTTGTGGGAAACCATGAGTCCGCAGGTAACTGCGGGGAACTGAGCAGAGATATGACACGGTCAGCGGCGGGTAACCAATGCAGTCACTCCGGGGTGATGCCAAGCCCCGGACAATGGGTAGCCGTGCCGAATCTATGGCGCACAACCGGAACAATCCGGACTTATCGTTACCATGAAAAACACAAAACAAAGAGTATACGTGCTGGACCGCGAGGGAAAGCCGCTTATGCCTACGACGCGGTTCGGGAAAGTAAGAAGAATGCTGAGAAGCGGCAAGGCGAAAGCTGTCCGTACAAAGCCGTTCACGATTCAGCTGCAGTACGAACCAGAGACGCACATCAAACAGAGAGTTGTTTTGGGAATTGATCCCGGCAGAACAAACATCGGCGTGTGCGCCGTACGCGAAGACGGAATATCGCTGTTTGCAGCACATGTCAAGACTCGGAACAAGGATGTGCCGGAGAAGATGAAAGGCCGCAAAGTGCATCGCCAGGTATCGAGGCGCGGGGAAAGGCTGGCGAGGAAGAGACTTGCCAAAAAGCACGGCACACGAACGGACAAGTGGAACCCGCGCAGCCTTCCAGGATGCGAAGAGCCGGTGTCAGTGAAGGATATCCGCAACACGGAGTCACGCTTCATAGACCGCAAGCGGCCGGACGGCTGGCTGACGCCGACGGCGACGCAGCTTCTCCGGACGCACATGAACGTTGTGGCCCTTGTCTCGAAGATTCTGCCTGTTGCTGAAGTGGCAATCGAGCTGAATCGGTTTGCGTTTATGAAGCTGGACGATCCTGCCATTGAAGGTGTGGCATACCAGAAAGGCCCGATGCGCGGGTTCGGCTCCGTACGTGAGGCCATCGAGACAATCCAGGGTGAGCGGTGCCTTCTGTGCGGCAAACCCATCGAGCACCTGCACCATATTGTGCCCCGATCGCAGAACGGCATGAACACACTGGAGAATCTGGCCGGACTGTGCCGGAAGTGTCACGAAAGGGTGCACAAGGATGCAGATGTCCAAAGGGCGATTGGCGGACTGAAGAAGGGCACGAAGAAGAAACATGCGGGGGCGTCCGTGCTGAATCAGATTATGCCGCGCCTCCTGCAGAATCTTGAGTCACAGTACAGCCTGACCGTTACCGAAGGCTGGCAGACGAAAGCGTTCCGGGATGCGCACGGCATCGGGAAAACACACCACGCCGATGCTTACTGCATCGCATGCTCCGCACTCTCGGCGCAGGCCGTTTTCGACGCGCCTGCCGAGCCGTATTCAGTGAAGCAGTACCGCAGACACGACAGAGCGCGAATACAGGCGCAGACGAACCGCGTTTACAAACTGGACGGTAAGGCCGTCGCCTGGAACCGGCACAAAGCGATGGCCCAGGATGACGATTCGCTTGCCGAGTGGCACGAAAAGAATGTCCAGAAATACGGGCGCAGGAAAGCAAACAGCATGCGGAGCAGACTTTTATTCACAAAAAGCCGAAGGCGGTACAACAACCTGAACCGTAACCTGCCCGGCAGCATTTTTCTGCACGACGGGAAACGGCGCGTTCTGCGAGGGCAGCAAAGTGGGGGGAAAAAGTACACGTTCGAAGATAAGCGTCCCGATGAGAAGCAGGCAAATGCTAAAGACTGTACGCTTGTCACGCCAAATACAGGGCTTGTTTTTCTCTAGGAAGGAGGATCGCCGATTCCGCTCCCACCTGTAATGCTTCGCGTTTGAAGAGGGAGTACCTTCGGCGCAAAGTTGATGGAAGATGAAGAGTACATGTCCGAGCCTTCTTATGACGAGGCGCCGGATTTTGACACTGAAGAGCCGGACGAGCCGGGCGGACCGGATGAACCGGAAGAAACAGAGCCGATTACGCCTGCCCAGGCTGCCCCGCAGGCCTCTCCCACTGCACTGACCTTTACGGAGGCAGACAGCGAGGCGGACGGATACTTTCCGCCGGGAACCATCCTCGAAGAAGAACAGCCGCCGTGCGTGAAGTTCGAGATTGACCGCGCCATTGAAAAGGGCATCGACCTGCAGCCGTTTGCCGGCCTCACCGACATGCAGCTCAGACAGATGCGGCTTGCTTATGAGAATGGTGTAGGTGACCAGCTTGCAGCCTTCGTAAAGCATGGCGACGACCCGAACCCGTTCAATCACATTCAGATGGAGCTAATCCGGATCGGGCTTGAGCAGGGACTGGATGTCACGGTGTATGCCCAGGAGCGGTTCAACGCCAATCAGATGTGGCAGCTGTATCTGGCTGAGCAGGAAGGCCTGCCGGCGGGGCGGCTGGCGGTCGTGGATCCGAAACGGTATCCGAAGTTTCATGGCGACTATACGGACGAGCAGATGAAAGAACTCCGCCTGGCGCTCGAAGAGAACATGGATCTGCATAAGATTGATAATCCCGAGTTTACGGCAGACGTAATGCACGAGAAACGGCGCAGCGTAAGCAACGCCAGGGTGCAGTCGCCGGTCCGTGCCGCAATGGCAGCGTATAAGCGGGCCAAGCAGAGGCGAAAACTGGAAAGACTGCAGAAACGGGAGCGAACAAGAACGCCGGATGAAGGAGGTGGAAGCAATTCATGAGTACAGAAACCGGTGAAGTCATTGATGTGTTCACGAAGACTGGAACCTTAATGTACAAGCTGATGGGGCCGATTATGGCCGGCGGCGTCGGAGTAGGACTGGGTGTCTCGGCCGCTGTTGGCAAGGGCGTTCTGCGCCTCACCAAGGGCGTCGTGAGTCTTATTGGAAAACTCATTAAGTGGATGCACAAAAAGTACATGCTGAACGGCAGGGCGTCCGTAAACTCACTGCTCTGGAATGTGGGCGGGGACGCTTCAAAGCTGGCTGTGTACACGATCCCGAAAGAACACCAGGACAAGTTCATGCAGGCAGCCCGTGAGATGCACGTACCGTATGCTATGGTTCCGAGCCTCAGCGACAACACGGTCAGCATTGCCATCCGCGCCTCGGATGCGCCACTGATGCAGCCGCTGATCAATGACATGGGCGGACACATTGCATCCCACGAGGAAGCTGTGCATACCGTGACAAGCCGCGAGGATGCAGCGTTTGACCAGATCCCCATGTCATCCATGTCGCTTTACGTCACGCGGGGAGATCTGAACGCCCTGCAAAGCGAGACTCAGCGGCGGGACGTTTGGACTGCCACGCCGCAGGAGCTGGGAATGAGCCAGGAGGACATACGGGAAGCCATGGCCGGACAGGACGATATCGACTACCACGATGGAGACAACCTTGTTCTCGTCCGGGACGATCAGATGGATGCGTTCAGGGATGCAGCAAGAGCAAGCGGCAGCGAGATTGTTGGCGGGTTTCAGGTTCTCGAAGCGGACGAGCCGCCGCGTACATCATTCCGCGACGCAAACAGAATGAACAAATCACTGAATGAACGCGGTGGTAGTGAGATTGAAGTACACAATCTCGACCAGTTGCAGCCGGACAGTGACCGCGACCGGATCCGAAACATGCTGGCAAGCCCGGCCTATAAATCTGCATACGACAGCGCTATGCGAATGCCGGGTGCAACCCCGGAAGCTGCCCACCAGGCAGCAGCCAAGCAGTATGCTGCCAAAACGGGCCTCACACAGGACGACCTTGAGCGCATGGTGCCGGACACGCTGGACACCCGCTTTGCGGTTATGGTGATTGATCTTGAAAAGAAGCATGAGGATCCAATAAACGCATACCATGCGTTGGAGAAAGCATGCGAAAACTGGAATATCAGTGCGGAGCTATTGGACCAACCTGGGGATAAACTGATGCTCCGTTCTGATGGAAAGACCGTACCAAGCGAAGGTCAGCTGTTGATTATGTGTGACGCGGCGGACACAGGTGGTCTGTTGAAAGCTGCAAAGGAAGCCGGCTTTGAAGCTGATATTGCGCCGGCTACAAGGGATCAGGTGAAAGCAGCCGAAGACAGAATCGGAAAATCCCTCCCAGAAAGCCTGGAAGCGAAGAGAGAGCAGGCCGGCGACCGCACTGAACGCTCAGACGGAGCAGTCATCAGTGATCCTAAGCCATACAACACGCTCGCCAGGGCTGGCACCAAGCAGGTGCTGGAATCAAACAGCCTGGGGCTGTTCATTCACACCGCAGCAGCAAACCCGGAGCACAGCGCTTCAAACATCCTGGCCGAGATGGCCCAGAATACGAACGTGGACAGGCTCATAAAACCGGAAGAGGCAATTCGGAAGGGATACACCATACAGGCACACGCGGATCCGGTTGANGTCTGCACNNCGCGCGGCNCGGACAGCAAGGACAAAANAGAGTTCGAGATGCGGCCGTTCATTGAGATGAAGGATANCGTNCCGGCTGCCGGGAAAATCCCGATGGAACGGCNGGAACCGCTGCCGCCGGAACAGATCCTGGCNGCGCTTGGNAAGGCGTCCGGCTTCAGCCGCAACGGTACAGAGCCGGCGGACGGACACAGCCTGCCCGTACGGGAAGAGGCAGCCAATGTTGTTGCNGATGCNGTTTTTGAAGCATACCGTGAAAACCGGCCAGGGCAAGCGCTTAAAGAGCCGGCTGATCTGAGCGAACAGCAAAAGGAAGTATACGGCGTTGCTGCCAGGATTGCGTGTCAGCACTATGGACTCCCGGACCCGCCAAAACTTGGCGGCAGGAACCTGGCAAACACTCCGCTGATACTGCAGCATCTCAGCAAGAAGGACAAAACGCAGCTTGCTCCACTCACNGCAGCGATGAANGCAGTAAAGAAGGCGGTNAANATGATCGATCGCGGCCCGTATCCGCCGCAGACTCATGATAAAAACATTAGCCAGGCCAAAAAGCCGGTCATGACNGGTCCCGAGCGCTGAGCTGGAGTCNTGNCTGCCGCAAAGGAGGTGATGCGACCTGAAAAAAATGCAGAAGGAAGCGGAAGTCACATGGAAGAGCATGGCTGTTCTGTGGGGCTGCTTCCTCATAGTTGTACTCTGGATGGCATTCAAGGGCGGAGCCGCTTTTGANGCCAACCGGGGAAGTCCGGCCGACGTNGTTNACTCGTTTGTAAACGTGGAGATGATGCGGCCNTTTTCTTTTGAGCCGTATNCNAACATGGNAACGTACNTGCTGCTTGGCGTGCTCGTCTGGGCCGTTCTCGTGGCATCTACGTTCAAGAGCGTCGGCAAGTTCCGCC